>NZWG01000044.1 GCA_002698235.1 Fidelibacterota bacterium | reverse complement strand
GAAACTGAAAAATACGATTCACTTACCATTCCTGAATTTTTACATCGAAAGTATAAAGATGATTCAAATATAATTAGATTATTCTCTGCACTTATTATTGCATTCTTCTTCCTTTTTTATGTTTCTGCTCAATTTCATGCTTCTGGAAAGGTGCTTAACTCTCTATTTGACCTTAGTCCTACTACGGGCATTACAATCGGAGCAGTGGTCATCGTAATTTATACTTTGATGGGAGGGTTCTTTGCAGTCGCATGGACAGACTTGATTCAAGGAATCTTAATGATCGGAACTCTGGTTATTCTTCCGATTGCAGGCTATTTTGAGTTACGCAATGCAGATATTTCTATTATGGATGGACTTAAAAATGCTCATTTGATCTTTGGTAATTATAATTCGAACGTATTTAGTGGGAAAGAAGGAATGGCAGCCTTGGTTTTTTCTCTAGGTGGATTAAGCTGGGGACTTGGATATTTAGGGCAGCCACATATAGTAATTAGGTATATGGCAATAAGGAGTTCAAGCGAAGTATCAATTGCAAGGAAGATTGCCATATGTTGGGCAATTCCAGGTATCACAGGTGCTTTCTTTGTTGGTGTTGTTGCATTGCTCTATTTTGGGCCTGAGTATTTTCAAACCACAGACCCTGAGCAAGCAATGCCAATCTTAGCAAGTAATTTATTGCATCCAATCATTGCTGGTTTATTTATCTCAGGTGCAGTCGCAGCAATGATGTCAACTGCTGACTCACAACTATTGGTATCAACTTCTGCTATAACTGAAGATTTTATTCATCAATATTTAAAGAAGGATATTCCAGAAAAAATATTGGTTTTTATTAGTAGAGCTATGATAGTTTTATTAGGGGCGATTGCCTATGGAATAGCGCTATATTCGGAAGTNTCAGGAAGAAATATTTTTAGTGTCGTTAGTTATGCCTGGAGNGGTCTGGGCTCAGCATTTGGNCCCGTATTAGTAATGACTTTNTGGTGGAGAAAGACTACNCGACAAGGTGTCATNATGGGACTATTGACGGGNTTTTNAGTTACTATTNTATGGGCAAATATTCCATATTTNANGACNATGATGACTGAAAGGTTATCTAGTTTTATTTTAGCGTTCNTAGCAGTCATCATAACTAGTTTATACGNNAAGAATGAAGATTAAAGAGGCAATTGATAATCTAAAAAATGGTGTGGTTTATCCTGTTTANTATTTGAAGGGNAATGACCACTATTTACAGCATCTGTTNATAGACAAATTATCTGAAAAGTATTTTGGACCATCAAAAAAAGAAAAAATATTGATGCTGCCAGATGATATGAGTGGGAAAGAAATAATTGACAGNCTAACAACTACAGATCTTTTTGCAGATAAAAAAATCTTTATCATAAGAGAACCTCANAAAGTAAAAGGTAAAGCCTCAATGGATCTTATTAATATTTGCAAAGAACCTATTGAAGGACATGTAATTGTTTTAGTTAATGATGACTGGGCACTACGATCAACATTTTTTAGNAAGATNGAAGGTCATCACCCTCAAATTGATGTNCAGACACCCTTCTTAAATGACATGAAGAAATGGGCCAAGTATTTTATAAAGCAAAGGGGGAAAATATCTAATACCTATGTCGAAGAATTACTGGTCAACATAGCAGGTGATTCATTGATGCATCTTAATAATGAGGTTGAAAAAATTTGTTTAATAGTTGGGGATAGAAATAATATTGAAGTTGGTGATGTTCAACATTTTTCAGGATGGAAACGTGATAGGCAGCGTTGGGAGTTCTTATTGGCTTTGGGTGGAAAAGACTATCCCAGGTCAATGTCCTTAGGTANGAGTATAATAACCCAAAGTGAGACGATGTTATCGCTNCTTATACCATTGACTGCTTTATTTCAAGAAATGNTATTCTATAAATTAAAAAATGGAACTTTAAATGATTTTGGTGGTTATNTACCACTACCACCATCAGTNAAAAANCGTATTTCTAATTTTTCTAGATNGTTTGAATATTATTGAAATAGAGNANGCTTTAAAAGCTCTTGGGGATATTGATAAAAGGCAAAAATCAGCATATTCAAAAGATGAAACAGAACTCATACAGTTCATTGGCAATGTCATTGGATAAAAAATCAGCATTCATTTACTCAGATGAACAACTCATTGGTCGCTTTCAATCTGGTGACGAAAGAGCCTATGTTGAGCTTGTTAATCGTTACAAAGATCGATTNCTTAATTTTGTTTTTCAATTTCTTGGAGANTCTGAACAGGCCGAAGATGTTGTTCANGATACAATGCTTAGATTGTATGAAAAAAAACATTACTATAAAGAGATAGCAAAATTTTCAACTTGGATTTATACGATTGCTCGAAACCTTGCAAATACTGANTTGAGAAAAAGAAAAAGAAGAAAGACGACCTATTTAAGCCAAATGAGCAAAGAAGAACGTCAATATGAAATTCCTGCANTACAAGATGATGTCGACCAAGGTTTGCATAATGAAGTTATCAATGATCGAATACAAACTGCCATTAATCATCTACCNGAACATTTTAAGATGGTTATAATTCTGCGCGACATACAGGGACTTTCTTATGATGATATAAGTAATATAGTAGAAGTGCCTCTGGGTACAGTAAAGTCAAGAATAAATAGAGCAAGGCTTCAGCTCCAGGCTGAACTACAAGATTTAAAATAAAAANATCAGGAGTAAACATATAGATGAATCGCTATCAATTTGAAGATTTAATATCNGAATATATAGAAAATGAACTTCCGCTATCTAGACGGAAGGAATTTGAAGATTATATGAAACACAATCAAGATTCGAGAGAATTAGTTAATTCGATGAAAAAAAATATTAAAAAACTAAACCAAGTTCCAAAATTGAAGGTAAGTCCCTCTTTTAATGAAGCCTTGCTAGATAATGTGGAGACTTTTAAAAACAATCCCCAAAAGACTGGTAATGAAAAGATGGTCTTTGGTTTTACACCTAAATATGCGACATTAATGGCAGGATTTGTTATGGCGTTTATTTTTATTAGTTTCAAATTGGTAGAGCCTAGTTTAGGCGGTGATACAGTGAATACTAAGAATTTGGTTGATAATCAGTTTCAGAAACCACCTTCCGCGGCTATTTTGAATAATGATGAGAAAAAAGATTTGGTCAACTCAATGAAAGATTCAACAGACAATAGTCCTAAAAACGAAAAAAGAAATAATTTTTCGAATGAAATTCAATTTGTGAATGATTGATTAATTAATATCGCAAACAGTTTTTAATCCCCGTACAAACTTGCTAATTTTATTGTCGAGGACTAATACTATGTCATCAATGATAAACATAAAATCATTTAGCAAAGCTTTAACAGCATTTTGTTTGCTCGTTTTCTTTCAGTTCTTTATCCCCGATTCAGTACCAAAGGTCATTATATTTCTTAAATACTTAACCATTATTTCAACTATTCTTATTTTAGTGATGTATAATAAGATTCTAGAGGAAATTGTAATATCTGATGCTGATGATGAAACTGAAATAGAAGAAAAGGATGATGTTTCAGAAATAAAGTTAAATAGACCNTCACCAAAAAAACTTTACGANCACCTTANAAAATTTGTCATTCAAACAACNANATCCATTAATGAGAATTCTAGTTCAGCAATTTATATAATTGATCCCAATAAAAATAATTTCACCCTTCANAANGGNAANACGAGTGAATTTTCAGATTCTATNTCTTTGANCAATGAGTTAGTTAAAAAATATATAACTAATAAGAAAAAANTGCACCAAAAGGACCATCCAAGAGAATGGTCAGATTTATTTTTNGGTCAGAACTGGCGTGGCAGTGAGTGCGCAATTTTTAGTCCTATCAATATCAATGGAAATATTGCTGGATTCATNATGACACGNTTAGACCATTTTAATAAAGCAACAGATAAAGAGACCAATCTTTTTGCACAGTTATCTGAATACGTTTCTTTTAGTCTTTCTAACCTTGAAAGTTTAGAGCAATACATGGTTGGAGAAGACTCTAANATCTTGATACTTGAAATTTTATCAAATCTTGATTTTAAATCTGATACNCAAAATATTTTCAATCAATTNAAGTATTTAATTAGAACATTTTTCAATTATGATAGAGTTACAATCTCAACTAGAAAAGNGAGTGAGAATCGAAGAAANCATGATAAAGGNGTNACTTCAANAATAAAGTTAGTAGATGGTGATAAAGACGAATTTATNGAGGGNNCNGANTTTCCNACNAATGGGTCNCTCCAAGGACTGCCTGTTATTTNGAGTACTTATTTTCAAACAAGTAATTGGAGAAGAACCCATCAAAANATGTTTAGATTNAAATCTNCAGAATCAGAAGACTATAAGTATAAGTCNGTATTGGGTGCACCGNTCATTATNGAGGGNGAGAGTAGAGGNTCAATAATTTTAGAAAAGAATNAAGNGANTNCTTTTTCAAGCCAAGAGTTAGCTGATGTTATATTAATTGGTCAAGTTCTTGGTTCTGCTTTACACTGGAAATTTGAATATGAAAAAATTCACAAAAATGCTACACANGATGGNCTTTCAGGACTATTAAATCATCAAACTTTCAAAGAGCGATTCAATGATGAAGTACAAAGAGCCGCAAGATTNCAACAGAAAATGGCGGTNATGATGTTTGATCTAGATAANTTTAAAAAAGTGAACGATACNTTAGGTCANCAATATGGAGATTATGTCATNCAAACCGTTGCAAAGATCATGATNGATAANGTCCGNGCTGTTGATGTTGTAGCTCGNTATGGAGGCGAAGAGTTTGCTATTATTTTAATCAATACCACTGCTGAAATGTCTAATATAGTTGCTCAAAGAATTGTTGATACAATCGCGGACTATAAATTCTCTCTAAATGGTGTTGAGACCAGGCTATCAATATCAGGTGGTATGTCTGAATACCCAACTCATGCTGATAATATGAGACAATTAATTGAGATTGCTGACCAAGAGATGTATGCNACAAAAAAGCAGGGTGGNAATGGAATCACNGTGCACAAGGCAATNNACNAAGACCTTGNATAAAATCAATAAAAAGTTANTCCTTGTTTGCATNCTNAGTATTTTGACTGCAAATAATATANCAGATAAAGAACTGGCTCTTGATCATTTTATGCANGGNGAATTTNTAATGAATCAAGGTAACTACGCATTAGCGATTCTAGAATTTCAAGATGCGATTGAGTTAGANCCTAATGCTTCGACAATTCATGTTTCAATTTCTGATGGGTATAGAAGGATAGGTAAATTAGATAAGGCAGAGAATCATTTACTCATTGCACTAGAACTTGACCCTAAAGAGCAAGAAGCTTTTGAGATGCTAGGCCAAATTTATTTAGCTCAGCAAAGATATCCTGAAGCGAAAAGAATCTATAAAGAGTTAATTGATTTAGAACCAGATAATATAGATTATATTTTTACACTTGCTGATTTAGCAAGGATAGAAAAAGANTGGNACCNAGCAATAGATTATTATNTAAAAGGTTATGAGACCAATGCNATGGCNGTCTCAGGACTTGAGCAAGCTCTTCAAATTGCATTGACNANTAATNATTTTAAACGTGCTGAGCNAGTTTGTTTATTATTACTAGAAGAAAANCCANATAACATTAANCTTCTGGAAACGATGAAAGATCTTACTTTATTTAATGGACATTATGATCAATCCTTAAATATNCTTGATAAAATTGAAAAGCTCAANGGAAAATCAGACGAAATTTTTATTCAAAAGAGTGCACTNTATGAAGAATTANNTCAACCTGATCGGGCATTGGAAATGATATATTCTGCCCTNAAAAGTGATAGCNTAAATATAGANGTACTCCATCGCTTGGTTACTCTTTTAATCAATCAGAATAAGAATGAGGATGCAATACTTTACAATCAAAAGATTATTGATNATCATCCCAATGACTCTAGGGGNTTTATNAATACTGCTGTTNTGGCTATGAGNGGAAAGAAACCTGAAGACGCAATTNTNGCCTTAAGTCCTAATTCGGNCAAATTCAGTGAAGATTTTACAGTACANTATTTATTAGGTACAGCGTATTATCAAATTAAAGATTTTGATAANTCTAAAATATTTTTATCAAAAGCACTNTCAATTTATCCTCAGTCAAGAAATACAAAACATAATCTAGCTTTAATCTATGATTCAACAGAAGAATGGAATGAGTCCGATAAACTCTATATTGATCTAATTGCAACTGACACGACTGATGCACAGGCATATAATAATTATGCATATAGTCTAGTTGAAAGAAATAAAGATATCGATTTTGCATTGGAGTTGGCCCAAAATGCCATAAAGCTTGAGCCTAAATCTGCTGCATATTTAGACACTATTGGTTGGATCTACTTTAAAATGAATAAATATGATGAAGCCCTTAGATACATAAGAGAATCTTTAAGTATCGATTCTGGTAATTCAACAATTCAGGGGCATCTTGACACAATAATAAAAAATAAAACTAAATTCAATATTCAGAAGATGCAGCAGGCTGAAAACTAGGAATAAATGTTGCATTTAGTATTTATTCCTATATTTTTGCTAATGGGGTGCGCAGGCCCAGGGAGTAATATATTTAATTTAACACCACAAAAATCATACTCTGAATATTTAATTGAATTCAACTCTTGTACCGGTAAAGGAACTTTAAAATCCAAAGGTTCATTAAAAGGAAAATTGCCATTTAGTTTTAGGTCTCAGAGGGATAGTACTTTCCTAGAATTTAGTGACCCGATTGGTAGAAAAGCATTACTTGTTTGGATCACAAACAACTCTATTACAGCACGTAATTTGATTGATAATAAGCAATATCAATATGATGAAGTGACTGAACTTTTACCTGTCTTAAAAGTGTTAGAACCAAAAGACATAACACAAATTATTTGGGGTGCACAGCCTAACTTTAAAGAAAAGTTTAAAGCTATGCCTCAATCATTAAAAAATGATATTGTATTAGATTTTTATAAAAAAAATATTCCAGACGAAAAACAAGCTTTAGTAGGTATGTATTATTATGAGGAAAATGCAAAAAATTCAATTGAAATAGATATAGATGTAAGGAAAAGAAATAAAGATTTTCTAAATATGAAAAAAGTCTGGAGATTATTAAAGTACTAGNATGAANATTTCAATAGTCATACCAATTTTCAATGAANTAGAGTCACTTNCNATTTTAGTCGATGAATTAAATGTTAATTTAGANAAATTTGANTCTTNGGAAATTATATTTATAGATGATGGCTCTAGTGATGGTTCTACAGAATTTCTTTTAGATTTATGTTTGGCAAGTTCAGATTATAAACTAATACAGTTCCATAGGAATTATGGTAAGTCTGCTGCCTTAAGTGAGGGCTTCAAAGCTGCCTCGGGTGACTATGTGCTTACTATGGATGCAGACCTACAAGATGACCCATCAGAGATTAAAAATCTTGTTAATAAATTAGATCAAGGATGGGATCTTGTTTCAGGATGGAAAAAAACGAGACTTGATCCATTAAATAAACGATTGCCTTCAAAACTATTTAATTTTGTACTTAGATTAGTAACAGGAGTTAAAATTCATGATTTTAACTGTGGACTAAAAGGATATAAAAAATCAGTAGTCAAATCTATTGAGATATATGGAGGTCGACACCGATTTATCCCCGCAATAGCTGGACAAAAAAAGTTCAAAGTAACTGAAATTATTGTAAACCATAGAGCTAGAAAATTTGGAGAAACAAAGTATGGGGGGTCTAGGTTTCTTCATGGTTTCTTTGATCTTATAACCATCCTTTTTCTTAATAGGTTTACCCAGCAGCCACTCCATCTTTTTGGTTCATTTGGAATAATCTTTTTCACAATAGGATTTATGGTAGAGTGTTTTATCTTATATAATAAGTATGTTCTATTTGAGCCCTTTTCAAGACATATGGCGTTGTTAACATTTGGCGTTATGCTCATTGTAATAGGTATACAATTTTTCTCTATAGGATTATTGGGTGAGTTGATGGCTAAAACAAATCAAGGCCATGAAAATCGTATTAAACATTTCCATAATGATAATCAATCAAGCACTAAAGGCTAAAATATACTTCTAATTTTTTTACAAGAAAAAAGTAGAAGATAAGTGGCATTCCTAAATAATAAGATGAAGTCAATTTTAGGAAATAGTGTATTTTCTCGAATAAACTTCATCATTTGCGGCACACAAAAGGGAGGGACAACTGCATTAGATACATATTTAAGAACTCACCCAGATATATGCATGGCAAATAAAAAAGAAGTCCATTATTTTGATAAAGACAAATATTTTAAAGGTCAGAGCCCAAACTACAAAAAGTATCATAAATATTTTAGTCCTAGTAATGAAACTCAAATTATTGGTGAGGCAACTCCAATATATATGTATTGGAATGAAGCAATAGCGCGTATTCATAGATATAATCCTAAAATAAAATTAATTATTGTTCTTAGAAACCCTATAGATAGGGCCTTCTCACACTGGAACATGGAAAGAGACAAGGGACGAGAAAAAAGATCTTTTTTCCAGGCTATAATTGAAGAGGAATCTAAGATCAATTCATCAGATTATATTCAGGATAAAACTTTCTCATATTTAGATAGAGGTTATTACTCCTCACAAATAAAAAATATTTACAAATACTTTCAANATNATCAATTATTGGTNTTACGTAATGATTTATTGCGNATACAACCCGATGAAGTNTTGATGCGTATTTCCAAATATTTAAATATTTCACCGTTTCAANCAATNAATCANANAGAAGTCAATTCAAGACCTTATCCNGTGAGCATGGGGGAAAAAGAATTAAGCTTTCTAAAATCTTTTTATAAAAAAGAATTGGATTCGCTAGANNAACTTTTGGAATGGGACCTCNCATCCTGGAAAAAATGAAAGATAATATTTTTATAAGTATCATAACTCCTACCTACAATAGGGCAGATGAACTCATTCATCTATTNAGGTCCATTTCTGAGCAGACNTATCNTTTGGGAAAAATTGAGTGTATCATCTCGGATGATGGTTCAGANGATGATACTGAAACAATTGTAAAAGAATGGCAGGG
Organism: Fidelibacterota bacterium; assembly: GCA_002698235.1. Classification (GTDB taxonomy): domain Bacteria; phylum Fidelibacterota; class Marinisomatia; order Marinisomatales; family UBA1611; genus NZWG01. The sequence continues at coordinate 40,493 of NZWG01000044.1, read as the reverse complement.
AANATCTNTTTTTGATATAATTTATTTAACTCAAGANAATAAAGGCCCTGGAGCAGCAAGAAATCATGGGTTAGAAAAAAGCAGCGGAGATCTTATATTATTCATNGATTCAGACTGTGAAGCTCATCCTAAATGGATTGAGACTATNGTTANTTCATATANAGACAATGATTTTGATGCTTGTGGAGGACCAGATGGTTCAAAAGGTGATTTTACAGTACTTCAAAAAGCAATTGACTTTTCGATGACCTCTTTTTTCACTACGGGTGGAATGAGAGGNCACAGTGAAAANATGATAGCAAAATTTTACCCNAGAACACATAATATGGGTATTACAAGAAGTATTTACGAGGCCATTGGCGGATTTGGTGATNTGAGACACGGACAAGANATAGAATACAGTAATCGAATTCATAGGTCTGGAGCAAAAGTATGCTTTATAAAAGATGCTCTTGTTTATCACAGAAGGAGAACATCTCTCAAGCAATTTACCAAGCAAGTTATTAATTGGGGTATTGCGAGAGTAAACTTGGGTAAAATTGATTTAAATATGCTAGAGTTGGTCCATTTNCTTCCTTCAATAGTTTGCTTNTTTTCAATGATTATTATNTCATTTACGTTATATATCGAATGGACCNTGCAAGAAATTCTTTCAATATTCTTTATTCCTTTAGCAACGATATCTTTATTTGGAGTAGTGGGAAGAAGAGACCCTAAGCTATTTCCATTTCTTTTAGTTGTAATACCTGTCCAAATTATTGGATATGGGGTTGGATTTCTTTATGCTTTTTTNAGACGCTTTATTTTTGGGAAATCTGAAATTGTAGGATTTAAAAAGAGTTATTATAAATGATCATAATGATATTAGGAATGCATAGGAGTGGGACATCAACNATATCAGGAGTCCTTCATATGAACGGAGTGGTCATGGGTACTTATCAAAATTTTTGGCCCCGCCCATTAAACCAAAATCCAAAAGGTTTCTATGAAAATTATGATTTTAGAAAAATTAATGATCATNTATTAAATAANTCTGGATATCATGTNGAATCTTTCCTACCNAATATTCCAAATATTCAACAAATAGATAGTTTGTCAAGAAAAATGAAGTTGGTCATTGAAAAATCAAATTCAACATATCAAAANTGGGGGTGGAAAGATCCANGAACATGTTTGACTGCAATTCATTGGGCAGANGCTATTGATGCACTGGGGCTACAAAAAAAGCTAAAAATAATTTTTATGGCNCGGAAAGCATCTTCTGTCTCTAGATCGTTGAATAAACGTAATAATTTGCCAATCAATCAAGGATTAGAATTATGGGAAAGCTATACAAAACGAGCTATTAGTTTCATGGAGGATAATAGCTACCCTACATACCATTGTTCTTTTGAAGATCTTTTACGCTCTCCAGTTCAGGTTTGTGATTCATTATTTAACTTTTTAGGGAAGGATTGGGACTCTGAAATAGTAGAAAAATTTATCGATCCTTCAATCAGTACAAGTGAGAATGGAAATGTTATAGAATATTCAGATAATGTTGCTGCTCTTGAAAAAAAAATCTATTCNCATATAAATGACNATTCGTAGCGATATTAAAAATATTACAATTATTTCTGTTAGCTATAANTCAGGCATNCATTTNAGAAGATTATTNAAAAATCTTTATGATAAAGCTGAAAATAAACAAAAGTTAAAATTCTTAGTTATTGANAATACGAATGGTGCAGATCAAGAATTAAATACTCTTCTCCCTANGTACTTGAACATATCTATAGNTAAAAATGATGGGAGTTNTTCNCAGAGGTCAATCTCACATGCAAGTGGTCTTGATGTTGGTTTAAAGCAGTCNNGGACAGAATATTCATTGATAATTGATCCGGACGTCCATGTTTTTAAGAGTAATTGGGATAGTCTATGTTTAAGCTATCTAGACGGTAGTAAGAACTTGGTTATTGGTGCACCATATCCTGATTGGAAACTTGGTAAAGTACATGATTATCCAAGTGTTGTATTTATGTTTTTTCGCACCCAAGAANTCANNAGGCTCAANAAATCNTTTCAACCTTTTCCAGCACCTTTAAAAAGANTNAAAAACAGTTTATTTCGAAAAGTTACTAGACTTGGTTTCATAGCGAGTAAAAGCAGGCTTAATAAGAGTCAATTTCTAAGAATAATTACAACATATCTTGAGAAACTACTTGGCATCACAAGCCCAGATACTGGAAATGATATCATTGAGGCTATTAGAAATAAAGAATATGAGTCTATAAATTTTGAGGCATGTCTNGTTCATCAATTAGGTTCTTTTAATACTAATTCTTATCATGATAATATGGCTAGAGAATTCGAATTGTATTATCAAGGANATNACCCATTTATGACCCATATGTANGGTTCAGGTGTTTTTCATTGGAAGACAGCAANAGGTTCAGATGCTCAATATTGGCAGGAGCTTATTGAAAATATTGAAAGAGGAGCATAATGAAATTTTTACAAAATAATAGNAATCAAATAATCATTCTTATATTNNTACCTTTACTTTTTTTGTTCAGGATGGTTTTTTTTGGTGAAATTGTCACTACTAATGATGAGTTAGAGAGGCATCCCATAAATGAGTGGAGAGACANCTATTTTGCNGACGAANNTGATATGCCNCAATGGTATCCAAACCTCTTTTCAGGTATGCCTTCNTATGGTGGCTATATNTATACTAATGGTGACCCAACAAAATTTNTTCGTAGNAAGCTTCTCTTCAATCCAGGTTTAAAAGTATGGTTCTACTTATCTTTNTCAGGAATTGGCATGTTTGTTTTGCTTCAATTATTTAAAATAGGAAAAAGCTCTGCTTTATTTGGGAGCTTAATTTCAGCNCTTACTCCCTATGCTTTTGGCNTGATTAANGCAGGGCATTTAAATAAAATTTTTGCAATGGCCTATATACCTTGGGTGCTTTATGCAGCAATCCACTTTATTCATAAACCTANANNAAGTGGNATACTATTACTATCTCTGGTGACCGNTTTGCAGTTATGGGCCAANCATCCTCAAGTNGCCTACTATACNTGGATGGTNATNGGGTTTTANTATNNATGGATACTCTTTTCTTCAATTAATTCTAAGACATTTTCNACTAAAAATACACTNTATCCTCTTTTTGGTTTAGTNGTTGGAATTATAATAGCCTTGNTNATGGTTTCTGACCCTTATGTTGATATTTATAAATTTCAAGAATACTCTAATAGAGGTTCAGCTTCAGTTCTTGATCAGTCTGGACAAACTGACACAGGTACAAAATGGGATTATGCAACTCAGTGGTCCTTTCACCCAAAAGAAATGATATCATTTATTTTCCCTTACCATTTTGGATTACAAAATACGAGTAATCTTTCAGAGGGTGCATATTGGGGCTTCATGCCCTTTACACAATCNACGCATTATGTTGGTCTAGTTGCTTTCATATTTGCTATTTTGGGAGTTACCCTTAAGANNCCAGAAAGGTNNGAGAAGATTTTCTGGGCAATTACAATNTTGACAATTNTAACTGGTTTTGGTTCTTTTTTCTCAGNNTTATATAAGCCATTTTATTNATTCTTACCGTTTTTCTCAAAATTTAGGATACCATCAATGATATATATCCTACTTNCCATCACAATACCAATTCTGGCTTCAAAAGGCTTAGATANNTTTTTNGAGGTTTATNAGGATGCTCATAAAAGAANATATATATTTTACATTCTTGGTTCCCTNTTGNTATTGAGTCTTNTNTTCTTTTTGNTNGGAGATCTATTTTTCTCTTTTAGTACNTCTNGTGATTTAAGATATGATCCTATGACAATATCTAAAATTCGGTCAGCAAGAATTGATCTNTTCAATAAAGGCTTGATTTTAGCNATTTCAATTTGTGTTTGTATAATTNCATTAATTTATGGATTGATACAAAAAAAGATAGATCGTACGTTNTTTAAATATTCAGTCATTTTTGTAGCCTTGTTTGATATTTGGATCGTTAANTCTGAATTTATCGATGTTAAGCCACCAGTTGACATGGATAGAAAATTTAGGAATAATAACTTAATTGATAAAATAGTNGAGGATATTGGACATTACCGTGTTTTNCCAGCAGATGAAATGGGTTCAAATAGATANAGCTATTGGGATATTGAAAGCATCGGTGGGTATAGACCAATAAAACTTAGACATTATCAAGATCTAATGGATGCAAGAGGTTTTAGTCGCCCAAAGGTTTTAGATATGCTGAATGTAAAATATGTCATTACAAGAAAAAAAATAAATAATNCAAATTATAAAAAAATAAAATCTATAAATGGACTNTATGAAAATAAAAATGTNCTTCCAAAGTCTTGGATAGTAGGCCANATCAAGAGTGTTAATTCTCAAAGAGAATCANTAATGGAAACACTCTTAAGTGGTTTTAATCCTAAGGANNATGCTATTGTATGTAACTATACTGGATCTGAAGTACCAAAAAATGCAACTGGTGAGGTATCAGTTAAATCACGAAAAGAAAATAGGATTGAACTTGTTGCGAATTCAGAAACTGGAGGCTTATTGGTACTTTCAGAAATATATTATAAACCTGGTTGGATAGCNATGGTCAATGGAAATNAGACACCTATTTATCAGACTAATCACATTCTAAGNTCNGTAGAGGTTCCTAAAGGAGTTTCTCAGGTAGTATTTGAGTATGATGATGCATCATGGCAAANAACGCGTTTATTATCTAGATTTTCATTTTTGGTAGTCATTGTAATTCTTGGTGGGNTTTTNTGGAAANATCAAAAAAGAATTGATCAATGAAACTTTATCGTCATGCGGGCAACATAAAATCTGCTCTTTTTATGATGGGNATTATTCTTGTTATTGGCCTGCTAGCATATACTCAAATTCTAGTGAATCANCTTCGCAGAGATAANCGTTCAATAGTTAGACTTTANGCTGGAATGATAGCAAANATAGTACAAGATGANAATGACAATAACCTCGATTATATTTTCGAAAATATTATCCAAAAAGTAAAATTTCCNTTAATTCAAACCGACACTGANGACAANCCACAAATGTGGAAAAATTTACCAGAAAAAGTAATTTCAAAGAATGAAATAAAAAATTTCATGAAAATAATTGACAAATATAACANTCCAATTCNNTTGACTTATAAAGATGAGACTATAGGTGAAATAAATTTTGGATANTTACATTATGGCGATTCNGCAATTGTACAAAAACTTCAGACTTGGGGTTATATTCAAATCATGGCAATTGGTTTATTTATTTTTNTGGGTTTTTCAGGGTTTAGTTTCATCAGAAATAATGAGAAAAAACATATTTGGGTTGGCATGGCAAAAGAAACNGCTCATCAATTAGGTACTCCAGTATCAGCATTAATGGGATGGGTTGATTGGTTAAAAGAGCACCCAGAAAAAATTGAAGAAATTATTCCTGAAATGGAGATGGACCTTCTAAGGTTGGANCAGATTGGTCGCCGATTTAGTAAAATGGGNACTAAGTCTGATTTTGAAGAATTTGATTTATCTGAGCGAATTGAAAGAATTGTAGAGTATTTGAATAAAAGGCTTCCATCTCTTGGTAAAAAAGTNATGCTAAGGAATGATATTGATCCNGGGATAANAATTATTGCAAATGGTTCTCTTCTTGCGTGGTCAATTGAAAATATNATTCGTAATGGTATTGATGCTATTGATAGAGATGATGGTATAGTTAGTATATCATTGAGAAAATATGATGACGATATNAAAATTAGAATTCAAGATAATGGCAGNGGTATACCTAAAAANGATTGGAAAAACATATTTAGACCNGGTTTTAGTACTAAAAANGCTGGATGGGGCCTNGGNNTATCCTTATCTAGNAGAATNATAGAAGATATTCATGGAGGCCAACTAAAAGTATATANATCTGAGAATGATGTAGGAACAACATTAGAGATCAGNCTTTAAATTCAAATTNAAGTGAACTAATTTTTANAATAACATAACATAGGAATATATGGAACTTCTNTACGGACAAGCACAACAAGGTGGTGGGCTAGCAGCCTTCTTACCTTTCATTTTAATAATGTTTATAATTTATTTTCTTATGATTCGTCCACAGACTAAAAGACAGAAAGANAAGCAAAAAATGAGAGAGGAAATTCAAAAAGGAAATAAGATTGTCACAATGGGAGGAATCTATGGTGTAGTCCAAGGNTTCAAGGAAAAAGGTANNCAAATTATAATNAAAGTTGATAATAATACTAANCTTACAATAANCAGNACTGCTATTGCAGGATTNGCNGAGAAACTCAAAGATGAGGAGTTAGAACAACCNTAATGTCAGTTCTAGATGTAGTGCATTATGGCAACCCTATTTTGAGAAANGTTTGTGAGCCTGTAAAAGACTTTTCNAANCTTGATTCNATTGTTGATAACATGTTTGACTCGATGTANGAAGCTGANGGTATTGGATTAGCAGCAAATCAAGTTGGTATCGACTTGAATNTATTTATCATCGACATCACNCATACCGAGGAAGAAGAAGACACTCATATATTTATCAATAGTACTATTGTAGAAACTTCAGGCAGTGAGGATTTATTTCAAGAGGGATGTCTCTCTTTACCTGGTATTGCCTTGGATGTTCTTAGACCTGAGAAGGTTAAATTGAGATTCCAGACAGTAGATGAGAAATGGCATGAAAATGAATATGATGGTCTGTTAGCTCGAGCGATTCAGCATGAGATGGATCATTTGAATGGTGTATTCATTGTTGATAGAGTTAGTGAAATTGAAAGGATAAAATACCAAGCAGATTTAAAGAGTCTAGAAAAAAAATCAAAAGATCTTATCTCTTCAGATGCAACCAAAAAAGGATTTGTTCTTTAACTTTAGAAGAGGTGAAAATTAGATAGTGCGTACGGTCTTCATGGGAAATCCAGCTTTTGCCATCCCAACCTTAAAGGCAATAATGCAATCTAATCACGAACTAGTTGCAGTTGTATCAAATCCCCCAAAGCAAATTGGAAGAGGAAGAAGTTTATCTTATACTCCAGTTGGGAAGTTTTCAAAAGAAAATGCAATTTCTTTAATAGAGCCACAAAATCTGTTTTCAGATGAATTGAAAAGTGAATTGAATATTCTAAAGCCAGATGTTTTCATAGTTGTTGCTTATAAAATTCTTCCAGATTCAATAATTACTATTCCTAAATATGGGGCTCTCAATCTACATGCTTCTTTACTACCAAAATATAGAGGTGCAGGGCCCATTCAATGGGCTCTAATGAATGGTGATAAAAAATCAGGTGTAACAATATTTCAAATAAAGCCAAAAGTAGACACTGGAGATATTCTTTTGCAAAAAGAGGTTGATATATTTAACGATGATAACATGCTTTCTTTGGGCAATCGATTATGCGAGTATGGTGCAAATATGATGATTGAAGTATTAAATAAGATAGAAGAAGAGGGACAGGTAAGTGGAATAAGACAGAATCCTAAATTGGCAACACCAGCGCCGAAGATAAGAAAAAGTATGACTCAAATAAATTGGAGTTGGACATCCCAAAAAATTCATAATTGGGTCAGAGGATTAACTCCATTTCCCGGCATGTCTACCAACTATAAAGGAAAAAGGCTGAGGGTTTTTAAGACAAGTATTCAACCAGGAATAAAGTTGAGTCCCGGTATTGTCGTCGAGGCAGAAGGTGATAGGTTGATCATTGCAACAGCAGAAGGTGCTTTGAGGATACTTGAGTTACAGTTGGAGGGGAAAAAAAGAATGAAAGTTGACGACTTTCTTAAAGGGTTCAAAATACAGCCTGGAGATTTTTTAGAATAATGAGACATGATGCTAGGTATTTAGCTTCTGAAATTCTAAAACGATTTAATAACAAAATCAAATTAGATACATTATTTGAGAAAATATTTACCAAATATAATCCAGACTCTAGAGTTCGTTCTAGAACAGTCGCAATTGTTAATGATATTATTCGTTTAACTGGTAGAATCGATTTTATGATCAAGAATGTTTCAGGAAAAGAAAACAGCCAGATAGCAAGACCAATTCTTTCAATTTTAAGAATCGGGTTTTATGAAATTTTTATGGATGACCATATACCAGATTATGCAGCTGTGGATTCAGCAGTTAAACTTGCAAATAAAATTTCTAACCGAAAATCAGCAGGCTTTGTAAATGCAGTACTTAGAAAACTTGTTATAAAAAAAAATAATGATCAAAATTGGTACAGCTCATTATCTAATGAACCGGAATGGAATTCGATGCCAACCTGGATTCAAGATAGGTGGAAGAAAAATTTAGGTTCTGAAGGATTAATCGAGATGCTTAAAAGTGTTAATAGTAGTCCACCTAATTTTATTCGTATTCAGAATCAAGATAGTACAGTCCAAGAAGTTATTGACGATTTATCAAATGATGGAATTGAAGCAGATTTCTTTTCAGAGTCATTTTTAAAAATTGAGGGAGGAACTGCTAAAGTTCTTCAAACAAAAATGTTTAAAAATGGTGGTATATCAATTCAAAACCCAGCATCTGCTGGAGTAGCCAAATGCTTAGATGCTAGGCTAGGTGATACCGTGGTTGATGTTTGCGCAGCTCCTGGTACCAAGTCACTTTATCTTTCAAGTTTAGTTGGAGATTCAGGAAAAGTACTGGCATCTGACGTTTTTGAAGATAGAGTCGCAATGGGAATAAAAGATCAGGATAGGCATGGTAGATCAAATATACATTGGAATGTGAAGAATGCAACAAAAGATGATTTTCCAATGACCAATCATATGTTAATTGATGCTCCCTGCACTGGTACTGGAGTGTTGGCTAGAAAACCTGATATAAGATGGCGTCGGAAAAAGAGCGATATTGAAGAGATGTCTAAAAAGCAATTTGATATATTGAGTCACTGCGCAAAATTCATCAATCCTAATGGGATTATTGTTTATGCGACTTGTTCAATTGAGCCAGAAGAAAATTGGGACGTTGTTGATAGGTTCCTTAATTTAAATAATAATTTTTGTTTAGATGATATTCATTCCATGGTTCCTAATTCCTGGATCGATACTAGAGGTGCACTTCGTACTCTACCATTTATGCATAATGTAGATGGGATGTTTGCTGTCAGGTTAAAAAAGTCATGATAAGAAATTTTGCTGCTTATTCAATTACTTTTATTGGATTGTGTTTATTAGTGATTTTCACTTTTGATAGTTTTATTATGCCCTCATATGTTAGAATGAATTCTGGTAGATATATGGTTAATGTCATTGATAAGAAAATTGATTATGCCAAAAATGTTTTGGAGTCTGAGGGATATCGCAGCTTAGTTTCAGATACACTTTTTACCACTGCATATGAGTCTGGAATTGTGGTTGATCAGTATCCTGTACCCAATACTAGAGTGAAAGAAGGCAGAACTGTTCGTCTTAAAATTGCTCAACCTGAGAAAATGGTCACAATACCTGATTTGATTGGTAGATCGCTTCGAAGTGCAGAACTTGCTTTAGATCAAATAGGGTTAGAGATAGATACTGTGTATGAGGAATACAATTCAGATGTTCCATCAGGAAATGTCACATGGCAATATCCTAAAGGTGGGGACATGTTGAACAAAGGCATGGGTCTGCACTTAACAACTAGTTTAGGAGTTCCACCTAATTTTTTTCAGGTTCCAAATCTCTTCGGTTTAAGTAGAAAAAAAGCCATCCAAGACCTAGAAAAGGCAGGATTTGAGTTAGGAAAGGTTTTTTATCGACAAAATGAAGATTTGATACCATATACTGTATTAGATCAATCAATTCCAGCTGAAACGGTTCTAGAAAAACCATCGAAGATTGATCTTACAGTTAGCGTTTTAGATATGAAAGATATTTTTAACCAGATGATAAATAATTGATCAAAATTCCAAAAAACGAAATATCTCGCAAAGTTATCCACATACTTTCATCATTAATACCACTGAGTTATTCATGGTTTATAAAAGATAAATCTATTATGATATCCATTCTAGTTGTATTGAGTCTATTTGCCCTAGTTGTGGAATATCTTAGGAATAATTGGACTTTTTTTTCAAAATTATTTATAGCATTATTTTTTTACATGCTTCGTGATCGTGAAGTAAAAGGTGAAATTACTGGCGCAACTTGGCTCTTAATCGGATGGACCATAACAGTGATAATGTTTAATATGCCTATAGCTGTAGCTGCTTTGCTATTTCTTTCAATCGGTGATTCCTTTGCTGCCTTGGGAGGTAAATTGTTTCCAAGGGTACAAATTGGGAATAAAACTTTATCAGGTACATTATGTGGTCTTGTTATATCATTGATTGTTGTTTTATTGATCAATCAATCACTTTTACCAGCTGTTATTTTTTCTGGTGCAGTTGCTGCGATGGGAATAGAACTTATTCCATTAAGAACTAATGATAACTTGACCATCCCTATCTTTTCTGGATCTGTAATGTTAGTTGCTGATTTTCTNATATGACCTTTCTTTCTCCTTCAGTTTTTTGGCTTTTAGGTGCAATTAGCATTCCTATTGCAATTCACTTATTAAATTTATTAAGACTNAATANNGTTGAGTTTAGTTCTATTCAATACATAAAAAAGTTGAAGACTAGCTCAATACGAAAAATAAAAATTAAAAAGCTNATCTTATTGTTGTTAAGAATTCTAATTATAACATGTTTAGTGATGATGATGGCTCAACCTGTAACTCAAGGCTTTATGCCTGGCTGGATTTCTGCTGAGCAAGATTCCAAGTTAGTAATTTTGATTGATAATTCTGCCAGNATGTCTTCTCAAAANGGTGAAAAATCTTATTTGGAACAATCAAAAAATCTTGCGATGGCCNTAGTNTCCCATTTTGGAGATAAAACNAACATTACAATTTCNCAGACNTGTCCTCCNAAAGTANTCTTTTCAGGTATCAAGAACGATGANGAANTGAGNAACACACTTAAATCNATTAAAACTACTGCNTCTCATGATAATTTATGGAAAACCATTAGTAATAATTTATTAGNAAATGATTTNACTGANCCAATAAAAGAGTGTGTTGTTTTTAGTGATATGATGCATNTACCAGATTCATNATTCCTAAAAAGAATCAATGATTTTAATAAATGGAAATTTTACTTTGTAAAACCTGAACCAGTTAAAAANAACATAGGNGTTCTTANTGTNTCTCCTGCTAATCGAATAAAGTCTCTNGGNCAATTGATNAAACTTGATACGAGAGTCAAGAACTCNGGANAAGATAGCAAGTTAAATGTACCTTTGGANTTGCTATTTAATGAACAAAGAGTTGGNCAGGTTGTATCTCAGTTCGAATCTCAAAAGGAAAAAGAGTTCTTATTTCAGGCGTACCCCATTGAGGCTGGNATTCTTGANAGTAAAATAATCCTTCCCAAAGATGANTATCAATTTGATAATAGNTGGTACTNATCAATGCCCATAATGGATGAAATAAGATGTAGTATTATTGGNTCAGATACTAAAGAAATAGCCATGCTTGAAATGATATTAAGGTCTATCGACCCTAGTAATGAANTTTTAAAGATNGATACAAGNATCCAACCNAATATTAGTCGATTATTTTTGGATGATATAGATGTCGTCNTAATTCATAACCCTACAGCTATGTCAAATGAAAGTATTAAAGACTTGGACCAATTTCTTAAAGAAGGTGGAGGAGTNCTGTGGTTTCAAGGTAATAAAATTAATAGTCAATANGACCCTGAACTTTTTTCTACNATTGGGTTTCCAGATTCTGAAATATTAGTAAAATCAGGTCAAGGTATTTTTGAAACTGATATGCCATATGAAAGATCTGATATTATTCAAGATATTAAAGTGCGNGATATATCAAAGGAATTACCAGANGTATTTCAGTATGTAAAGGTAATTCCAAACTCAGAACATAAAGTTCATCTAGNTCTTAATAATAATGATCCATTTCTTATGGAATTTCATAGAGGCAGTGGAACTGTATTTTATTTTTCAAGCCTTTTAGATTTGGAATGGAATGATNTACCTATAAGAGGGGTGGTTGTTCCATTACTTTATAAATTAATTATTCTCTCTGGNACAGATGAAATAAATACTTCTGCCGTTCTNATCAATGAACATAAATGGATATCCATAGANGANAGTAAACTTACTAATAAGTGGGAAGTAGTATCTCCCTCAGGAGTCACTGAAATGATTGTNCCTGAATATGATAAAGAAGGCATAATGATCACTGGTACAAATGAACTTGGTATATACCAAGTATATTCAAATGGTGAGAACTTCACATCGTTTCCAACACGATTGCATTACAAAGAATATATTCAAAAACACATTCAACAAAGTGACGTAGAAGGTATATTTGGCTCAGAAAATATTCGATGGCTTAAAATAGAAGATAATTTTGCAAAAATATTTGCTGAAACAAGGCATGGAAAGTCGCTTTGGAAATTTTTTCTAGTTGCTGCGATCATACTTCTTCTTNCTGAAACAGTTGTTGGAAGGCCATTAGAATCGCTTAAGGGAAATGACTCTGAATGATTGAAAAAAAAGAGATTGTTAATGAAAAAACAATCATCATAGGTGTAATCCAATCAGGCCAAACAGATGAGATAATCAATGAACATCTTGATGAGTTAGAACTCCTTGCAGAAACAGCAGGTGCTGAAGTAGTTGGGAGGATTACTCAGAAAGTATCAAAAATAAATTCAGCTACATTCATTGGTAAGGGTAAAGCAAATCAGATTATCTCACAGGCAAAAGAATTAGATGTCAAATTAATTATATTTGATGACGAATTGAGTCCTGGACAAATAAAGAATTATCATAATCTATCAGATAAAATAAAAGTATTGGATCGTAGTGGACTGATATTAGATATTTTCAGAAAGCATGCTCGCACAAAAGAGGCCACTACACAAGTTGATCTTGCCTATCTTGAATATTTACTGCCCAGGTTAACTAGGCAATGGACTCACTTAGAAAGGCAAATGGGAGGCATTGGGACTCGTGCAGGCATGGGGGAAACCCAGATAGAAGTTGATAGAAGATTAATTAGAACACGAATAACTAGATTGAAAAGGGATCTAAAAAAAATTGAGAAAGAGCGTGATACGCAAAGCATACGGCGTCAATCGGAGTTTAGAGTTTCCCTTGTAGGATACACTAACGCAGGGAAATCAACACTTTTTAAAGCTATTACAGGGGCAGAGGTATATATAAAAGATCAATTATTTGCCACACTTGACACAACTATTCGAAAACTAGATCTTGATTCTTCTCATGAGATACTTCTTAGCGATACGGTTGGTTTTATAAGGAAATTACCACATAATTTAGTTGCATCTTTCAAGAGTACTTTAAAAGAAGTACTTGAAGCGGACCTGATCCTAGTAGTCCTAGATATTTCATCGCCACAAATAAAAGATCATGTCAATACGATTGCAGATGTTCTGAAGGAAATGGGAGCAAATGAGATTCCAATCATACAGGTCCTAAATAAAGTAGATCTTATATCAGATGGTAAAATGATAGAAAAATTGCAACGCTCATTTCCTGAGGCAGTTACGATATCTGCACAAAATCATTTAAAATTATCAGATATAAAACAAAGAATCATTCAAATGATGGAGTCAAATTATAAGACGGTAGATTTGCAATTCTCGTATAATGATGGAAGAATCATTTCACAAGTTCAAAAAGGAGTGGAGGTTCTAGAAAGAGAATACGAAGAAGATAGTGTTAGGCTTAAAATTCGGGGTAGTCAATCTCGAATTAGCAAAATAATGACATTAATAAATTGAAAGAACGGGTAAATTGTTTTTTTGGGATCATTCTTTGTTTATTGAATGACGGGAGCCTCTCAAATACAGCAAACTTCCTTGATTCGATTTAACGAAAAGGCCCGTTTTTTGAACCTGAAGTACAGCACCCAATTATTGATTATAGATCCAAAAAAATTCAGAACCTACCCGTTTACCTTTCAATTATAATATTTAAAATTATCAAGTTATAAGATCTAAAGAAACTAATTCGTTTGTGGGTTTAATTGATTTTCTGATTCAGCAATTATAACAGCAACTGTAGCATCACCAGTAACATTTATGGTTGTCCTGACCATATCCAGAATTCGATCTACACCAAGTATGAGTGCAATTCCAGCGCTCGGCACACCAACTGCTTCTAATATGATTACCAGCATCACTATACCTGCTCCAGGGACTGCTGCAGTTCCGATACTGGCAAGTACGGTAGTCAGAACTATTGTTAATTGGGCTCCAATATCTAAAGATAAATTCAATGTTTGAGCTATAAATACTGCTGCAACCGCCTGGTACAATGCAGTACCATCCATGTTAATGGTTGCACCTAATGGTAATACAAAAGATGAGACCTCTTCACTTACTCCAAGTTCTTCTTCACATCTTTCCATCGTCACTGGTAAAGTTGCACCACTTGAGCTTGTAGAAAATGCTAAAAGTTGTGCCGGAGCGAGTCCTTTGAAAAAAGTGTTGATTTGCATTCGGGTCATCAATTTTAAGAGGCCCATATAGGTGATTGCTGCATGAGCTAAGAGTCCAATTATGACTGCAAACATATAATAGCCGAGAGCTCCTAAAAGTTCTAAAACTTCACTTGGATTATTTCCAGCGACCTTGTTTATCGTTTGGGCAATAAGTGCAAATACACCATATGGAGCCATAAGCATTATGATATCCACTAGCTTGATCACAATATCATTTAAACTTTCAAAAAAATCTTTAATTGGCTTTCCTCGGTCTTTAGGAATTTGGATTAAGCCAATTCCGATAAAAATGGCCATGAACACTACTTGTAGCATATTGCGATTACTAGATGCTGCAAAAAAGAAATTGCTTGGTATTATGTCCACTATTGGTTGTAACGGTCCACGATCTTTGACCTCTTTGACTGTGCCTGCTTTTTTTTGTGCATCTTTTTCATAGGTAACCTGTAATTTTTCTTTCATTGCATTAGGGACCTTGTCACCTGGTTTTAGCATGTTTACAGTCAAAAGTCCTAGAGTTACCGCAATAGTGGTTGTGCCTATGTAGATTGCAATGGTCTTTCCACCTATACGGCTAAGTTTTTTTATATCTGAGAGTGAGGCTACGCCTGTGATCAAGGATGAAAGGACTAGTGGCATTGCAATCAATTTCAATAGATTGATGAATATAGTTCCTATTGGTGCCACCCAGTCAGATGTAAAGTCACTCCAACCTGAGTTAGAGGCAAGCATGCCATATGCAAGACCTAATACTAGACCGATGATTATTTGCCAGTGGAGTGCAAGTTTTTTCATGACTTTCCTTTTTTACCTTTTATGCTTTCATAGGTCTCATAATATGATTCTCCAGCATCTTTCATATTCCTCACTATTTTATTTTCAGATTTCTTTTTTGAGGATTTAAGTAAACCTTGGATAACTGTATCCATTAGATCTTGAATATGAGCAAGCACAGATCCTATTTGTTTGGANAATGATTTACTCATTAAGGTAATTTAAAACAGTTTTAATATTTGTGGTTGGTCGTTTGCATGAGAAGTCCTCACATAAATAGAAAGTTGGTTTATTATCCATTAGCGAATGTGCCTCTGTCCAAGGTGCTATTTTTTCTAAAAGAGAAGGCTTTGACATATCTTTGAATAGGGTAACCATATTTGGAGCATAGGTATCTTTTACCCTTTTAATTGCGTCTTCTGTTTTCTCGTCAAGTCCATTTGAAACGATAACCAATTCTTTTGAATTTTTCTGGTTAAACATGAAAGCTGTTAACATAAAAGAAAATCCATTTGGTGACTGCTTTGCCTGTTCTGTAAACGCTTTTAATGTTTTTTCACCGAGTCCCATCCACTTGGTATTCCCTGTCATTTTCCCTAATCGAAATAGGTTCATGGCTGCAACAGAATTCCCAGATGGAATTGCGCTATCAAAACTATCTTTTGCACGCACCATCAATTTTTCAGCATCTTTGCTACCAATATAGAACCCACCGTCCTCATCTGAGAAATCTTCGACCATGATCTCCATTAGGTCAATTGCTCTAGAAAAGTACTCAGTTTTGAAAGTGGCCTCATACAAGTTCAAGAGTCCCCAGATCATAAATGAATAATCATCGATGTGAGGCTGCAGGCCTGCACTTCCAAGGCGATATCGTTTGATCAACTTTCCTTCTTTATTAGTAAGATTTTCATTTACAAACTCAGCGGCCTTTTTAGCTGCATTGATATATTCCTCATCATTTAATATCTGCCCTGCACGTGCAAGGGATGCTATCATTAGTCCATTCCAATCTGTCAAGATCTTATCATCTTTTAGTGGATGAATTCTACTCTCTCTTACCTTGAATAATTTCTCTCTCGATTCATTAATGATTTTGTCCAACTTATCTGCTTTAATATCAAGTTTTTTAATTAGATCTTTTTGAGGCTGCAAGGAAAGAAATGGTATGTTTTTTCCAGTGGCTTGACCAGTGGCCTCATCATGAAAGTTACCAGAATCTTTAAAGCCATATACTTTGGCCATTATTTTACCATTCTCTTTACCAAGTATATCTACCAGTTCATTTTCTGTCCAAACGTAGAATGTTCCCTCCTCTCCTTCACTGTCTGCATCTTCTGCTGAGTAGAATCCACCATCTTCATGTGTCATATCTCTTAGTACATAAGTAAATATTTCCCGAGCCACACTCGCATAACTTTCATTGTCCATGAGATGATAGGCCTCTATGTATGCGAGGGAAAGCATTGCCTGGTCATATAGCATTTTCTCAAAATGTGGAAGAAGCCAACGTTTATCTGTTGAATAGCGGTGAAATCCTAATCCAATCTGGTCAAACATACCACCTAGTCTCATATAGTGTAATGTTGTATCAACCATTTTCAATGCATTTGGGTCATCATAAAATTTCCCATAACGTAAAAGCAAGATCAAATTATGAGGTGAGGGAAACTTAGGTGCCCTTCCAAAACCACCATAATCAGGGTCGTAACTGCTAGCAAAATGGGTAAATGCACCTTTTATCATTGCCTCATCCCATTCTTCTCCAGGTGTGCTAGTATTGATTTGAATAAGATAATCTTGTATCTTGGAGATCGATTTTTGAATTTCTTTTTGCTTTGTTTCCCAAGCATTGGCGAGACTAGGTATCAGCTGGAGCATGCCCGGCCTTTTGCCTTGTCCTGTTTTTGGAAAATAGGTCCCCGCAAAGAAAGGCTCTTTATCCGGGGTCATGATGATTGTAAGCGGCCAACCACCTCTTCCCGTCATGGCCTGGCATACAGACATGTAAAGATGGTCAACTTCAGGCATCTCTTCACGGTCAACCTTTATATTTACAAAGTTTTCATTCATTAAGTCAGCCACGGTTGAATCCTCAAAGGATTCATGTTCCATTACATGGCACCAGTGACATGTGGAGTAGCCAATGGAAAGGAAGATAGGTTTATTCTCATCTTTTGCTTTTTTAAACGCTTCATCGCTCCATGGGAACCAGTCCACAGGATTTGATGCATGCTGAAGGAGGTAAGGGCTCTGGGATTGAGCCAATCTATTTTGTTTGGTTTTACTTTTATTCATGGTCTTTCCGTCACAGCTCCAGATGGTTAGAAAAAATAAGTTAATTAGAATTAATTTATTCATAGGGGTTATATCTCAGTCGCTAAAGTTAGATAGTTTTCTGTGCATGACTGCAATCTTATTTTTTAGATGAATGGATAAAAATAATTTCATCACTGATCGTTATCATGGATATTAATTTATAGGCCTTCTAAATGAATAATATCCTAGATAATAATATCAGTTTAAATGAAGAACTGCATGAATATAGATTGCTCGACCAGCCTCAGGAAATCTTTACAAGTGTAACCACTTATGTAGACCATTTTTTTGAAGGGTTTGATGCTGTAAGAATTGCGACTAAACTGGTTAAGAGTCATCCTAAATATGCAGACCATACTATTGATTCATTAATGGCGGAGTGGGCTGCTACAGCGGAATATGGTACAAGAGTTCATAATGAGATCGAAGAATGGTTCAAAGAAAAAATAGAGCCTAAAGATCAAAAAGCATTGAATGGAAGGGATTGGTTAGAGAAATATAGATCACGCTCGAGAATGGATGTTCATTCAGAGGTTATTGTTTATAGTACAGAACTTTCTATAGCAGGAACAGTGGATATTTTAGCAAAAGATAATGTCACTGGTGAATATGGTATTATTGATTGGAAAACATCAAAAAAAATTGAGACCAGCTCATATGCTCAAAAAATGGGTACTCATAGTTCAACTAGGCATGTAATGGACTGTAACTTTTATCATTATTCTCTTCAGCTGTCTCTTTACAGATATATCTTAGAGGAATTCTATGGTCTTAAAATACGCAACCAATTGATTGCACATCTCAAAGATGATACAGTGAATGCAATTATAACGCCTTACATGCGAGATGAGATAGTTGAAATGCTAAAATATAGGGAAGAACTTCAATGACATTTATTGAATCAGTAAAAGGTGATGCGAATAAGATCACATTAAAGAAATATGGTCCACCATCGCCTGAGTTATTAATTACTGATCAAAACTGTATAAATGTTACCTTTTTAGATACCGAGACTACTGGCCTTGATAGAGTCAATGATCAAATAATTGAGATGGCTATCAAGACGGTCAGGCTTGAAAAATCCTCTGGAAAGATCATAGCTATTGAAGGCTCATATGAATCATTCAACGATCCAGGAGAGGATATTAGTACTGAGATAACGCTCTTGACAGGTATTGAAAATCATATGGTTGATGGCGAGTCTATCAAGTGGGAAAAGGTTGATGACCTGCTATTAGAATCAGATCTGATCATTGCTCATAATGCAAGCTTTGACCGCGCATTTGTTGATAGACATTCATCAATCTCATCAAAAAAGATCTGGGCATGCTCAATAAATGATATCGACTGGTTAGCCAGAGGTTTTACCAATACAAAACAGGAGCTTCTATGCTACTGGCATGGTTTCTAT
The DNA here is from genome assembly GCA_002698235.1 of Fidelibacterota bacterium. Classification (GTDB taxonomy): domain Bacteria; phylum Fidelibacterota; class Marinisomatia; order Marinisomatales; family UBA1611; genus NZWG01. The sequence continues at coordinate 21,427 of NZWG01000044.1, read as the reverse complement.
TTTGATGCCCATCGGGCAATGAGTGACGTAGATGCTTTGATCAATCTTCTGACCTTTGATTCAAGCGAAGGAGATAGGACAGTGGTCGAATTGATAAAAAATTCATTAGTCCCTGATTATGTGATCTTTGCAGAGCATTTTAAATTTGACCCAATAAAAAAAGATATTTTAAAAAGTAATAAGTATAGATGGAATCCGAGCGATAAGATCTGGTTCAAAAAAGTGAACTTTGATGTGCTTGAGCATGAAAAAGACTGGCTGACCGCTACGATCTATGATAAGGATTTCAAAGGAAGAGTAGAACAGATTAACCCTATCGACAAATATAAGCTACTCTAGACTAATATGGCCTACCTATCTGGAATTCTTATTTATCTTTGCATACTGGTTGGCGTAGGTATTCATAAGGTAAAATCGGTAAAGAATAGTGAAGATTTTATGGTCGCAGGTAGAACTCTGCCATGGTATATCCTGGTTGGTACTTTGCTTGCAACATGGATGGGGAGCGGTTCTCTTTTTAGTGGCGCAGGTCTAGGATATCGAAATGGTCTAGCGGGTCTATGGTCAAGCGCCGGTGCTTGGCTCGGAATTGCTCTTATTTACTTCATTACAAAGAGAATAAGGAACTTTGGTAAAGTTACCGTTCCTGACATATTTGAGGCAAGATATGGAAAGACCGCTGCTATCTTGGCGACCGTAACAACGGTCATAGCATATACCACAATTGTTTCGTATCAATTTCGCGGTGGTGGTAAGGTATTGTCTATGGTATCGGATGGTCTGGTGACGCTAGAGGCTGGGATAGCAATTACTGCTTTGTTTGCAATATCCTACACGGTCCTAGCAGGAATGTTCTCTGTGGTTTATACGGATGTGGTCAATGGCATTTTAATGACAATCGGTACTATAGGAGCGCTCATCTACCTCTTCATTGATGTTGGAGGTATGAGTGAGATCATTCTGGTAGCAGAATCTGCAGGCAAGTGGCAATGGTTCGGTAATTGGGCATCTGAGAGGACAGGCGATATCTCAGGACCTATCATTGCAATAAGTTTTTTCGTACCTACAATGCTGCTTCTGATGGGAGATGCGAATATGTATCAACGTATCTTTAGTGCAAAGGATGGAGGATCAGCAAAGAAAGCAGTTCTGTTCTGGATCATTGGTGTTGTTATTTTAGAATCGGTCGTGTCAATGCTTGGTCTTACTGGGGCAGTTGCTGCAAGCAAGGGTATTATCCCTGATCTTGTAGCGGATGCTCAGGTGGGGATTACTGACCCGGTTGAATTATTAGAGGCTAGACAATCAGGCAGTGAGTCTGTAATACCTGCAATCGCAAGATATGCAGGTCTGCCACTGGTGTTAGGTCTTCTGTTGGTATCAACTATGATGGCAATCATTGTCTCTACTGCAGACTCCTTTTTGTTGATTCCTGCAACTAATCTTACTAGAGATGTTTATCTACGATATCTCAATCCATTTGCAACTGAAAAACAGATCCTTTTGATCAGTCGTGTACTTGTATTGGTACTAGGCATGATTGCATTTCTATTGGTCAGTCAGTTCAAAACGGTCTTGAATGCTGCATTCACGGCGTATAATATCTATGGAACCTCTATTACACCAGCGCTCCTTGCTGCTTTCCTTTGGAAAAGAGCAACGAAAGAGGGTGCAGTTTCATCCATTATCACTGGTGCATCCGTGACAATTATTTGGACCTATTTCCTATCTACTTGGTCAGGATTTGGTAGCCTGAGCCCTTTTCTACAAGAGCTGACATACCCTGCTGCTACGTTGTCTATTCTCGCGCTGGTTATTGTTAGTTTATTGACTCCTCCATCAAAAAAAGAGGATTTGGTTAAATTCTTTAATGATGGGCATTAAAAGATGTGCAATATAAAAATATTTTAGCTCTATCAATCTGAGTGTAGTCTTCTCCTATAATATTCAAAGACTTTACCCGTTCCCTGCCAATTATCGATTTTATCTACAATATCAATATCTCCTTTGAATCTTGCGGCAATACCTCTTCTTACATGGCCTGTAACATAGAGTATGTTCTCTTGTTTTTTAGTCTGATTTAAAAAGACCCGTTTTAATATCTTTGCACATCCAGTTCCTTTGGAGTCTCGCTCAACAACAAATGCATAGGTGTATATTGTATTGCTTTTATTGAAGTTTGCATCGAGTCGTGCCCAGGGTTCACGGCTAAGCATTTCAAGAGGCACGCCAATCATGTAGCCTACGATCTCGCCTTGATCTCGTGCGATGAATGGCAGAGTTCCTTTTCTGTTAAAATAAATTTGGATGGTTTTATTTGTGAGAAGTGCAGCGGGGCCATATTCTTTTTCTAGTGATTTAGACACCTCGATCAGTTTTTCATTATCAATGGATCCTGCATAGTCTACCAATTCAATTTGAAATGACCCGCTTGATGCAACGACCTGGGTAACTGAATCAGCTTTTTGTTGAGTTTTATCTAGATTCATGTGGCAAGTTTAGGGCGGTAAAATAGTAAAACACATCAATGAAAATTATCTGAATTGGAATTGTGGAGATCTTGGTGTTCTTGGTAAATTATAACTATATGCTTTCATTTAATTCGCGACTCAATGGCCTTGTAAAGCAAAAGCGATCTTGGTTATGCGTTGGTCTGGACATGAACCCTGAGGCTTTAGGTGATAATGACCTCTCTGGCCTCAAAGATCACTCTTTCAAGGTTATCGATGCAACACGCGACCTTGCGGTTGCCTATAAACCAAACTTTGCGTTCTTTGAACGCTGGGGTGCAGTTGGCTTTGCCTGGTTAGAAGAGATCGTTAGTTATATTGGTAAAGAACATATTACGATCGCGGATGCAAAGAGAGGTGACATAGGGAATACCGCAGATCAATATGCTAAGAGTATTTTTGATCATTTTGGTTTTGACAGTGTGACCCTAAATCCATACATGGGGAGTGACAGCATTTTGCCTTTTCTAAATAGAAAAGAGAAAGGCGCTTTCATATTATGCAGGACCTCCAATCGGTCCGCAAAAGAATTGCAGGATAAGATGGTTGACGACGAACCATTTTATTTACACGTAGCTCGTCTTATTGGTGGTCTGAACAAAAATGATAATGCGGGAATGGTCGTTGGGGCTACTGCTCCGGAAGAATTGCAAAGAATAAGAGATATTGCTCCTCAATCGCCGCTTTTGATTCCTGGAGTAGGTGCACAGGGAGGAGACCTATCTCATAGTCTGAGAGTTGGAAATCAATCAGGCATTGGCCTTATCAACGTTTCAAGAGGCATAAGTTTTGTTGGTGATATGAGTGAAAAATCAATACATTCTGCAGCAGCTAATTATGTGGAACAAATGAGAGAAATATTAAGATAGATGATCGATAAAGAACACATGCTATCGATATTTAGATCTACTGAAGCACTTTTGGATGGACATTTCATATTGACCTCAGGCAGACACAGTGCAACCTACTTTCAGTGTGCGAAAGTCCTTCAGCATCCTGAGTATCTAACTGCTTTTTCCGTAATATTAGCAGATGAATTTGAAGCCATGAAGCCAGACGTAGTGATATCTCCTGCCATAGGAGGTATTGTACTCGGGACTGAGGTTGGTACTCAGTTGGGGTGTAGAACCATTTTTGCAGAGCGAAAAGAAGGTAAAATGGTTATAAGAAGAGGATTTGAGATATTAAAAGATGAAAGAGTCCTAGTCATTGAAGATGTCATTACAACAGGTGGTTCGGTAAAAGAGGTGATGGAGCTCGTAACTGATAATGATGCAGAGGTCGTTGGCGTTGGTGTGCTCGTAGATAGGAGCAATGGTACCGCATCGTTGTGTGAAAAACAATTTTCAATCGTAGAATTAAATGCAGTTAGTTATGGGGATGATGAGGTCCCTAACGATTTGGCTGCAATTCCAATACAAAAACCTGGGAGCAGACACTTAAAATGAAATACATAATACCAACAATACTCGCATTGGCTCTATCAAACATGAGCTGTGGAAAATCAAAAAAGGAAGAACCAGTGAACATCGAACAAGAAAATCAAAATTCAGAGCAGTCTCAGGCCAGTCAATCAGATGAACCAAAAAGAGAAGTTGCGGTCATTACAACTGAGTATGGTGATATGGTGGTAGAATTTTTTGAAGATTCAGCGCCAAAACATGTAGAGAGCTTTAAGTTGCATGCAAAAAATGGATACTATGATGGTACGATCTTTCACCGTGTGATACCAGGTTTTATGATACAGGGTGGAGACCCTAACACCAAAGGCGATAAGAAAGCCAGCTATGGGACAGGAGGGCATGCTGCAAAATATTACGGCATCGGAGTAGAGGCAACCCCTGANTCTTGGAATTTGCCTGCCGAGTTTAGTGACATAAACCACAANCGTGGTATCTTGTCTATGGCTCGATCTACAGACCCAAATAGCGGAGGCAGTCAATTCTTTATCTGTGCTGCGGATGCACCACATTTGAATGGATCCTATACAGTTTTTGGTCAGNTAATCCAGGGAGAGCAGGTGATAGACCAGATNGTAAGTCTTCCAAGAGATGCTCGAGACAATCCNAACCGAAGGGTTACGATCAAAGTTAGGCTAGAAAAAAGANATTAAGTGTCAAANCCTTTACTGGGAATTGCCCTTGGTGGNGGTGGTGCTCGAGGAGCAGCCCANATAGGAGTNCTTCAGGAATTTGATAATGTTGGATTAGAGATCGATATGCTCTCTGGCGTAAGCGCTGGAGCAGTGATAGGAGCTTTATACGCATATAGTCTTGATGCAAAATGGGTCGAAGATCACTTTAGAGAGATTTGGTCTTCTGCAAGTTTCAATGAGATGTCATCAAAAACATNTCTGTTAAATGGAGCATCAAATTCCTCTGCAAGTGGGATAAAAAAAAGCCTCATTGATCACGTNCATGCTNTGATAAGCTTACACAGAAGCTCACTAATAAGTAATGACCAATTAAGAGAGGTCTTGGAAATGTTGGTGCCAGTCAAAACATTTGAGGAACTCAAGATTCCACTGAAGATCGTATCAACAGATATCCAAAGAGGTGAAGATGTCATTATAGATAAAGGCGATCTAATTGAAGCGTTGATAAAGAGCTGTTCTATTCCTGGTATCATGGAGCCAGTTGAAGACAGAGGTAGAATGATCGTTGATGGTGGAGTCAGCATGCCAATACCTGTAATCCCATTGGTTGAGAGTTGTGATATCACGGTTGCTGTGGATATTGGTGTCTATTTATTTGAAAAATTAGAACGTCCAAATGCGAGGTCCATAAAGATAAGGTCAGATATCATTACATCAAACAGGTTGAAAGAGAGACTTATTTCTGATGCAGATCTCGTAATAAGGCCAGATACAATGGGTTTGCACTGGTCGAGATTTGATTCAGCTGAGATCCTTTTGGAAAGTGGAAAGAATACCGCAAAAGGTGAATTATCTAAAATAATGGTCATGTTAGACAATAAAAAAAATAAAATTGAATCAATAAACAATGGTTGAGTTAAAAAGATAAACCCGTTACTTTTCGCGTCGCGAAATAACCTGATCTTAATTGAAGAACTTTATAACATACACATTCTTTTTAAGCTTTCTGATTTCTCAGTCCTCTGAGAATCCAGTAACCGTCTCAGCTTCGGTTAATGCCACAGCCAGAGCGGGTGAGGTNATAGAAATAAAGATACTTGCTGAGATGGACAAAGAGTGGCATATATATTCAATTTATGAAGTAAGTGAAGGTCCGCTCCCAACAGAGATCACTATTAGTGGATCTGCAGTAGGTGCGATCGCTCCTGTTCGTGAGCCAAAACCACTTTATTTATTTGACCCTGGTTTTGAGACCGATACCTATTACCATGAGGGTAATACTGAATTTGTTTTTCCTGTGAGGTTAAAAAGGAGTCTTGATCCTGGTACTCACTCTGTGGATGTTGAGTTTTTCTACATGGTCTGTAATGAAAGACTGTGCTATCCTCCACTGACCCAGACAGTAACCATAGATGTAATAGTAGAAGACGGAGATGCTCGCTCAGACAAGATCACTTTTGGAAGTACGACCGCAAATAAAGACAAAAATAGCTCCAACTCCAATAGCAGAACCTTGATTAATATACTATTGCTTGCGGTTGGAGGGGCAGTTCTTAGTTGGGTAATGCCTTGTGTTTATCCAATGATCCCAATTATCATATCCTTCTTTGGAAAAATGTCTGAGGATAAGAATATTGGTCGAAACACGATTGCAACATTTTATGGGCTTGGAATCGCAGGCACTTTTGTTTTAATTGGTTTGGTGGTGGGTTTTCTTTCATGGGGTGTGAACGATGTTGCAACCCAATCTAAGTACGCAAATCTAGGCAATCTTATTGCTACTGACCCTTGGATAAATTTAGGACTTGGAGTTTTATTTATTTTCTTTGCTCTTTGGATGTTTGGTATCATTAATGTGAATATCGCAGGGAGCTTAGTTAATACCACAGACAAAGCAGGGCAATCTGCTAATAGTGCATACTTAGGTTCTTTCCTTTTGGGTGTGGCATTTGCCATCACAAGTTTTAGCTGTACCGTTCCTGTTGTTGGGACCCTATTAGTTGTTGCCGCTGCTGGTACCGCTGGTAGTGTTTTGACTAGTGTATATGGAATGACTATCTATGGATTGGTTTTTGCAGCTCCTTTTGTTGCGCTCTCTCTCTTTCCAAGAGCAATAGAAAAAATGCCCAACTCTGGTTCTTGGATGGAAACCTTAAAGATCGCTTTTGGGTTCATAGAAATAGCCGCAGCGATAAAATTTTTATGGGTTCCCGATCTTGAATGGGGCCTAGGTTTATTACCAAGGAATATTGTTCTGGCGCTATTTATTTTTATTGGTCTTCTTTTAGTAGGTTATCTATTAGGACTGTTCAGAGTAGGAACTGCTGACAATATAAAACCCTTTCAGATAGGAAAAGGACGTTTCATTGCTCTGGTATTTAGCTGTCTAATGCTTTATCCAGTAGTAATGTCATTTTTCTCAGCACCTACATACCACTACGCAAAAATGCCCAGACTTGCAGATGAATTCATCGAAGCACTTGTTCCACCGCCACCAACTGAAGATGAGATAGCGATAGAAGAGGGTTGGTTCATTGATCAGTATGATGAGGCATTGGAACTTGCAAAAAAACAGGNTAAGCCNTTGTTTATTGATTTTACAGGTGTATACTGTGCAAATTGTAGGGTTATGGAGCGAAGAGTATTTCCAACAAAGCCGGTCAAAGAGCAACTTGATCAAATGATACTCACTAGGCTCTATGTTGATAAGAAAGACTCTATGAGTCAGGTATTCGCTCAAATGCAATTTGAACGATATCAGCAAGCTACCCAACCATATTACGTTATATTAGACCCTCAGAATGAATCAACCATTGCAGATACTGGTGGGTATGTTCCCAATGGATTTGCAGAATTTTTAAGCAAGGGTCTTTCATCATACTATGAAAGGACAAAAAAATGAAAAGAGGATTGATGACCTATNGGTATCTTATTTTTGGATTTTTAAATAAGTTATTTTTCATCATCTTATTATGCTTTTTAGGTTGCGACAGTGGAACAGCTCAACGGAAGATGGAAAATAAAAGCAAAGTCAACTCCAAGGTCACGCGTACAGATAAAAAGGTAAAAGCAGCAAATGCGACTGTGGCTCCTGATTTTACCCTTGCAGACCTTGAGGGTAATTGGGTTAGTATGAACCAGTTCAAGGGTAAGGTCGTACTACTTAACTTTTGGGGCACATGGTGTGGACCTTGCCGTGTCGAAATTCCAGACTTTGTAAAGCTTTCAGAAAAATATAAGAGTGATGGATTAGAAATTGTTGGTGTAACACTCACATCTGGACCACCAAAAAGAATAAGTGCATTTGCTGATCAGTGGGGAATCAATTATACTCTGCTCACGGATATTGAAGCCAATGAAACTCAATCTGTAACCGCATTGTATGGCCAAGCAACAGGACGCAGGATCACGGGAGTGCCTACCACTTTCTTGATCGATAGAGATGGATATATAAGACAGAAATATGTTGGCCCAAGATCTGAGACTGTATTTTACAACGATCTGAAACCATATCTCTAGAGCAATCAATTACTTGAACCGTTTGAAAGGATTCATGCTGAGGTCGTTGCTTCCCTCGTTCATACTCTTTCTAGTTAATGCAACTCTAATTGCAGACCCGCTTGATAATTATTGGCAGCAGGAGGTCGATTATGAAATGAGCATAACCTTATATGATTCTGTTCGCCAAATAACAGGTAACTCAGTAATTAAATATACGAACCAATCGCCTGACTCTCTTGACCGCATATACATGCATCTTTACCCAAATGCCTTTCAAATTGGATCAGTNAAATATCGTGAATATCTCGGAAANGCNGGCAGAGGNTATCGTGCAAANTATTTCAAGGAAAAATTAGATGGCTTNATGAGCAAAGTTGAGATTCATGATATGTCCATTGCTTTACCTGATAAAGAAGCATCCTGGATACANAAGATNCCAATTCTAAAGNAATATGANATCGATGATACGATTCTAGAAGCAAGATTAAANAAAAAGATNGCACCANGTGAGACGGTNAGAATAGANCTTAATTGGACNCACCATGTTGGAGAGATGGTCGAGCGGGCAGGATACTATGCTGGCCAATACAATATGGCACANTGGTACCCAAAGATGGTGGTCTACGATGAAAAAGGTTGGCATGCNGATGTGTTTCACGCCGAAGGTGAATTCTATGGTGAATTNGGTGACTTTACCGTTGAGTTTGATATACCNAAAGCATTTGTAATAGCTGCTAGTGGAGTCGTAGTTGAAGGTGATCCAGGTTGGGAGGACGTTTCCGTAGATACATCTATAGATTATAATGTTTGGTTAGATATATACAATTCAAATTTAAATGAATCAAATGAGAGTGAGCGAAGAACTGTAACTTTCATTGCTGAAGATGTTCATGATTTTGCTTGGGTTGCTTCAAGGGATTTGTTGTACGAGGGTGGACTTAGTAAAGATGGGCAAACCAAGGTCCACGTTCTTTATGATAAATATAGAGGTGAAGATTGGACCAAGGTCGTACTTGAACGTTCAATCAATGCTCTTGATTGGCTTGAGAAAAAATTTGGAGACTATCCTTATCCACAGATTACAACAACGGACAGAATAAAGAGTGGTGGGATGGAATATCCAATGTTGGTCATGAATGGAAGAGACAGCGAAGGTCTTATTGTTCATGAATATGGGCACATATACTTTTATGGGATTTTAGCAAATAATGAGGTAGATGAAGCATGGTTAGATGAAGGTCTTACGACAAATCAGACAACTGAATATTTAATGAGTCGATATGGTGACCATGGATTTGATACTGGGCTTTATGAGGACTATGAAAAATTCCCCAAAAAGTATTATCCGCTTGGCAATGATCTGCATTCAGACCAGTGGTGGGCAATACGTTTTATGAGAAGTGGATATGATGAGAACATCAGCAGACCTTCTCATCTCTTCAGTAGTGGTTCTGCATACAGTAGGAATGCATATACAAAGCCTTCTTTAATGTTGTTTGAGTTGAAGTATGTTCTTGGTGATTCTCTCTACAATGGCGCGATGCAACACTATTACGAAAAGTGGAAGTTAAAGCATGTCAATGAGCAAAGATTCATTGATGCTGTTGAAGAATATACTGAACAAAGTCTAGACTGGTTCTTTGATCCTTGGTTGCATACTACCAGAAAACTCGACTATGAAATATCATTTTTCAATAGATCAAAAAATGAGAGTGGTTCCTGGGATATTGAACTTGGCATTAACAGTTTAGGAGATAGATTCATGCCTATGAAGATCATGACCTCTTTTAATGATGGAACAGTAAAAACATCATGGTGGAATGGACACTTATGGCGTTTTCAGGATACACTAAGATATACTACCAATAAGCAACCGGTCAGTGTTACAATGGATCCAGATGCACAAACCTTAGACATGGATCTAAGAAATAATACGACCAAGATGAAGAAGAAGCTTCTGTTAGAATGGCCTGGCATATGGTACAATCCTCGTGATGCAATGGTATACTGGTGGTCTCCGTATTTTTACTACGATTCAAATAGTTCTGACTTTGCGCCCGGGATGAGTGTCAATAAAAAATATGGGCCCTATGAGAGTACCTTATTCAGAGTCAATTATGCCTTAACTTCAAAAAAATTATACTGGTATCTAAGTGGTTGGCGTCAATCGGTACACCATTTACCTCGGACAACATTTTACTTTTGGGGCTTCGATCGTCCTGGAGTTACGGAATACGGAACAGAGATCGAAAAAAAGTGGAACCGAGTCTATGGCAGCACTCCAACGCATACTTTTTCCACTGGTCTTTATGTTCAACCTGCTTATGATATGAAAAGGGCTGGTCTATTGGGGTATGAATCTGGAAAACTTGCTGTCGGTTATTGGACATGGAATGTTGGGCAAGGACCTCTAGAATTTGATCTAAATGCAGCAACCGCGATTGCACCCTATTCAACATGGAATTTTAATCGATTGACAGGTACAGCCTCATTTAAATTTAAAAAGGTACTAGGTATAGAGAGTAAAAAGCGTCCAGATCTAAATAGAAATTTTATTGTAAATATAAAACAGAAAATGATAGCAGGGAAGATATGGTCCGATGCCCGTGGAGTTCCTGGCCAAGAGGGTTATAATATTGAGGGTAATAGTTCAAATGATATGCTACGGAAAAATTATTTGGTAGATCAATTTTATGGAAATGAAACCTTATTCTCGCATTATCACATGCCAGGAGAGGGTAATCTACGTGGTTTTGTTGGCAGAGGGGAGAGAGGTGCAGAGGCACTAATATCAAGTACTACCGAATTTAGTTTGTTTAAAAATATTGCAAAAGCAGATCAGGATGCCATCGATCTAGAATTTACCGCTTTTGTTGATGGTGGAATTTTCTGGGACCGAGAAAAGATTAGCTTGAATTATAATAGGGGATTACTAAATACATACTTTACAAGAAGAGATCTTGCAAATGCAGGTATTGGAATCAGACTAAATACAAAACTCTATGAGAAAGATNTTTACCTTAGGTTAGATTTTCCTTTCTATGTTTATAATGGTAATAACTCTGAAATGAGTTTTAATAATTGGGTCTTTAGTTTTCAGAGAAGTTTATAGAAAATTAGTTGAAATACTTTGAAGAGTTCCTAAATTTAAATGAGTTTAGGTACGTCATCCTTTATTCGAGTTTAACTATTTTAAAATCATTATATCATTCAGGAGAGATACCGTGAAATTAAGGCTATCATTTTTAATACTTTTATTTTCTCTAAACACTTCTATATTTTCCCAAGATGAAGAACTTTGTGCTCCATATGGTCTGAACGTATTTGGTGGAAATACTGAGAATGTGATTTCTTGGGCTGAAGCTTCTAATGTTGGATGTGGTGATCACTCTGTAGACGAAATGCCTTTCACTCATCAAGGTACTAATACTGGTATGGGAGATAATTGGCCTGTTCTTGGTTCGCAGGGTGAAGATGTGGCATATACCCTGACAGTCAGTGAGCAAACTACCTATGACTTTACTCTTTGTTCCGAAAATACAGACTACGATACAAAACTTGAGATCTTTACCAATGCTGATGTGAATTGTGACAGCTCAAATGCCACCTCTACAGGCAATTATAACGATGACTGGACATGTGAATTTTCTTCTCTTCAGTCCTCACTTTTGGGCGTCACCCTAGAACCAGGGCAATATTATGTTGTAGTAGATGGTTTTGGTGGACAAACCGGCAACTATGAAATTTCAATTAATACTACTGGCAATAGGACGAATGATGTTAGTGTTAATTCCATTAAATCTGCTTGGCCCATTGAAGAATTAAAAATGGTAGAGCTTGGTTTTGCACAAGAAGATATTGATACTTATGCTCAGCAGGCTATGAATCCTGTACGATATGCAAGGTCAAATAATTTATCTAGAGATGTTCCAGAAGAATGTGGCACATTTGAATGTTACCGTGTTTATAATGCTGAGTCTGGTATTGTTTTGACCTGCACTGAAGAATTATCCTTTACACATGGTGGTTTAAGTAATGGGGTTGAATATTGCTATTATATAACCGCATTGTATAATGAGGGAGAGTCTGAGATATCTCAGACGGTGTGTGCAACTCCAAGCACATTCGAACCAGCTCCTCCCACAAATGTTTATGCTGAAGTCTGGGATGAAGAGATATCTTTGTATTGGACTGAACCAAGTGTAAATACTCTGGGAGTACCTTACAATGAATCATTTGACGATGGTGGTCTGTTAGACCTCTGGCTAGTAGATGAAGGAAGTAATTGGGTCTACAATGAATTCACTGGAAATCCTGCACCTGCTTATCAATTCTCCTGGAATCCATCAATTACAGATTATGACCAAAGTTTATATTCACCTGCAATTCCTCTTGGGGCCCTAGATGAGGCAACTATCTCGTTTGACCTCACTTTTGATAATTGGAGTGTGACCAGTGAAGAATTCCTATCTGTTGAATATAAAACAGGTTCTGATTTTGCTTGGACAGAGTTAGAACAATTTTCAAATGCAGTAGAGGACTTTCCTTTTACAAGTTATAGTTACGATGTTAGCGGACTTTCAGGGAATCTTTTTGTGAGGTTTCGTTGTTATGGAGCTAACTCCTTTAATATCAACTGGTGGGCAGTAGATAATTTCTCTGTTACATCTGGTGGGAGAGAAAGTCGAAATCAGTATGATTTTTTAGGCTATAATGTTTATGTAGATGGTGCAGTTGATAACACTGCTATCTTTGATACTACAGGATACACGGTTTATGGTCTCAATAATGAGATCGAATACACATTTGGTGTGTCTTCAGTATATGAAGGAGCTGCTGGAGAGGATAATTATGAGAGCGTACCTGTCAATGTTACAGCCCAACCTGTATACGTTTATGGTGATGTAACTGGAACAATATCTGACCCAAATGGTGCATTATTGGATGGTGTCATTGTGACGTCAGGTTCATCCTCTGATACGACTGGAACCGATGGCATGTATACATTGTGGAATCTTAATGTTGGCATTAATACCATTCAAGTAACAAGTTCAGGATTCTATAATACGACCGCGGAGGTTACGGTCCTTGCCCAGGCAGACCCTACACTCCAGGACTTCGTTTTAAGTCCTGACATGCCTCATCCTGGAGGTTTGAATGCTCATCCATTAGACGAACAAGTGTTCCTAGAATGGAGAACGCCAGGTAATGGTGAAGAAATGGCTTTTCAGTATGATGATGGAGTCTTGGCTAATGCAACCTATTTCTTTGATAGTTATGAAAATGGACAAGCGCATGGCGTTAGATTTGATGTAGGCGGAGGCTTTGATGTTCTGGCAGCATCAGTGAAAATATTATCTGAGGGTGATCTTTTTTGGCCTTGGCCTAATAGTACTCATGGACCGGTAAGGGTACTTGTGTTTGATGATGTCAATGGTGAGCCAGGAAACCTGTTATATGACGAAGAGGCAACAGCTGAGAATGGATGGGCTACCGTATATCCAAATGTTTCTGGGTTAGACGGGTCTTTTTATGTGATCGCTACCCATGCAGAAGATTGGAGTGATGAGGAGGGTTTTGGAATTGATGGTGGCTTAGATTATCCTGATAATATGGTAACCTACTTTGATGGCAATTGGAACTTTGGTGATGCCGGCTATGGAGGCGATTATATGATGGCTGCTCAGGTTATGTCATATGGGGGAGGAATGGTCTCTATGTCTTCAACAAATGAAATTGATCAAGACCTTTTAAGCATTGACCAATCTCTGATTGCAAGCACTGTTGGCCTTACATCTACTGGCACTCCAAATGAACCATCACATCCAGTTTTTAATACCAATGTGTCTTTAGATCAAAACCGTGAAGATGTTTTGCTCGAATACAGAGTCTATGAGGTTGGTGATGATGGAACTGAGACCTTTGTGGTTGCTACTCAGGATACGTTTATTACCCTTGATGCAAGTCCAAACTATTTGGACTATTGCTACAATGTTGCAGCATACTGGAGTACCGATGGCTATGGAGAGTTGGAGTCGCGACACTCTAATGTATCCTGTACCGTTCCATACGCCCCAGGCGATTCAGATTTTGACAGTGACACGGACATAAATGATGTGCTTGCCGTTGTTGACTTTATTCTTGAGGAAGACTATCCAACAGAAGATGAGTTCAGAAATGTGGATGTCAACATGGATGAAAACATCAATATTGCCGATGTCATAATGATGGTTGATATTATCTTTGGTACAAATGTTTCAAGGCTAATGAACCATGATCCGAGCGAGATTGCATATGTCGATCTTAAATCTGATTATTCTTCATCCAGTATTCAATTTCAGATCGAATACAATGGACCCATTAGAGGGATGGAGTTTGATCTAAACTTTGACTCAGAGCTGATAGAGGTTCAAACACCACGTCTTTTAGATGTTCAAAGTAATGTAATGATATCGTCAGCTATGATAGATAAAGATACCAAGAAGGTCATTGTTTCAGATATCCAAGGTGGAATCATTGAGCCAAGTGGATATGTCTATCTATCTATCCCAGTTGAATTCAAAGGGTCAAACTATGATATTGGCTTTATAGAATTAGAAAATGTGAATCTAGCAGGCATAAAAGGTGATTTGATTCAGCAGGTTACTCGTTCAGCAGCTTCTGAGGTAAAGCTCATTCCCAATGATTTTTCATTGCAGCAAAATTTTCCTAATCCTTTTAATCCTTCAACTGAAATTAGATTTGACCTACCTGAGGAGGGTCATATTGAATTGTTAGTATATAACATGGCAGGACAAAAGGTGAGGACCATAGAGTCAGGCAACATGAAGCCTGGATATCATTCTATGATATGGAATGGTACAAACGATAAAGGTACTAGAGTTTCAACTGGTATGTACTTTTATTCTATCCAAACTAATAACTTTCAGGCTGTAAAAAAGATGCTTTTCTTAAAGTAGGAATCAAACGATTGATAAAAAAGCCCTGCTGCATTGAAGCGCAGGGCTTTTTTTTTGGAACCTAATTGCAAAATAGGCATTTGAAGAGGTAAACACCATAGGATTAAACACATGAAGAAAATAGTATTATCAATTTTATTTATTGGTTCACTGGTCGCACAAAATTCTGTTGTTCGGCAGTTCAGTAAGGCTTTTGCAGATGTTGCAGAAAAGGCTAAGCCAGCCGTAGTGACCATTATCACCGATAAAGTGATTTCAATGCGGCAATTTGATGATTTCGGATTTTTTTTCCAGCCCAACGGTCCAAGGCAACGTGAGTTTAAGACGAATGCATTAGGCTCTGGTGTTATAGTNGACTCTAAAAAAGGATANATATTAACGAATAATCATGTGGTCGATGAGATGGATGGTATCAGAGTAAAATTGATTGACAAAAGAGAGTTTGAAGCAACGATTATTGGAACNGATCCCAAAACAGATCTCGCNATACTTCAAATTGATGCAGACAAACTAGAGGATATNCAAATGGGAGANTCAGAAGAGCTTAGGGTTGGAGAATGGGTCATGGCAGTNGGGAGTCCCTTTTCAGAAAATCTAAGCCATACTGTTACTACTGGAATAGTATCGGCAATCGGAAGAAGTAATATATTGGACTCAGGAAGTTATGAGGATTTTATACANACAGATGCAGCCATCAATCCNGGGAATAGTGGTGGAGCACTATTAAATATGGATGGAGAATTGATTGGAATTAATACTGCGATTGCAACAGGTGGATATGAAAAAGGAAATCGTGGAGTAGGTTTTGCCATTCCNTCAAGCATGGCAAATCGTATTATGTCAGACCTNATNGACAAAGGCTANGTTACTCGCTCTTGGCTTGGTGTAATCATACAAGACCTAGACAGTGAGACCGCTGATGCGTTAGATATTAATACTCGAAATGGAGCGCTAATAGCAGATGTTGTCAAAGATAGTCCTGCTGAGGCTGCAGGAATACAGGAGGGTGATGTTATAGTGGAATTCAATGGTAGATCAATTGCAAATACTGCAAATCTAAAGAATGTGGTATCATTGTCTACACCAGAGACCACAAATAGAGTTAAGGTTATCAGAAATGGATCACCAAAGACTGTTAAGGTGACCCTGCAGGAACTTCCAGAAAATCCTCAACAATTTGCTACGAGAGATAGGAGTACTTTAAATAATTTTGGACTGCAACTTAGAAAGATCAGCAGTTCACTAAGAAAAAAATATGAGATAGACGAAGATCAAGATGGGTTAGTTGTTACTAGAATAGATTCTAATGGAGAGGCATATGGTAAAGGTATTCGCGAAGGAGATCTCATTAAAAGAGTGGGTACTGAAAAAGTAGATTCAATAAATAGATATAATCGTTTGATTGAAAAATCTAAGGGAAAGGGTACTGTACTCCTCTTGGTAAAAAAGCCAAGCGGTGGTTCTAGATACTTTACATTAAATCTATAGGTCAAGAGTTTGTTTTATAAATAAAAATGCCCCAATTTGGGGCATTTTTATTTATAAAACATTCCTGACTATATTTAAATCAATTAAATAAATTCTTTTCTAATTTATATCGATTCCAAAGTGATTTCATGACCATAAAAAAAGTAGATACAAAAATTGACTTTATTCGATCGGAGCACGATGTTCTAGATTTTTGGGACCAGAACTCTATATTTGAAAAAAGACGTCAACTCAATAAAGGTAAGGAGAAATGGAGCTTTATTGACGGCCCTATCACTGCAAATAATCCAATGGGTGTACATCATGCATGGGGGAGATCTCTAAAAGATATATATAATCGTTATAAATCAATGTGTGGTTATGAATTGAGATACCAAAATGGATTTGATTGCCAAGGATTATGGGTTGAGATTGAAGTTGAAAAAGAATTAGGCTTTGAATCAAAACGTGATGTTGAAGAATTTGGAATAGAAAAGTTTGTTAGTCTGTGTAAAGAGCGTGTGGAGAAATATTCAGAAATTCAAACTGAGCAATCAAAGCGACTCGGATATTGGATGGATTGGGATAATTCATATTATACAATGTCTGATGAGAATAATTATACCATATGGTTTTTTCTGAAAAAACTATGGACTGAAGGAAAGATATATCGCGGTTCCGATGTCGTTCCATGGAGTGGCCGGTCTGGTACTTCATACTCTCAAATGGAAATCATTGAGGGGCGTAAACTTGTAACACATAGATCTGTATTTGTTAGGTTTCCAATAAAGGGTAAAGATAATGAATATCTTCTTATTTGGACGACGACACCATGGACACTATCCTCAAATGTCGTAGTAGCAATAAATAAAGACCTGGACTATGTTAAGATCAAGGCGCAAGATGGTTCGATCTATTATTTTGCAAAAGAGAATCTGGAGTTTCAAAGGCTAGACAAACAATTTAAAGAAAAGAAGCAATGGATAGATGGTGTTCCAAAATTAAAAACACTAGCTCAAATATTTAAAGAGCGAGGGGGATATGAGGAAATTGGTACCATTAAAGGTATTGAAATGGTTGGTTGGGAATATAGTGGACCATATGATGAACTNGAAGCTCAACAAGAACCTGGTGGATATCCTTATGTAAATGATGATNTAAAAGAAAAGGGTATCAATTCAGCTGANAATCACAAGGTCATTGATCCAGGAAAGGACAAGATTGGAAACGATATAGTNGTGGCTGGTGAGGGNACNGGAATAGTTCATATGGCACCAGGNTGTGGTGACATAGACCATGCNGTAGGAAAAAATAAAAACCTTNTAAATATTGCNCCTCTTAATGATGAGTCAAAATTTATTGAAAAATTTGGNTGGTTGTCTGGGATGTTAGCCACTGATAAAAAAACCACTGATGCAATNATTAACGACCTAAAAGNAAGAGATTATCTTGTCCATGCTGAAGATTATCCACATGTTTATCCTCATTGCTGGAGGTCTGGNGACGAACTCGTATTTAGATTAGTTGATGAATGGTACATTAATATGGATTGGCGTGGTAAGATCAAAGAAATTGTGGATGATATTGAATGGATTCCTAGTTGGGGAANNGAGAGAGANCATGAATGGTTAGATAATATGGGTGATTGGATGATATCNAAAAAAAGGTTTTGGGGTCTTGCTNTACCCATATGGGTATTTGAAGATGGGTCTTTTTTTGTNATAGGTTCAAAAGAAGAGCTCAAANATCTAGCTGTAGATGGTTGGGAAGAGTNTGAAGGAAATTCGCCTCATCGCCCTTGGATAGATAAGGTGAAAATAAAGCACCCTGAGACAGGTCTCATCGGAACTAGGATCAAGGATGTAGGCAATCCTTGGCTTGATGCCGGAATCGTTCCTTTTTCAACCTTGAAGTANAATTCCGACAAGGAATATTGGGCAGATTGGTTTCCTGGAGACTTTGTAACGGAATGNTTTCCAGGTCAGTTCAGGAATTGGTTCTACTCTTTATTAGCAATGTCTGCAGANCTTGAGGGGAAGGCTCCTTTTAAAACNTTATTGGGCCATGCNCTTGTCAAGGATGAAAATGGACGAGATATGCATAAAAGCTGGGGNAATGCNATTTGGTTTGAAGATGCAGCAGAGAAGATGGGAGTGGATGTAATGAGGTGGATGTATTCGCTTCAACACGTTGAGCAAAATCTATTGTTTGGGTATGGGCCTGCAGATGAGGTGCGTAAAAAACTTATNACACTTTGGAATGTCTATTCATTTTATGCTACCTATGCTGCTGTTGATGGATTTGACCCTANATCAAATTCGCTTGAATTAGATAAATTAAATATTCTCGATCGATGGGTAATTGCTAAAACCCATGTGCTTATCAAAGANAGTGNAGCATATATGGATGAATTTAGAGTTGATCTTTTTATGCGTTCATTTGAGGTCTTCCTTGAAGAATTATCCAACTGGTACGTTAGAAGGAATCGTAGAAGATTTTGGAAATCT
This sequence comes from Fidelibacterota bacterium, assembly GCA_002698235.1. Classification (GTDB taxonomy): domain Bacteria; phylum Fidelibacterota; class Marinisomatia; order Marinisomatales; family UBA1611; genus NZWG01. The sequence continues at coordinate 2,388 of NZWG01000044.1, read as the reverse complement.
GAAGATGACCAGGATAAAAATTCTGCTTATGCTACCTTGTACCATGTGTTAACAAATATGATAAGAATAATCGCTCCAGTTCTTCCATTTGTTTCTGAGACCATTTACCAGAACCTTGTTGTTAATTCTGAACCTGGCTCAGCTGATAGTGTCCATCTTTGTGATTTTCCAGAGCCTGATGAAACCTGGATAGATATGGACCTTATAAAGAATGTTGATTCACTGAAAAAATTTGTTGAGCTCGGTCGCTCTGCAAGAAGTAAGTGCAAGGTGAAAATAAGGCAACCACTTAGCAAGGTCTCTTTTGCAATCGAAGACAATGGAGTTGCAGATTTTTTTGATGATAATAAGGATATTATTCTTGATGAGTTGAATGTTAAATCTGTAGAACGAATCACGGATTCTGATCAGTTAATTTCTTATAAAATAAAACCTAATTTGCGAACACTCGGACAAAAATATGGGAAAGGATTATCTGAAATTAGACGTTTGCTTGACGAAGGTGACGCTGGTGAAATGGTATCAATTTTGCAATCGGATAGTGAATTAATTCTAAGTAATAATAAGTACATTCTACATAGAGAAGATGTCTTCATTGAAACAGAGGCCGCTGAAGGTTTTGCCGCAGAGAGTGGAAATGGGATTACTGTTGGACTTACATTAGATCTAACAGAAGATTTGATCATGGAAGGTCTTGTACGTGACATCGTACGTTCTGTACAATCAATGCGAAAAGATGCTGGTTTTGCAGTTGAAGATAGAATTGAGATTGCATGGGATTTTGATGGGCAAATACTAGATGCTTTAGGTAAATTTGAAAAGTATTTTTGTTTAGAAACCTTGACTTCTAGTATCAAAGATGAGATTAGTCAGGGTGACTACACCGATAAGGTTGAATTAAACGACCAACAATATTCTATTACATTAAAAAAAATTCAAACTAACTAGGAATTAAGTTATGCCTCCGAAAAAATATTCTAATTCAAAATTAGCATCCTTTAAAAAAAGTATTCAGTCTAAGCTTAAAGATGTAGAGCATGATTTAGGTGAGATAAAAGATACCTTGGATCATAATACACGAGGAACTGCTAGCTTATCACAAGACTCAGTTTACAGTGTACACATGGCAGATGCGGGAACAGATTCCTATGAAAGAGAGAAGGGGTATCATTTCATGAACCGGGAAACAGATTATTATAAACATCTTACAAAAGCTTTAGAGCGAATTGAAGATGGGACTTTTGGTGTTTGTAGGATTTGTGGTAATCTTATTCCTGAAGAGAGAATGATGGAAGTGCCAAATGCGACAAAATGTGTACAGTGTAAGGAAAATGAGAAACTAAATATTTAAAATGATATGTCTATCTTTGGACTTATTGTAATCATTGTTGCTCTTGACCAGTGGTCTAAATGGGCAATTAAAACTTCTTTCCAACTATATGAATCCAAACCTGTTATTCAGGATGTTTTCCATTTTACTTATGTTACAAATGACGGTATGGCCTTCGGACTCTCTTTTCCTGGAGGGAAACATATTTTACTTGTTATGACAATATTGCTCACTGGTTTTATAGTGGGTTTTCTTTGGAAGGAGAAAGATGGACACCCGTTAGTAAAATATGGTCTAGCTTTAATATTGAGTGGGGCAATAGGCAATCTTACAGATAGGTTGTTTTATGGTAAGGTCGTTGATTTTTTGGATATTATGGTAGGCAACTTTCACTGGTATATCTTTAATGTAGCAGATTCAGCGGTTACTGTAGGAATGGTCTTGTTTATTATCCATTCTTTTTTAATCGAGGAATCATCTGAAGATAAACTGGCGGCTTGATCACCACTTTACTTGTTGAAAAGCTACAAGATGTTGGTCTGCGATTGGACCATTACCTTGTATATAATCTAGTTAAGCATAGCCGTTCACATATTCAATCTTTCATCAGGTCTGGTCATATTCGCGTAAATGGTAAAAAGGTCAAAACTGGATATTCACTAGAATTAGAGGACCTTATTCAGATAGAGATGCCTGCTGATGAATCAATTACCAAAAAACTTGTTCCAGAAAATCTTGATCTAAATATCATTTATGAGGATGAATGGATCATTGTGATAAATAAACCTGCTGGCCTTATAGTACATCCTGGAGTTGGAGCTAGAAATGGTACTCTTGCACATGGTTTGACCTATCATTTTAAAAACCTTTCTGATATCAATGGTGATTTTAGACCTGGAATCGTACATCGATTAGACAAGCAAACATCAGGTGTGATGATTGTAGCTAAGACAAATGAAGCCCATTCATTCTTAGCAGATCAATTCAAAGCAAGGAAGGTAAAGAAAAAATATATTGGTTTGACTTGGGGACACTGGAAAGATGAGGAAGGTGAGATA
>NZWG01000043.1 GCA_002698235.1 Fidelibacterota bacterium | reverse complement strand
TTCTGTAGCTAGTAAGGCAAAGTTAAATATAGCAAGAAGGTGAAAAAAGTGTTTCATAAAGTCCTTTGAATTAATGTTATCTTTAATAATAGACTCAATGAAAGTTTTTTGGAGGATATTTGATTCTCAATATTGGTCTGACCAACAAATGTTCAAACTAGACTCACCTGATAATGAAAATTTTTGGATTGGGGGTATTCCTGCCTTATTAGATACTGGTACCATTCAATACTATATTCAAGCGGCAGACTCTTCAGGGCGCATTGAAAAAAGTCCACTTGCAGGTTGGCACTCATTTGTTGCAATTCCAACAAGCGCATGCTTGACTTGGACAATTGGAGATGTCGATAATAATGAAGATTTAAATGTAATTGATCTCTTATTGCTTACGGATATTGTTAGTAGTTCCGTGCTAGGTTTATGCCCAGAATCAATTTCAGATATCAATAGCGATGGTGAGATATCTATTGTGGATATAGAACTTTTAGTTAATATTATTATGAATCAATAAAGCTACCCCAGTACCAATTACAAGATCATGCTAATTAGTAAAAAAAATGAAATCTTATTTAGGCAAAACTAAAACCTAGCCTAAATTCGCCAGCTATTTTTAGGAATAAAAGTGAAGATAAAAACAAAAAAATTAAACGATTACACTCGAGAGGTTGCAATAGACATCCAATGGTCTGAAATCGAATCAGATTTTGAGGGTTCGTTAAGAAAGTTTAGTAAAAAAATCAAGATGCCAGGGTTTCGTTCAGGCAAGATCCCTAGAGATAGATTGCTTGGCCAATTTCAGCAGAATATTGAGGCAGAATTCTTAGACTCTAATTTCCAAAAATATTATTTAATGGCGATTCAGCAAGAAGGAATGGTCCCTGTTAACAAAGCTGAGATAAAAGATGTTAATTTTCAGATGAATGAACATTTGTCGTTCATTGCAGAATTTGAAATTGAGCCAGAGGTGTCTCTTCCCAGAATGAAGAAGAATATGCTTTCTGTTCAGCGCACTGCATATGTTCACGATGACCAAGATATTGAAGATGCAATAATGCAATTAAGAAAGGCTAATGCAACTATGTCTATCCTNTATGATGATGGAGCTGAAGANGGTGATTATTTNATATGTGCNTTACAAAANNTAGATGAATCAGGNGTTCCAATAATTGGAAAGAAATTTGAAAAACAATATCTTCGTGTAGGTAAGGGGTCATTTACTGATGATCAAAAAGAGAAGATGATCGGTCTAAAGCCTGGTGATTCAACTAGATTAAGGTTGCCTGTTAATCAGGATGGCGGAGACGCTGATTATGAATTAACTGTTGATAATGTTGAGCGCGAGATTCTTCCAGAGCTTAATGAGGATTTCTTAAAACAGATAAATCCTGAATTGGATTCTATTGATTCACTGAAAAAAGATGTTGAGAAAAAAATAAAAGAGAATTTTGAAGAACGCTCCAAAACTGCTTATGATAGAGATTTGTCAGATGCATTAATTGATAAAGTCAATCCATCTTTTGCTCCTTCAATGGTAGAACATTACTTAGCTAATCTTATCGAAGATGTTAAAAAACAAAACAATGGAGAACCTCTGGATGATGAAAAAGTTAGGGAGCATTACATGCCCTTAGCTGAGAGAAATATAAAATGGTACTCACTGAGAAATAAATTGATAGACCAAGGTAATTTGGAGGTTCTCAAAACAGACGTCGAGGAAGAAATACAAAGGCTAGTGGACAATACGCCCTCCTCAAAAAATGAGATTCAGAAATTCTATAAAAAACCGAGCAATCTTAAACGGTTAGAGGATGGCCTGATGGAAAAGATAATCTTGGAATACTTGGAGCAATTTGCTAAAGTTAAAGAGGTAGAGGTGCAAACAAAAGATCTGCGAGGACAAGAGAATGAACATTGAAGAAAAAATATTAAATCAACTTGTTCCGATAGTTGTAGAGCAAACAGGTCGCTCAGAGCGTGCGTTCGATATATTCTCAAGACTTCTAAAAGAGAGAATAGTTTTTCTTGGAACACCGATCCATGACTCGATGGCCTCACTTATCATAGCACAGTTACTCTTCTTAGAAGCAGAAGACTCGGAAAAAGATATTAATCTATATATCAATTCACCAGGTGGTGTCATAACCTCAGGAATGGGTATTTACGACACCATGCAATACATTAAACCNGATGTTGCAACCATATGCTTAGGGCAGGCTGCTAGCATGGGTGCATTCTTGTTATCGGGTGGAGCTAAAGGTAAAAGGTCTGCATTGCCAAATTCTAGGATTATGATTCACCAGCCGATGGGTGGAGCAGAGGGGCAAGCCACTGATATTGAGATTCAGGCTGAAGAAATATTGAGAATGAAAAAACAATTGAATACAATTCTTGCTAAGAATACCGGTCAGACAATTAAGAAGATAGAGACTGATACAGATCGAGATAATTATCTGACTTCCAAAGAAGCNAAAAGTTATGGTCTNATNGATACAATNCTTACNAAGAGAAAATGAATANCATTAAAAANGGGAAAGAGCCTGAGATNAACNTGGATGTTGATAATGATCATCCCAAATCAGGGTTCAAGGTGACTCTCCAAAAACCTTCAAAGATCAAGTCGTACTTAGATGGCCACGTTATAGGTCAAGATANGGCAAAAAAATCAATCTCGGTTGCAGTCTANAATCATTANAAGCGTATAATTCATCAATCATATTCTTCTGATATTGAATTAGATAAGAGTAATATATTGATCATCGGCCCAACTGGTACGGGCAAGACATTGATCGCTCAAAGATTGGCATCATTTCTTTCTGTACCGTTTGCCATAGCAGATGCAACAACCTTGACTGAGGCTGGTTATGTTGGGGAAGATGTGGAAAATATNCTTGTTCGTTTACTCCAAGTCTCAAATTATAATATTGGTGCTGCAGAAAANGGNATCATATACATTGANGAGATTGATAAAGTTGGAAGAAAAAGTGCTAGNACNTCAATAACNCGTGATGTCAGTGGNGANGGAGTTCAGCAGGCATTGTTGAAGATAATTGAGGGTACAATTGCAAGCATACCTCCGAAAGGNGGAAGGAAGCATCCAGAGCAAAGTTTAATTCAAATTGACACTTCGAACATACTTTTTATATGCGGAGGGTCCTTTTCTGGACTTGAAGATATTGTTTCAAGGAGGGTTGGTAAGGGCGAGCTTGGTTTTGGAACAAAAAATAAAGAGTTTAAAAAGAATGAGGATTCTATTTTTGAAGATGTAAGACAAGAGGATCTAATAACATTTGGCATGATACCTGAACTNGTGGGTCGACTACCAATAATAAGTACACTGGATATTCTTGATGAAAGCGATTTGCTGCGAGTATTGACTGAACCAAAAAACTCAATCATAAAACAATATCAAAAATTATTTTTATTAGAGGGNGTTCTTTTAGAATTCCAAGATAATGCACTAAAAGAAATAGTCAAACTGGCTATAAAAAAGAAAGCAGGTGCTAGGGCTCTACGTTCTGTGATGGAAGAAAACTTGATGGAGCTAATGTATCAAATCCCTGATATGGATGGAGTTGAAAGAGTAGTCATTACTAAGGATATGATACTCAATGGGAAAGAGCCTATTTTNAAAGGTGGAAAAAATAGAAAGTCTGCATAGAATTATTTTATTAACGTTACCTTTTTTACCTGCCTTNTCATCCCTGCTTTAAATTCTATAAAATAGATTCCNGTTGCTANACCATTTGNNTTCCAATTNACCNTATGCCTTCCGACTTCAAATTTTTTTTCATTTACTAGAGTNGTTGTTAGTTTACCAGACATATCGAAGACTTTTATGGATACANGTTGTGTATTTATTGANGGTACAGAAAATGAGATAGCTGTTNTAGGGTTAAATGGGTTAGGGTAAACTTCATCAATTGAAAAATTTTCTGGTACTTCATTGGAATCTTCATCTGATGTTAATACTCCATTAATAGTAACTGTACCATTAACATTGATAAAAGGAACACCGTTGTTCCCCCAAGCATCTAAAATNAANGCCACGCTTGTTGATATTGTGGTGATATCATTTAATTCTGCCTGATCGTTGACCATGCAATTTACCTTGAATAATTCGTGTGCAGCAGGCTCAAGTGGTTCATCCCAATTAGAGATTCCAATAATCAGATTATTTCCTGCCACAGAAANATCAATGTCCCAATCATCTGATAGGTCTATTGGTTCTATGATTGGAGACCATTGGTCATTTTGATTCCAATCAGTAAATGGTTCACCAGNATCATANTCACCATTGTTGTTNATATCATTGAATGGCTCAGCACTTGGAGTCAGTATTTCAGGAGTATTGGACAATTGAAACATAGTTAAGGCTATAGGAACCGTNTTGACNAGTGACACAGAATAGGAAGCACCTCCGCCAATTGTTCCGGTACCACTTTGAACCATGTAATATTGGTCAACTGCCTGGACTNGATAATTAGCATTGTCTTGTATGGCTATGCCTACTTCACTGCCATCAGAAGTATAGGCAATGCACATATTATAACTGACCAATACTTCAGTTCCAATACCNACATTATTGAATAATTGAAGATTGATAATATTGCCAGTTCCAGGTGAAATAATGGGGTTCACCAAGGTTACCACATTGTTTTCAATTATANCTGANTCAAAGGTTGTTCTTTCTAAAGCTGTTACTCCTGTTATCTCAACATATGAAGGTGAAAAATCTAATTCAAATTGTAATTGATTTAGTTCAAATTCATTTTCCATGCCCATTGATATAACGCCTTCGCCGTANGCATTGCCTCCACCATCATTTAATGATGCAGTTGCTAGGATTATTTCATTATACTCTACATCAAATGACATGAATTCGCCAGGGTCAGAAATATTGTCTATCCGAAGCATAGAGGCTTCGCCATAAAGGCTGGTTGTATTAGGGCTTGAAGAATTACTGAATTCTCTATTNTCAGAGTCACCNGGAAATACATCGGCACCATTACTAGGNCCNCCGTTTTCAAGGGCAAACATCCCATCAGCTTGTTCAAGACCTACTCCATAATATGGTTCATCATTATTTGGTGCCCAGCCTTGGGCTATATCATCATTGATATGCCATATGGTTAATCCTGCAGTTGGCATAAGGGTGTCNGACCCTACTTTTTGTCTGTTCTCTATGTACCAATATTCTTCTTCTATTTGAGAGTGGTTTACACGATAAACTGTATTATTTGAGTATGTTTGTTGGATGGAAACTGCATCTTGGTCNTCANTGATNTCTACTACATCTATCCANCCTAATTGATTTTTACACCATCCTATCATGGTTGCAGGGTACCAAGGAGAGTTGTTGCTAGTCCCCCAGGANCCGCTAGCCATTAAAGCTAGTTTGCCTGAGCCGCTAGAACTGTAGTCTGTGTCATAAAGGTCTGGCAGACCCAGTGCATGGCCAAATTCATGTGCCAAGACACCAATGGCAACCAGATTACCGTTTTGTATTTCTGGACTAATATTGTAACTATTAATAATTACNCCATCGTAATTAACAGCTAAATTTCCAAGACTTGATTTGTGTGACCAGATATTTGAATAATCTCCCTCTTCTGCACCAGCACCTTGATGGATCAGGTTGAGTGCATCTACATAGCCATCATTGTCATTATCAAANGTTGACCAGTCAAATCCAGACTCTTCTAGCATGTCAACAACTTCTCTTACTAATTCTCGGACCCTGGTATATCCATTGTTGTAGGAGTAATAGTCATGACCATTTGATGCCATAAACCATTCTGAAACCTCAGCAACAGGTAGAAAATTACCATACGATATTTCCTGATAGAAATCTCTAAAGCTGCCTGTGTTGTCATAGTCTAAATGAGTATAACCCTCTTGGTTCATGATCATATCGATATCTTCCGGTTCAAATGTTGCATTGGCATCAGGGTATTCTATCAATATCAAAGGGACATGGAAGGTATCTGTACGTGTGGCGCTAAGNTTAGGGATGGGAGCATCATCAATGAGTACCCGTTTTTCTGGACGAATACCTTTTTGGATTATTACGGAGCCTTCATCNGGCCGTTCAATGCCGACTCTTAAATTTGATGAAATTAGAGCATGTCCATCGTTGCCTGATGCATACACCCACCAATTATTTNCATTCTTCAATACNGTCCACCCNTCGTATTCGTGCCATCCTTGTAGATGGTTGCCACGATTTTGAATGATCAANTCTAAGCCATTTGGTTGCTTTGTCTTGAATGGGGTAGGAGAGGCAAGGTCGGCGCTAATGATTGAAACAAAAGGAATAAGTATTAGCTTAATGAGTTTAGTATTTTTAATTGTAAGGTTGTGTTTTTAAAATTTGCAGAGATATTTCAGGGTCAAAGGGTTATATTCATTACTCAAATCTAGGGCTGAACTTGTAATTAAATTGATGAAAAAACAAATTCTACATATTTTANTTNTANCNAGCATGCCATTTATCATTGGTGCTTGCGATTTTCTCAANGAGGAAGAGTCAGNGCAAACTANTGAAACTAGTTACACCAATACTCTAGACCAAAGCCTTGGTAGTAATCAAGGNGCAGTAGCAGATTATTTCTATGATTTTGANAATGATGTAAATGCTTCTTACTTTCGTTATAATCCTAANCTTATGGCCAACTACGCTACTTATCTNGATTATTACAATCTTTTTGGAGAAGACCCAACGACAATGAGCTTTAGAACATTTCCGGATCATTTGGTATCAATGACAGAAAGTGACGAGGCAGAGTTTACACAGCGTAACTACATAGACACACTTTCTGTTGCAGATTCAGTTGTTTATGACTCAGTTTTAATGACCTCTACTCCATTTAAGAATCTTGAGAGGCTTGAGTGGAACTTAGAGGCTGAGCCATCTCTTCAGAGATATAAATTGGTCAATTCAGACTGGGTTGTTTCAGACACGATGCTTTATTACAATGACACATTTGACGTTAGTGCATATTGGGCAATCGTAGATACTCCATTTATTGATAATGGTTTATTGTTTGTTGACTCATCGGAGTGGAATGATACTGACTATGTATTCATATCAGATGACCCAATAAGATTTTTAAATACTTTTGAATTTATCAAACAGCAGTTAAGCGATGACTCGCTAGTTTTTAGAATAAATACCGATTGCAATGATAATGGTAGATGGGATGCGTCAGAGACTGAAGGTCAGGACTATAATGGTGACGGGGTCTATGAAGTATTATATGAATATAGTGATAACAATAATAATGGCGAGTATGACGCCGGCGATGATGTAATTCAGGATTTTGATGGAAATGACACTATTTCTGTCGCATATGAATTTTTGGATAGAGGAAATGGTTTCTGGGATCCTCATGAGCCCTATTATGACATAGATTCTTCAGGGACCTACGATCTCAACGAGCCTTATCAAGATCGCAATTGTAATAATAAATGGGATGACGCGGAACTGTATGAAGACCTGGATGCTTCTGGGGATTACACTGAAGGCGATTCATTTGTCGATCGAGGCAACAATGTTTTTGATGAAGAAGAGGAATACTCACTAAAAGATAACAATTCTGATGGGTCAGTTGATACCTTGCTATATCTCACTGGAGATAAACCAAATAATTTGTTGGTTGACTGGACAGACCCTGCTAATCCAATGGTAATGCTGGATATTCAACTTGGCGATGATGTGACCGATAGGTGGGGTACTACTTATCTAGATGTCATTGAAGAGATTGATTTTTATGATCTCAAACAACAATATGCTGATGATGTTGATTCATTGGTTACTCTTTTTACCAGAGAGAAGGTTGGACATGTTAATGATGCAGGCGCTTCGCTTTCGCCGGATGATTATTACATAACCAAATCTGAATGGTCTAGGACAGCGGGTGGTCAGACAGAGAGATTCTATAATTATCACATATTTCATGAGCCAAGACATTTAAATCAAATCGTATACCCCTCTTACTTTCTACCAGTTGGTTTTTATTTTAGCCCGAATGATATTGAAGATGGTTTTTGGCATAAAAGAAATTTAGAAAGCGAGGTTCTCTATTATACTTCCAATGGATACCTTAGAGATGGAGAGATGGTAGACACTGCTTACTATGATACAACGGAAATTGCAGTCTACTTCATTGAAAAATCATACAGGGTGGAGTCGACAAGCGTTGTGGTACCTGCAGGTCATAGGTCGAGCATGGAACAGCCAGCACCAGACACTACATTCTCTGACTGTTTCAAGGTTACGCAAGATTTAACCATGACAATGGTAGGGAGTGGCGTTGACTTTGGACAGAAAACAATTTCTTGGTTGGCAAAGAATAAGGGTCTTGTAAAGAGTGAGGTATACATTCGTTGGACTGAGCATCCTTATGATTCGGATTACACTCAAAATAGTAGTTATTTAGATACTACCAATCAGGCATGGGTTGGCCTGAACCGTATCGAACTGACAACAGTTGACATAGATGCAGAGAATAATGTTTTTAAAAAACTTACAAATCCTGTAAAAACCGTAACCCTGAAAGATATTGGCGATCGGTCTGAATTTGATTTTGATCCATTCTATATTAGTACTCAGAGTGGGATTCACACATTGGATATGAGGGAGTTGGCCGAATGATGCATCGTTTTATTTTCAGTACTTTCTTTTCCATCGGTATAATATTTGCAGGCACTGATGGAACGATAAGAGGAAAGGTTACTGATGCTGATGGCGCACCTCTTCCGGGGGCGAATATTTATGTCCCTGTTGTTGGAGTTGGTGCAGCTGCTGATATGGAAGGGAATTATATTATATTAAATATTCCAGTAGGAGATTATGAAGTAGTCGTTCAAATGATGGGGTATCAGAAACAGACCATTACGAATGTCGATGTGATAATGGATCAGACCGTATGGCTTAACTTTAAATTGCCTGTTGCTGCAGTGGAGGGTGATGAGGTTCAAGTGGTTGGAACACGACCACTAGTGGAAAAGGGAACTACGTCAAAAAAGATTACGGTAGATAAAGAGGCCATTCAATCCCTTCCAATTAGAGACCTTAGTGAATTGTATACTCTTCAATCTGGTGTGGTCAAGGTAGAGAGTAGGACCAAGTCAGTGCCCGACCATGAAGAACGCGGTATTGAGGAGATNCATGTTAAAGGAGGNAGNTCTGGTGANATTGCCTANATGATGGACGGNATGTACCTAAGAAATCCTATNTTTGGGTCAATNGGNTCNGGTACTAGGCTTAATCTNTTTGCAGTTAGGCAATTTGACTGGCAGCCTGGTGGNTTCAATGCTGAATATGGTGATGCGCAGTCNGCNGTGTCTAATTGGCATACAGCNGCTGGNGGAAGTGAAATTGAATATCATTTCNGATATGAGACNAGCGATGTTGGTGCAGCCATCAATTCTGCNCTTGGAAATGATCTTGAAACAAATAATTANGATTTAAATCGTGGCTATAATGACTACAATTTTGGTGTTGGTGGCCCNATAATTGGTATACCNAAANTAACCTTNTGGNTCTCTGGNCAGTATACAACNCANGACAAGTACAGTGTCTATGAGTTTGATGATAAAGTATATTCTGGTCCAAAATACTTTNTGAATGAATCTGACCTTGANCTTGATGTTNTNCAGGAGAANAAGAAGAATGTNGTTTANCCTTGGGATGATGTTGCNGGNTTTCGTGGCTTTGGTTTTGATAATACCTGGGATGTGTTTGCNAAACTNAGTTATAAATATTCNAGNAANCTTCGTTTTCATGGTTCCTATTGGCAGGTNGCAAATCATAGGCAGGCATTTAANCCTACATACTTGTANTGGGATGAAGGAAGNAATGAACTTTTCCGAGATACATANAGGTACAATGTTGAGCTAAATCATTCTCTTACNCAGAGNACNTTCTACACNCTNCGCTGGTCNAGGTTTACNCAAGANCAGTTNCAAGGNGTAAGGTGGAGAGANAANGATAANGATGGATATCCNAACTGGTTTGAGTGGAGNCATCCTGCNGGNTACAAAGAGATNTCNGANCCTGAGAATCCTTTNGTGGTGCCTTATNCAATTGGTGAGGATGGNGANACGGTTCGATACACAAACGTTGANGAAAGAAGNGGCTGGTTTCANGGTGCTGAGCCAGGNCTTTGGAACTGGGAGTTAGCAGAAGATTTNGATGATGATAATGGAAATGGGGTANGGGANCCAGGNGANNATTTNACAGANTCTAANGGNGATNNNCNATGGGATGGGCCAGAGNTGATCAAGAAATTAATGAANAAAGATGGCGACTATTGGTTGGANCCNGAGATGTATGAAGATTTNGAACCATTTTATGATTATGAAAGTATTAGACTCAATTGGCAGAATGCACCTGGNTANTTTGGNTCTCCTAANAACCTTAGTTTTATACCTGGTCTACCTAATCCCTATTATTACATGCCTGACATTACGGGTGTAGCATGGGATGAAGGAAGAACGTTTGGNGGNCATGATACTTTCTACGCNAGNTCTACATCTATCACNGATGAAGTAAGATTTGATATAACCAGCCAATTAACTGATAAGTGGAAGGTTAGGGTTGGGGTAGATTANAAATCGCATAAGTTGAACTTTTATGAAGTAAAATATCCTTGGCTNGGTGCTGGAGCAAAGATTCAGACNTTTGCTGAGTACTGGCAAGATACCGGTCCTGATGGACTTATCCTTGGGGANGAGGGATATGAAGAGGCAGATGCTGGTGANAATAATGGCAGATGGGATGAAGGTGAAAAATACACAGATGCAAATGACAATGGTAGGTGGGATGACTTTCGTGAGCCNGAAGAATTTTCTGCATACATACAGAATACATTTGAAGTGCCTTGGATGGTANTTAATTATGGCATAAGNATNGACATGGTTGATTATAATTCACAAGTNTGGTCTGATACGCTAGGNAATTTCAGNCCNGGCCGCCCCTGGTTTTTTTCTGATCTTAATGATAATGATAAGTGGGATAGAGCNACTGAGGAAGCATCTGANATTGCAGGTCTGGCAAGGCAAAAAATCATGCTCAAAAANTCAAATTGGGCTTANAAGATAAGTCCTCGAATAGGGTTCAGTCATGTTATCACTGATAAGTCTACTTTNACATTTAATTATGGACTTTATTTNCAAAACCCTATNTACCAGAATGTTTATCTGAATACAAATAGTTTAGAAGACCCAGAAGAANTATTTGANGAAGGAGAGGGTGCTGTTGGAAATGCGACNATGAATGCTCAAAGGACACAGCAATATGGAGCNAGCTTTAATGTGCAGGTTGGAGAAAATTGGGCCTACTCNGTTGGGGCATGGGTAAGGGATATGGATCAGCTTACACGGTACAANACTGAGAGGTCTGGTGTATANCAATACCAGGTTGCAACGAATGGNGACTATGGTTCNGCAAANGGNNTAGACCTNACTCTTGAATGGCGTTGGGCATTGTTTGGGTCTCAGCTCCAGTATACTTATTCNATTGCNAAGACNAATAGTGAGTATGCCTGGGCCAGNATNTCAGGTCAGTATGTTGACGCGCCCAGTCANGAAAANTTAGCNTACTANGANCGNCCGCATGACTTGACATATTATTTCTACACATTTCTTCCATTTGGTGTCCAGGCAGGNTTAACNGCATTTTATCAGAGTGGCTANCCATATACACCCATAATCTTTAGAGGNAANGACCCTGCTGAGGATGCAAGNCAACCCAATTCAAAGCGTGGTCCTGCNTATAAGAACGTNAANCTATCTTTNTCAAAATACTTTAAAATGATGAACCANAANTTCTCTCTTGGGCTAAATCTTTTTAACCTTNTGGATATTCGAAACGCTTATGATATTTATGCTNTGACAGGCAAGCCTGATGATCCNGGNACTTATTACACTAACTATGTTGGTCTTCCTGGAACAGANCCTAATGGTGCCGGTGTATATGCTGATAAATCTAGNGCNTATTATGANAGGCCTTGGAGGCTNTCGTCCCCACGAGAGATTAACTTTTTTATTAGGATAGACTTTGACTGATATGAATAAATATTCTNTAATNTCAATGNTGGCTGTTTCTGTGCTTATTGCTAAGGATGGAAGANTGAAAGATGCTGANGTGTCATTGCCAGACCCCTTTAGGCAATCTTCAGTTGCNAAAATAGGTGATAATCCATTTCCTACAAATCCCATGAGCGATAGAGCNAAGGGTTTNATAGATCAGGGNAGAGTAAAAAGTGCAATTACCAATTATGGAAGTTTTATTAACTGGGATTTCCATCCTTCTGGTATCTGGGGTGATTATTCTTATTTNCCTGCTGTTTCATTCATNGGNGCAATACCTGGNAATAAGAATACTGCNCACTTCACTTGGGAAAATNTAGAGACAGTTGTGGATGATGATGGTTTCCCTGTATACAGTATATGGGAATCNTCTAGNGCNTATGATGATTGGTACCCTGCCAATGGAGACACTACATANAAAGGAATATTGTTTGAAGCGAGCAATGANGANGGNATTTACAANCCTGATAATGAAAAATTTGCTGTTGAGGAAATTAATTCGGACAANCAATACTATTTCAACCATGAAGACAGAAAGATTGTCCTCAGTACCTTTGGTGATTCTGACCCTAANAAGTCGACTGCAAAAGTTGGNTTAATNTANCCTTGGGCCTTGAGNCCTGCTNTGATNAGTAGAGAAGATCAATTTGATTTNTATGATTATGGTGATGACCTTGAAGAATGGACTGATGATGACAATTATGTTTACTATGGTGCCAATGCGGCAGAGTCACATTTTATTAGTACAGANTANAAAACGGANTGGCANGCNTCNACTNTAGCNAGGACTAATTCNCATCAGACAGAATTTAATTCAAGTGATGTTTTTGGTTCAACGCCNTGGGTATCTGGCGATGATACTTATCCTGTTTTAGCACATTCNGCATATTCTAATACGTGGCCAACTAGGATGAACTTNTCTACAGGNATGATGGANTCGTANTGGCCNGGCTGGTGGTCTCAAGATTTCAATGTTAATCTNCCTGGNTGCTCGTATTCAAGAAAAGATCCNAATTGCTGGGAAGANGTTCCTGGAAGGTTTGTTTCTGATATGGATGTTTACATGGAGTTTGATGACAGATGGTCGCACAGGGCNAATAATGTAAANACCAANGATAAATATGAGCAGACCGGTTANCCAATGGGTCTTAAGGTCAAGGCTACNGCGCACTCCTATGGTGTNTCTTATGCAGAAGATATCATGTTTGTNACNGTTAAAGTGCGNAATGAAAGTGGCGATTGGTGTGCTGAAGATGANGAGGGTAANCCAATTCTTGATAAAGANGGCAATCANGAATGTGGAGAAGGAATGGTNATGCCTGANGGTACAAAATTGAACCGAGGCAAAGGATTTGANTACAAAGGNACCTCTCTTGGTTTTTATATGGACGCTGATGTNTTNATGGGAGATTGGGCAGGNTATAATGGTGGNCTTCATACCAATGATGATGANTTTATGAAGTATTATTGGGATATTTTTGAAGTAAACAATGATAGAATGTTAATTAGCATGGCAATGATNGGAGACCATGATGGNGTATCAGGCGTAGGAGGCTACACGCTTGACGAGCCTTCAGCGACTTCTCATCCAGGAAATAACTTTGGTGTAGTNGCNACNCAATTACTTGACTCGCCTAGAGCNACNGATCCAGTTGANCTNGACCAGGACGGTACGATCGACATATTCCCAGGNGAACCATTGAAAATGACAGATTGGCATTGGGTAGACTGGTATCAACGTCCAGGTGTTGTATCNCCCGAGTCTAATTCCAGTAGCTGTTATGCTGGCTCTGAAGGGTGTCCAGTAGCAAAGAATAAAGAAGAAATTCTGTATAAGNTAATGGTNGGNGATACNTCTAATCTAAGNGAGGGTGAAAAAGCTTGGCACTTTCACACCCCGAANCCGGGAACNGACCTTGGCGAAGAATTAAACCCTCATTTTGATTCTGTNGAAGGATTGAAGCTTGAATCTGTTTACGAGAGAGACCCGGAAGGATTGGACTGTGTCTTGATCATGAGTTGTGGTCCATTCGATCTTCCAGTTGGAAGAGAGGTCCCATTTTCATTCTGTATCATCTTTGGTCAAACTGAGTCAGATCTTGTAAATAATGCTCGATTTGCTCAGGTAATGTACAACTCTAGATATCAAGGGTTCACCCCACCTACTAGGCCGACTGTTCATGCTGTCACTGGTCAAGGAGAGGTCAATGTATATTGGGATGATGCTGCCGAATATGCCAGAGATGTAGTTACAGGTTACGCTGATTTTGAAGGTTATAAGGTATATAAGAGTAGAGATGGTGGTAATACCTGGGGAAATCCTGAAGATATGATCTATGACACCGATGGAATATTTGCAGGTTGGAGACCTTATATGCAGTACGATCTTTCTGCAGAAGAAGACTCGCTTCATTGTGTTTATTCAAGAGGATTTGATTGTCCAGAAGAATCTAGAAGAGGTCACCCCATCAATGGGCAGGACCCCTATTTCCCTTGGTTTAGTTTAGGTACCGACACGGGACTAGATATGATTAGACTTGATGAGCCGGTTGTAGTAAATGGCGATACAATGAGATACTTATTCAAAGATCAGAATGTCACAGATGGTTTAGAATATACATACTCAGTTGTTGCGTATGATATGGGAGTTGAACCTCCATTTAAAGAGACTTACGCCGATATTGGAGATGGCCAGTTTGAAGTAGTCGTAGATACTAATTATTCAAATCCTGATCAATGGGCTGATCCTGAGGGCTACGCTTCCATAGAAAATTCGAAAGGGACAACAGTGTTGGATAGAAACTTTGTTCAGGTCTATCCTGGAGTCACACCAGTAGCTTCACTTGGAGATGTAGGTGTAGTGCCAAATCCATATAGGGTAAATTCTGGTTTTAAAGAGGGTGAGCACTTACGCCAGTTGCGATTTACAAACTTACCTGCTATGTGTACGATAAGAATATTTACTCTAAATGGAGAGAGCGTCAGTACTATTTACCATGATGACCCAGAATCTGGCAATGCATGGTGGGACATGCGTTCAGTGAATAATCAAGAGGTTGCACCAGGGCTTTACATTTTCCACGTAGAAGAACCCTCAGGGGCTAGTAGCGATCCATACATAGGAAAATTTGCGGTGGTACGATGATCAAGAAAATATCTTTAGTATTATTTCTACCACTTCTTCTCATGGGTCAATATCGAGACATTCCAGATGT
>NZWG01000042.1 GCA_002698235.1 Fidelibacterota bacterium | reverse complement strand
TTTTTCATCAAAAATTAATTCCTACGGCAAGCTTTACCATCCTTGGAGATGAGAACATTGAAGGATTCTTAATACGATCTTCAAAATCATTAAAGTCGCTGCGGTGTCCCGCATAATCAGTTTCCCTTATGACTGCTGTGTATGCACGTCCAGTCTCACTATCAACTCCATTCTCATTTAATCTATCAAGGAGATTGTAGATCGTTAGATCGATCTTTCCAGAGAAACGATCTAGTAATTTAAAATTATAATATAGGGTTGCATCCACTGTGTAGGTTGAGGGCTTATAATCATTATTGGGGTACAGATTTATCCTAGAAAGCACACTCTCGCTTTGTGGAGAAAAGGTATACGGGGAACCAGAATTATAATATGCAGTAACCGTACCACCATACTTTGCGCCTAAGAACATTAAAGTACCGTTAAGAGTATGTCTCTGGTCCCAACTCATGGGGATGAAACGATTAACAGGGTCCATATTGTTTCCAGCTCTGTCAAATGTCTGGGTCGGATTATCTGCATTTCCGCGAGTATACTGAAGTGTGTAGTTCATCATCCCTTTTAGAGATCCGTAGCCAAGGTCAAGTGTTACCTCGAGCCCTCTTGCATTTCCATAATCTTTATTACTATAGAGACCATATTCTATCTGATTGTAAGTAGAAATGATCTTCGTACTCAGTAGGTTGTAAATATCTCTATAAAATAGAGCCACATCCAAGTTCAGACCGCGTGCGAGCTCTTGCCACAGACCAATCTCATAGGTGATTGTTTTTTCTGGTTCTAACAATACGCTGCCCATAGTGGTAGAATAGTCACTTGGACTAACCAAAAAGCTTTTATTTTGATACATTGAATAAAGCGGAGGCATCTGGAAAAAATGTCCATAACTGAAGTGCAGAACAGCCTGATTACCTAGTTGATATGCAAATCCTATACGCGGACTAATCTGATCTATGACCGGTGCAGATACTTTATCAGACATCATTGAATCAGGTAGTACCAACTGATTGGCAGGATTACGACTATCCGATGGGTAAAAACTGGCTGGGTCAAAGTAATCATATCTTAATCCAAAGTTGATGACCATATCCTCATATTCCATCTTATCCTGGATGTACACCGCTGCCTCTTGAGGCTCGACATTGTATATATCAGCGTAAACAGTAGAGTCACCAAAAACCTCAGGCTCATATAAAGTAAGGTCAGACTGACCATCGTATTTATTTCTTATGGTCTGCCATTTGTGCTTTACATCATGAGAGATTCCCATCAAACCAAATTTAAAGCTATGATTGTGATTTGCTTGCCAGGTAAGATCAAATTTTATTGTTCTGTCAAGATCTCTATGCTTAGTGTGCTCTTTTTGTTGCCCACCTGTAAAAAAACCTGATCCATAATTTTCAAGATATTTATCATGTACATACCTTGTATCTAATGAGTCTTCAAAAAGATATGTCCCAGTATTGTTTTTCATAGATGCAATTTTCAACTCATAGAAAAGCTTAGGTGTGATCATATGATTCATTTGAAAAGCAGTGTAGATGGTGTTTTTATGACTTCCAACTCTACCATCTGGGTTATACTTCATCGAATGGTCATACCAATACCAGCTATCATCACTGTAGGAATTCAACAATGAGAACCTTATCCCTTTAATAAAATTGAACCCGATCTTTAATAGTGCTGAGACATTATCTCCCGTATTCATTGGGACATATGTACTATCACCAGACCTCGAAGACACCCACTCATTAGGATTATCTGAATAAAAATCACTACTGTCTGTTACGGAAAATATTCTGAAACCATTGAGATGGCCTCTATTGTTTTGTTTACGAAGATTAGTAAAAAAAGTGACCTTTTCACCAAGGATAGGTCCACCAAGACTGAATTTCAGATCTTCGCTACGATTCACGCTAGGCGACAATCCGATAAAGATATCATCTCCGTTGCTATCAGTGCTATTTGTATAATAGGCTGAAGTTGCACCTGATATGGAACCTTCAAACCTAGGACCTCCATCCCGTGTCACCATGTTAACGACCCCACTCATCGCTCGTCCATATTCAGCATTGAACGTCCCCGTTATCACTTCTAGGTCCTGTACAGCTTCAGGCTGAATATCTACAGCGGCGCTGCCGCCTCCAAAAGATTCATCAACCTGTACGCCATCTACCATGTATGTGACTTCAGTGTTTCTACCACCGCGAAAATGCCCATTCACAACGCCCGCTTGCATATTGATCACACTTCCAATGTTTTCTACTGGAAGGGCGTCTATTTCTTCGCTGGAAATATTTTTAATGGTTCCGGTCTGATCTTTTTTCTGTGTTAGTCTTGAGACCTCAACCGTAACTACCTCACCCTCAATTACCGTCTGATACATTTCAATATCCAATGAAGTGGTCCTGTTGACAGAAATAACGAGATCATCCATTTGAACAGATTTATACCCTATCATATCAGCCTTCAAAATATATTTCCCCGGAGGGATGTTTATGATCGTAAATCTTCCATTTGCGTCGGAGGCTGTTCCATATGAAGTGTTAACTAGGTAAATGTTTGCCCCAGGTAATGGTTCTTTAGAATCTTCCTCAACTATAATTCCCGAGATCTTTCCAGTGGTCTGAGACAAAGCGAGAGTAATTAAAGGTATTAGAGCTAAATATCGTAGCATTTTTGTATTAAGTATAAATAATGGTCTGCTAAAGCTAATTAATAATTGATTGTTTCCGTAAAAGAAAATGAGGGGCGCAAGCACCCCTCATTTTCTGTGAATTTAAATGCTACTTTAAAAGCAACATCTTTTGAGTTAGCGTCTTATTGCTAGAGGTAAGTTTATAAATATAAACACCTGAAGCAATGTCACCTGCATGCCATTTTGCAATGTGATTGCCACCTTGTAGCTCACCGCTATATAATGTAACAACGCGCTGTCCTAGCATATTGTAGACAGACAGGTTTACATCTTGAGTATTCGGTATTGAAAACTTGATCGTTGTTTCTGGATTGAATGGGTTCGGATAATTTTGATGCAATGCAAATTCGTTTGCAACAATTTCTTCACCATTACTCATTACAGTTGACCGATCTCCGACCCAAGTACTTGACCATACCTCACAAGTTGAATGGGCATTGTCATTGTTAGTTGGAGACATTACCAATAAACCTTCCCAGCCTTCTCCATCATTATCATGGACCATTGGCTCAATCGGAATACGCATGCCATTTGCAGGAGTGAACCTTACGTCGTCATCAATGACCAGATCATCCAATGAAATACGAAATTCAAGAACATAATCAGGGTTGAAAACTTCATGGTGATAATTGCCATCTCCATTTTCTGCCAACATCCCTGCGCCATTGTCAGAGTACGCTCCATCTGGGAGAAAATACATTTTATAATCTGGTTCTTCTCCTCTCTCCATTCCAACGTGTTTAGGACCGCGCTGATCGTAAAGACCAAGGCATACCTGAACTACATCTGATGTCCACCATCCACTTTCTTGATCATCAACAACAACGTTGTCCAAGACTTCAGCAGCAATATATAAGTAGTCATTGTCTACCGCGATAAAGAAAGTCCCATGCAGATCATTGTCATCGTCTACAGAACCAAATCCAAGATGTGGTGTTCCAAAGGAGTTGTCATCAACTCCCATCATAAATGGCTCAATACCACTATCATACCACTCTCCTAAATCCCCATCCGCCGCAAAGGCTGAAGGAGGCGTCATTGAAATGGTTGGGACACCTTTTGCAGTGTTGGTTATTGAGCTCTCTGAAGATCCAGCCGCACCAACATTATTTGAAGCATCCTTACATGCAACGGCATAGTAATAAGTTACTTGAGAATCTTCTAGTGGATGGAAAAGATAGTGAACCGCAGCTTGAGCACCCTCTAAAACATTGGTTGCAACAACATCAACAGCGCTATCGTTAATATCGGTTATTGGGGAAGTGCTAGCGTATACGTGGTAAGTTTCTCCATCCTCACCATCAATATCTGTCCATGTAACCAAATTATAAAAACTTGCAGGCACAGCGCTAATATCACCAACGGCAACTGGAGGGACGACATCTAATATTCCCATGCTCATTAAGAACATGTCATCAAATGCATAGTCAACCTCAACGCCATCCCAGCGAGATGCTACGACCACGGCAGTGACCGCTTCCGTTCCCTCTGGCATAACCATTTCAATGTGATGATGCTCCCATTCACCAGTCATCGGCAGATATACATCACCAGTTGTACCAAGAACAGTGCCAGATCCATCTTTAGCCTCTAGCTTGAACGCTGCTCCATCAGCTCCATCTCCCATGACCTCTTTACCAAAACCACTGAACCTCCATGTCTCACCAAATTGCGCAGGAACAATATCTTCAGTGTAGGCAACAGCCCAGTTATCAAGGACACCTATGCTTAAATAGCTTTCTCCACCATATGCCATTGCAGCATCTGTCACTACCTCAGCGTGGCCTCCGCCTATGGCTGTACCCCAACCCAGATCGTCATCTTGAGCATCCTCAAGTTCAAACCCTGGATTGGTCAATGCATTGAGGGAACCTGTTAATTTAAAATCATCTAAAACTACAGTACCAGTTACATGGTCACCATCTCCACCGCCACCTATAGAAAATTCAAGGTGAAAACCTCCAATGGCGTGCTTATCAAGCTCTCCATTGCCAGTCTCACCTGCCCAACCTGTTAAGTTAAATCCACCGCCACCCCAGTCATCATTACGAACTAGTGGAAGTGTTACGGTGTTCCAGCCTGGTTCACTATCTAGTATATAGTGAAAGGAGTAGTAATATTCTCCAAGCCCTGTATAATTCAATGGATCTGCGATNTCAGCATAATCACTCAGGTTCAGTCTTAGGTGGACCCTATCTGCTATTGACTGAGTAACAGTATTGTTATAGGAAAAAGATAGACTATCATAACCAGACCAATCCCATGGGCCACCGTCGCGAGGTCTCATTTCAATTAAAGTTCTAAAATCNTCATTCATCCACGAATTATTTGATGCCATAGAAAGAGGCGCAGGAACAAGCTTATAGGTCCAGAAAGTTCCTGTTCCAGTTTCAATCACAACAGTCATGAATCCATCTTCTTGAGTAACAGAATACGTTACAGATTCAGGGACATCCACGTCTGGGAGCTGTCCCGCGTTAACACCCTTTGGTATTCCCAGATATGCACCTAAGCCAGTAAGGGTTACTGTGCCAGAGGCAGCATCGTATTCCCAGGTAGCAGCATTGGAACCATCATGCGGAGCTACAGGAGCACCACACTGTTCTGATTCAACACCCTGCCAGGTCTCAAGCCAGGTCTCTCCATCCATAACATTTTGAAAAGATCCATCTACGTTAAAAACATAGTGATCATCAAAAATACATGCCCTAGTAGTAACATCTTCTTCTGAATTAGACCACCAGTCACCATTATTAGCTGCAGGGCCAACTTGCAGTGCTCCAGCTTCTGGTGATAATACCCAGCTACCAGATAAGGCAGATGGCTGTTCGACCGCATGCAACCTATATGTCCAAAAAGTTCCTGTCCCAGTTTCAATTACAACAGTCATTACGTTTTCTTCAAGAGTAACCATATATGTCACAGATTCAGGGACGTCTACATCAGGCAATTGTCCCGCGTTAACACCCTTCGGTATTCCCAGATATGCACCAAGACCAGTCAAGGTAACTTCACCGCTCACATCGTCATACTCCCAGGTAGCAGCATTGGAACCATCATGTGGAGCTACAGGTGTACCACACTGATCTGATTCAACACCTTGCCATGTCTCAAGCCAGGTCTCTCCATCCATAACATTTTGAAAAGATCCATCTNCGTTNAANACATAGTGATCATCAAAANAACATGCNCTAGTAGTAACATCTTCTTCTGNATTAGACCACCANTCNCCATTNTTAGCNGCAGGGCCAACCTGCAATGCTCCAGCTTCTGGAGCTAATATCCAAGTGCCTTCAACAGGGGAACCTGTGCCTTCTCCAAACGGGTTAGCATAATGAAAAAGTTTTGTATATCCGCCCCAGGGCTCGCTATTGTGAGCACTGTAATCAATTTGCAAGGCGCCGGCGCCTTCAAATGCATCACTGACGGTAGTTAAAGTGGTGTTACTAAGGGCAGGATCAGCATTGTCTGAATTCTCCACGCCCCAATATCCTGGTTCTGCCTCAACATCAAAATTGTTGATACTTTGACCAAGTATGAAAATCGGTAAGAGTACAAAAGCGATCTTTTGTATCAAATAGTTCCTTTTTTTCATGTTATTTGCTCCTTGTTATTACGGTTTTTTTGTTAATTCTAATTTGATGCTAAAGTAAGTAGTAAATATATTACGACGGTTGAGGCCATGATCGCGTATGAAACATTCTTTGCCTGGGCCCATGGGGTCATATCTACCGGCGCAGGATCTCTCTCGTCGCTGGCTTCCATTTCAGAGACTGTTTTTGGCTGGACATAACCAATAATGAGCATTACCCCAACCGATAAAACAAAACTGATAAAATAACCATGTAGCCAGTGCAGATCGCCATCTCCATTCGCAAAGAAAGTAGGCACATTGCTAATATTCACAAACGTGAAAAATGCATAGGAAACCATTCCAACAACCATTCCAACTTTTGCTGCAATAGCAGGTACATGCCTTGTCCCAACTCCCAGCATGAAGATCCCAATAATAGGGACACTGTAAAGACCATTGATCTTTTGTAAATAGGTAAAGATCGATTCCATTTGTGCTAAAAGCGGTGCTATCACGATGGAAACGATTGCGAGTATGATTCCAAAATTTTTCCCAGTTCTAACAATTTCATCCTCCGTTGCTATTTCGTTTATATACCCTTTATAGAATTGGAGGCTAAATAGTGTGGATGCGCTGTTGAGAGCGCTATTAAAAGAGCTGAGTATAGACCCTAACAAAACTGCAGCAAATAGGCCAATTGACCAATCTGGTAATACATGCCTTACAACAGCACCATAGACCTGGTCCTGCTTTGCTATGTCAAGAGCATCTGTCATATGAAGTGCTATTATTCCGGGGAGGCATAGCATGATGGGACCTACCAATTTCATGGCGGAAGCAAAAAGAACACCTTTTTGGCCCTCTGCAAGACTCTTTGCAGCCATAGCCCGCTGCACAATAACTTGATTGGTTGACCAGTAAAAGACCTGAATAAACATCATGCCTGTCAATAACGTTGGCCAAGGAACTGAAACCACTTTATTATCTATGTTGGTCTTGGTCAATACAGCAAGGTATTCAGGTTTTGTATTAAATAGAGTAGACAAACCATCTGTAAACGATCCGCCACCAAGCTTTGCAAGCGCTAACGCAGGTATAGCCAAACCGCCTATCAAAAGACCAACTCCATTCAGAGTATCGCTTACTGCAACTGATTTTAATCCCCCAAATATAGCGTAAGAGCTACCAAGGACACCGATGGTTGCGGCAATCGCCCAGATGGGATATTCCAAATTGAACATACCTTTCAAGGCCAACGAGCCAGTATATAAAACAACAGGTAAAAGTACGGTTACATAACCAAATAAAAATAAACCCGATACCATGGATCGGGTTGTCTTATCAAATCTCTTCTCAAGAAAAGCAGGAGTTGTTGTAAATCCACTTGCCAAATATCGAGGCAAAAAGATCAGTGCAGTTGCAATCATTGCAAATGCTGCAAGCGCCTCCCAGGCAACACCAACTAGGGCCTTATCACCAAATACATCTCCATTTAATCCGACTAGCTGCTCGGTGGAAAGATTTGTTAATAAAAGAGAACCAGCTACTACAGGCCAGCTTAGTGCCCGCCCGCCTGTAAAATACTCCTCAGTGGCACTATCGGACCGCTGCATTCGCTGAACAATATAATAGGTTAAGAAAGCAACTGAAGCAGTGGCTAAAACAAAACTTATTAGAGCGAAATTATTCATGGCTTTACTTTTTTAGGTGTCTTAAGTAACGATTAGTATCAATTAATCACTTAATTAAGGTGTGATTTGACCATAATTTCCAAACCTAGCTTTAAAAAATAAAACCATGCAAATTATTTTTATAAACTTTAAATTTTTTTGCAAATGAAGATCAAGTTAGAAGAAATAGCAATAAAGTCAGGTTATTCCATAGCCACTGTTTCAAGGGTGCTCTCGGGGAANGCNAAAGGTCGGTCNCAGAGTGTTTATGATATTGTTCATACAGCCCGAGACCTTGGATATAAAACATCATTGAATCAATACAAGGATATAGGTATTCCAATCGACATAGCTGTATTGACTCAACACGATGCAGAAGAATTTTATTCTTGTCTGTATGAGAGTTTTGACAGNACNGCATCACAGATGAATATCCAGATCAGTATACATTCCGNAAAGCATTCATCCAACCTNCCTGAAAAAATTCACCGAATGTCTAAGTTNCACGACGGNATCATATTAATGGCACCCACTCTGGAAAGCAAGGACTATGAGATGATCTTAAAAAAGATAAGCCNATATCCTATTATCTCCATTGCNCCAGTGAATGGGAATGTACTTCCAACCATTACGTTTGATTCATACGANGGAGGAAGATTAGCTGGCGAGGCCTTGATTGATNCTGGATTTAAAAGGTTTGGCGTAATTACTGGCCCAATGGTCAAGTGGGAAGCAAATCTTAGNAAGAATGGCTTTAGTGATGCTCTACGAAAGAGAGGATATGATATCGATTGGGAATTCCAAGGAGATTATTCATTTGCATCTGGACAATCTGCATTCNNTAANATCAAAAANGATAATTCAGATGNCATGGGNATATTTTCATCAAATGACCAAATGGCTCTTGGATTTTTACATACCGCTTTAGAAAATGGAATGAGAATCCCTGGTGATTTTGGAATGATAGGATATGACAATATGCCTTATAGTAAAGTATTTTACCCAAAACTTTCAACCATTGATACAGACCTAGACCTTTTGACAAAAGCATCGCTTGATTCTTTAAATGCAAATATTAGAAGTGAAAAAAGTGAAAAAATAAGTTCAACAACCACACTACTACCAGTAGAAATAGTAAANAGAAGGACCCATACAAGTGAAAATANNTTATAAAATANTNAATGTGTTATCGCTTTGCCTTTTGGTAAGTGGATGCACTAGTAAAGAGCANACTAGAGANGAATTCGTTCAAGGACTCGTTGAAAAAATGACCCTTGATGAAAAAGTCGGTCAAATGACGCAAGTAGACAAAAGAATGCTCGATAGTGAAAGTGACATAGCAAAGTACTTTTTAGGCTCTCTGCTCAGTGGCGGTGGTTCAGTACCAGNTGATAATACTCCAGGAGGTTGGGTAAACATGATCAACAGCTATCAAAAGCAGGCNCTCTCAACNCGTTTAAAAATTCCTTTAATTTATGGAATAGATGCAGTTCATGGTCACAACAATGTAGTGGGCGCGACTGTATTCCCTCATAATATTGGTTTAGGGTGTAGCAACAACCCNGATATTGTGTATAAGGTGAACCAAGCAACGGCTGTTGAAGTTGCCGCTACAGGATTACACTGGACATTCTCTCCTTGCATAACTGTTCCAAAAGACGACCGCTGGGGTNGACAGTATGAAGGTTTTAGCGAATCTACTGANATNGTTACAAGATTAACACACGCTGCCATTACAGGCTANGAAGACGCNCTAGATGTTTTTGGAGGTAAAANAATCGCTGCATGCGCAAAACACTTNATTGGAGATGGAGGAACAACTTGGGAAACTGGATCTTTACAGGANGGCATGCATACTTATAAGATAGACAGAGGGAATACAAAATTAACAGANGANGAACTGCGCAAGNTCCACCTTCCCCCTTATTTNGAAGCNATCAAAGCAGGTGTAAAGACAATTATGATCAGCTACAATAGTTGGAACGGTGTTAAATGCCACGGCAGCAAATTTTTGATAAACGACCTCCTAAAAGAAGAGCTTAATTTTGAAGGCCTTGTTGTAACAGATTGGGCAGGNATTGATGAAATTCCNGGCGACTATAAATCTGATATTATTACCTCGATAAATGCTGGTATTGATCTTGTGATGGTACCAGGTGCTCTCTATGGAAACAGCCACTACAAGACATTCATTGAGCTATTGAAAGAATCAGTAGAAGAGGGCTCTATNCCTATATCCAGGATAGATGATGCNATCACTAGAATACTTCGTGTAAAATATGATATAGGTTTGTTTNATGACCCATATGGAAAGGTAGATCACGCATCTCAAGTTGGATCAGAGAAAAATCGTCAAGTCGCACGNAATGCAGTTAAAATGAGTATGGTATTATTAAAAAATGAGTTAAACGTATTGCCTCTNAAGAAAAATCAAAAGGTNACTNTAGTTGGATCAGGAGCTAATAATCTTGGTATGCAAAATGGTGGATGGACTGTTGAGTGGCAAGGAAGATCAACACCAGACTTCAAAATTCTTGATAATAATAACGATGAAAAACTTGATCTTTCTGAGGTCACCTCTTATTTTAAGAGCGCTTATGACGCAAAATACGATGCGGGTAGTGCAAATGGGTTCTTTAAAAACNTGGATAAAGATTCGAATGGCGATATAAGCATGGATGAATTTAAAAAGTCCAAACTGGAATCTCCTTACCAACCAAGTGGCACGAGTATACTCAANGCAATTGAGNGAGCCATTGATAGTGAAGGATTGATTACATATGACCCGAGAGCAGAGGACCTATCTAANGGAAGTNTCATTCTTGCAGTTGTTGGTGAAAATCCATATACAGAGGGAGTTGGCGATAACCCAACTATTGGATTAAGTAGTTTNGACACAGCAGTACTGGAAAGATGCTATGAATCAGGAAATAAACTTGTTGTNGTGGTCTTATCTGGGAGGCCTTTGATCATTGAAGACCATGTTAGCAACTGGGATGGATTAATCGCTGCGTGGCTACCAGGGATGGCAGGAGAAGGTGTGTCAGATGTCCTTTACGGGGACTATTCCCCTACTGGTAAACTGAGCTACTCATGGCCTAAAAATACGGATCAACTACCTCTAAATGAAGGAGATGCAGAGTACGATCCTCTTTTCCCATTTGGTTATGGGCTGAGTTATTAGTTTCCAAAGGACGTTTTACATAAATAATGAAATATTTATTTTCAGCTATCACTATTACTTTTGTTTCTTCGTTTGGCTTTGGNCAGTCAATTCAATTAAATGAAATTGTTTCTAGTAATGGGGACAATCTTTACGATGAAGATGGAGAAACCCCAGACTGGATAGAAATTTATAATTCAAGCAATGAATCAATAAATCTTCTAGGCTTTGGCATAACNGATGATTCTAATGACCTTTCAAAATGGGTCTTTCCCTCAATTGAATTAGATCCAAGTGANTTTTTGGTTGTATTTGCATCNAATAAGGACCGAAAAGAACATGTAGTTCAGTGGGATGCAAAGATTGAATGGGGCGACGCTTGGAAGTATTGGGTTGGTAATAGCGAACCCATTTCTAATTGGGAGTCAATGCAAACAGACATAGGTTTTTGGCCCACAGGCCAGAGNGGGTTTGGCTATGGTGATAATGANGACAACACAGAGATATCTCAAACCATCAGTGTCTATGTTCGAAAAGAATTCGAGATCGAAGATCCCTCTATCGTTTACAAAGCCCTATTCCATATCGACTATGACGATGGATATATTGCCTATCTAAATGGCATAGAATTTTCTCGTAGGAATCTAGGTAGCCCTGGCTCAGNNGTATATCATACNACNACAGCAACGGCACTACATGAGGCAGAAATTTATGCTGATGGTTTTCCTGAGCAAATAGATATTGACCTNAATGATTTCCCCTTACTAGAAGGNACAAATACTTTAGCGATTGANGTTCACAATTANACTTCTAACTCNTCTGACTTAAGTTGCATACCATTTTTAACTCTTGGATACGGAGCTATTTTAGATGAAGTAACGGAGCCAAACGAATCCATTGCCGTGCCAAATTCTTTTTTCCATACGAATTTTAGACTTGATTCAGATGGTGAAACATTATTTTTAAGCTCTAATAACGAAACTATTCTAGATTCAATCAATGTAATTGAATTAGAAACAGATATGTCCTTTGGCAGACAGAATGAGAGCAGCGATTGGGGTTTATTTAGCGAACCGACACCGGGGATTTCAAACTCTAATTTTTCTTATGAGGGTTCGTTATCCACGCCGGAATTATCTTTAGAATCTGGATTTTATGATTCAAATCAACTCCTAATTGAGTTAGAAAGCAACCATGATGAAGCATCAATCCACTTCACTTTAGATGGAAGTCCCCCAACTCCATCTGACCTTGAGTATGAATACCCAATCACTCTCAATAGTTCCACGGTAGTTAGAGCTAGATCATTTATGGATGGATGGGTAAAGTCAAACATTACTACAAAAACTTACCTCTTTAATGAAGACATTCCTTCAGAGCTGCCTGCTATTTTTATTACAACAGATCCTAATAGTTTCTTTGATCCGGACACGGGTATGTACATGATGGGACCAAATGCCGATACCTGGAATTTTCCTTATTTTGGTGCAAACTTCTGGGAAGATTGGGAGCGTCCAATACATTTTGAAATATTGGAAGTTGATGGAACGGGATATGACGCAGACGCAGGTGCAAAAATATTTGGAGGTTGGAGTAGAGCATTCCCTCAGAAGTCCATGTCCATATTTTCAAGGAGCCATATTGGACCAAGCGTCTTTGAATATAAACTA
Organism: Fidelibacterota bacterium; assembly: GCA_002698235.1. GTDB lineage: Bacteria > Fidelibacterota > Marinisomatia > Marinisomatales > UBA1611 > NZWG01. The sequence goes on along the minus strand of NZWG01000042.1, from coordinate 11,155 downwards.
TTCCCAAGCTCNGATATTGAAAAATATGAATCTTTTGTNTTACGNAATTCAGGNAATGACTGGGAATCGACTATCTTAAGAGANGGTTTCACTACCAGTCTTACAAATGACCTCGACATCGACCATCAAAGATACAGACCTGCAATATTATATATAAATGGAGAGTTTTGGGGCATCCAAAACATTAGAGAAAAGGTGAGCGAGCATTTTATATCTTCCAACCATTCAATCTCATCAGAGCATATAGATCTTTTAGATATTGAAGGTGTAAATGATGAAAATGTTGTTCATGGCACGAATGCCGACTACAAAGTGCTAATCAATTATCTTGAAACACAAGAAATGAATGATCCAATTGTTGAAAATGCTTTGGATAACTGGATCGATATTGAATCGTATATGAGTTATCAAGCTTTCCAAATTTTTATTGATAATCGAGATTGGCCTGGTAATAATATCAAGTTTTGGAGAGACCATCGAGTTGGAGGTAAGTGGCGTTGGATACTATATGATACAGACTTCGGATTTGGAATATGGGACCAATATGCATATACTTTTAACACNCTTGGCTTTGCCTTGGATCCAAATGGTCCAGGGTGGCCTAATCCCCCCTGGAGCACATTTGTTTTTAGAAAACTTATAGAAAATGAAAATTTTCAAAATTTATTTATAAACGTCTATTGTGATATGCTTAATACTGTTCTATTACCAGAGTTTTTAACTACAAGACTTGATTCTATTTCTGGCAACATTGAAGAAATGATACCAGCGCATCAAGTACGCCGGCCTAATTCTGCTACAAACTGGGAAAATAGATTGAACCAAATGGGGAATTTTGCAAATCAAAGAAGAAACTATGCTATAATGCATTTGATGGATGAATTTGATTTGGAAAATATTTCTCAAATCACCATTTCTCGGACTCCAGAGTCGGGTGGTCATGTGAAAGTGAATACTCTTGATATCTCGGAAACAAGTTGGCAAGGATATTACTTCCCATCCATACCAATCCAAGTCAAAGCAGTTCAGAGTGATGGATTTGAATTCAGTCATTGGTTAGAATTCCCAGATTCAAATAGTACCATGGGAATCAATGTTCAAGATGCAATGACCTTAACAGCAGTTTTTCTTCCCACTGAATTAACTTCCGGATCATTGGTAATTAATGAAATTAANTNTAATTCATCTGAGGACCATGAATCNGGTGATTGGATAGAAATTTTTAATCCAGGAGATATGNATATTGATGTTTCTGGNTATAAACTGAAAGANGATGATAATGACCATTCATNTAACTTNCCCGATGAGACNATCATTCCAAGCGGTGAATACTTAGTCATATCAAATGATCTTGAAGCATTTTCAGAGCTATACTCTAACCAGATCCCAATCGTAGGNCCTTTTGACTTTGGATTTGGCGGAGGTGGTGACGAGGTAAGAATCTTTGATCTGGAAGGAGTCCTTATTGATTCTGTTAATTATGATGATGAGTCACCATGGCCGATCGAGCCGGACGGAAACGGACCGACTCTTGAATTAAAAAATTCTAATTTAGGTAACGAATTAGCTGAATCCTGGTCCAGCTCATCTGGATTTGGATCTCCAGGAATGCAAAATACGAATTATCTAAATATTCNTGATAATGAAGANCANACNCCTTCTGAATATNCTCTTCTCCCTGCGTNNCCTAATCCGTTTAATGGTTCAGTCAATATTCCTTTTACAATCNCCTATCCAACAANTTCTAAAATNATCATTTTCAATGTNCTNGGTCAAAAAGTTAATGAAATCTCAATTGAGCATTTTGGCGTTGGNAAGCATGCCATTATTTGGAATGGAGAAAACGAATTGGGCCATGNCGTAGGGACTGGAATATACTTTGCTCAGCTTGATATTANTGGTGCACGGGATTTTCAGAAATTAGTCTATCTTAAGTAATCAATATTTGTTACGCGCTCTNCCNTTCAATTAGTGAAAATTGGAGAAAGTTTTTTAAATTTATTTCATGTTGAAACGAACACCTATCCTATTGCTTGTTTTGACCATCTTGAATGGTGATATCATCTATGAAGAGGGAGCAATATCTGGATTTGTTTTAGGAGAATCACCAAACTCTTCCTATGACAATTGGATAAGTCATGTAACAGAGGGGATTGTTGAAGATGGCTATAACAACTATGGTCCTGACTGGCTGGATATTCAAACGAATGGATTTGGTAATTATGATAGGCTAGAAGAGAATAGCCCAACTCTAGACTACTGGGACACCATTTTTTCAGCGTTTGTCGATGGTGACACTGCCCAGGTAGATTCACTACTCCAAGATTCCTTGCAATCTTTTTTCTATGAACTGGTCATATTTCAAGACACGGTCTATAGCAGAACCTTCCACATCATTAGAGAGCAACTCGATACAAGTTATATTGATATAAATGAACCTGGAAATGCTGAGGATGATGTTGTTGGTGCTTTTCGTAATGGTTGGGGGATGTTTATAATTAATCCTAATGCAGAAAGAGAGCAGGTAATAATCCAAGTCCCTCACCCGTGCGATGATTTCATAGCCCCTTATGTTGCGCTTGATCTTTTCTTACAAGTTGATTCGTATGCTTTCATGATTAATGGAGCAGGAAGAGAAGTTTTATGGACAGGAGTTGGCAATTTTTCAAATAGTAAATCATTATCCGATCCATCTAGATATCCGCATACTGTTTTTCAAAAGTTTCAAGAAAACGTAACAGGTCCTTTAATCAACACATATCCACACCATCCTCTTGTTTTCGCAATTCATAGTTTTGATAATGATACCCACCTCCCACGTAAATCAGTAATACTTGCAGCAGGAGCACAAAATCCATTAACAAATAAACCAATAAGAGACATCAGCGATGAAAATTTTGACATAATAAATTTCACACATGAACATCCTATTTTAGAGGGGCAGTTCAATAACCCCAGTCCTCTGCATGTAACTGATTATTATGAGGCTTTCTACGACGATATACTTTTTTATAATAATGGATACAACGAGTTTCCAATTACAATGGCAACTGAATTAAAAGGCCCTACAAACGGAGTACAAATGATTGATCTCCAATCTCAGGTTAGCGGCTTTTCTGTATATGAACCATGGATCCATGTTGAATTAGATGAGAAGCCAATGCTTTTTGACAATATTGGGATGTCAGATGAAACAGCATATGGAAGTGGGTCATTTCCTACAAGTATTGATAATTTTCATTTGATAAGAGAATATTATCAACCATTTATTGAAGCCACTGAATCATACCTTTTGCACTGGGAACATGCATCCGATAATACCCCTCCTGATTCCATTGAATTTTTGAGAGCCTATAATATGGATAACTCAAATGAGNTCTATTTGACCTGGACACCAACCTATGATACTAATTTTAAGTCTTACCAAATTGANGCNTCACTGGATACTNTCTTTAATACACCANTAATTTTTGACTTATCAGATTATGCCCGGCTTCAATACATGCGACTTGATAATCAAATAATCTCTGGCTTAAATAATACAGAACAATGGTGGCTTCGAATTCGTGGAGTAGATCACTTCAACAATGTTGGACCATGGTCTGAAAAAGTATCCAACCTGCTCCCTGGGCATAGTCCACCAGATACCCTACTACATTTTAATCAAGAACTATTTATTGAAAGCATTGCAAGTGAAGACATAAATCCAGGATCATATACCATAGATTCAAATAATACAATCCCGGGTAATAGCTATACCTTTACTCTTTTTGGGAATAGCTGGAAGGCTATTCAGATTGATTCATTTACCCCCGACTCATTGACTACTTTGCAAATTTTCACTAAAACTGATAGCCTGTCAGAGATTCAAGCAATTGGTTTTGCTAATGAAAATAATTTCATTCGTTATTCTTTTTCAGGATCTAACACTCTAGATATAGAACAATGGATTCCAGTTTACCAAGGTTCTAATGAGTTAGGTAATTGGAATTCTTACAGGCTCCCGTTAGGAGATGATTGGCTGGCATGGCACGATTCACTATCACCTATAAATCAAATTCAATTTATTAATAACCATGACGATACTGCCAGTAATCCAGGCAGTATTCATTTTAGCATGGTTAGAGATATCACAAGTGATTTGGCAATTAGCCCAAGCGTATCAATCAATTATGAAATAGGAAATATTCGGAATCAGAACAGAAGGGTCAATGTAACTTTTAACTCAATTGTATCAGATACAGACTCCTATTCATTCACATATAACTGGGAATTTGGTGATGGGACCACATCGAACATAGCAAACCCAAATCATAACTATCTCGTTGAAGATGATCACGAATACAATGTCCTATTAACGGTTCAAGATGAAACTGGTAGACGGGGTTGGGCAACAACGACAGTCGAACTAGACCAAGGCCCCTCAAGCTTTCCATTAACAATGAATTTTGTTGGCGATATTATGATGGGACGAAGGTTTGAGGACAGCGATGGAATTATTTCGAACGAAGGAGTTCAAGCATTATTTGAACCTACACTAGAATTACTTGGAATGGCTGCTGATCTATCCATTGCAAACTTAGAGATTCCCCTTTCAAATCAAGGATACCCCCATCCTACCAAAAGCATTGTATTTCGCTGCGCACCAGAAAATGTAAGTGGCTTGATTTACGGAGGTATCGATGTAGTTTCATTGGCAAACAATCATATCCTTGACTATATGGAACCCGCAATGGTACAAACTCAAAACATATTAGATGAAGCAGGGATCGTTCATTCCGGAGCCGGGATGAATAGTTATGAAGCATATCTTCCCGCACTAAAATCTGTAAAAGGACAAGTAATAGCATTTTTGGCATCAAGTGATCGAACAGGCCAATATAATAATTACCAACCATATCTAAATTCTGGTGAAAATAAATCTGGATTTGCATATATGACTCCCTTCTATCTAAGACAACAGATAGAAGCTGTTAATTCGTTGGCAGACCTAATCGTCATTGAAATGCATGCAGGAAGTGAGTATTCACAGGCACCGGGTTCTGACTATGACTCAATAACAAGAACCGAATCATTTGTGAGTCTAAAAACCAATCCAGCAAGTGCCGTTGGGTTTGATATGAGCCCCGAAGAAGGGACTGAAATTGATGACTATTCTTGGAGACTAGATAGACCAAAGATGTGGGACAGGGCCATTAGGCATTTTGCCATTGATGAAGGTGCAGACCTAGTTGTAGTTCACCACCCTCACATCATTCAAGGAGTAGAAGTATATAATGGTAAATTAATTGCACACTCTCTAGGAAACTTTATCTTTGATTTGAATTACCCTGAGACATACCCATCCATGATTCTGAACTCAAAGGCAGATGAATCAGGGTTCACTGATTTTTTGATTGACCCAATATATATTGATGATTACTTAACGGTTCCAGCAGAAGGTGAATTGGGCAATCAAATTCTAAATCATATTGCTCAACTTTCTAAAGATCTAGACACATACGTTCATGTAGATAAAGATAATAACAAAGCACATGTTATAATGGATACAAGCTCAATGATGGTTGAGATGATTCAACATAGCGTGCGGACAGGCAATTCCAAACCCATTTTATTAAATGGGCAAAATTATTTTGAATCTGAGCCAATAGCATTATCAAATTCTGGCAGCCTTAGCTCAATATTAAATGGACACCCTAGCATAACTCATTTTAGGATTGGCAGAGAGAAAGTTTGGATGAAAAACTTTGAGGATGAAGGTAGTAGTCTGTGGAATATCAACAGTGATAATGAAATGATTCAAGATTCAATATACCGCAGAGGTAGTAATGGACTTATGCATATAAGGTCATCGGAATCTCCTAATAATATTATTACAAACCTTGAAGATCGTTTCCCATATGATAATCAATTAGATCATACCATACATGGTTTCATTAAAACAGAAAATTCAAAGAATGTAACTCTCGAAGCTAGGTTGGCAATTGGTAGGACAGGCGAAAGTTTATTTACAGTATCAACAGGNGATTCTATATCTGGTACATCTAGCTGGCAAAAATATTGGGGTGATGTGCCAATTAATCAAGAAGCCGGATTTTTTGATATTAGAGCAANCAGTGATATTCCTGATTCAGGATTGGCATACTCTTGGTTTGATGATATTGGGCTTATTNAATGGGATACNTTACAATTGATTACAGAATATCCAATTTCAATAACTTATCCTAACGATTATGATTATATACAATTTTACCATGANCAAGAGCAACCTAATCAAATTGAAATGGAATTAGAAAATACAATTCTAGGACCTCTAGGTCCCTTAAACGCTAATCCAAAAACAACACAAAATGTCATATATGCCCCTGATTATTTTCATTTCTTTGATGAATCAACTGGGCCAGTTGGAGAAAGAAATTGGATNTTTGAATCAGAAATATTTGGGGTTGGCCAAACCTCTGATNTATTTTGCGATGAACCTGGAATATATAACATAACTCTAAATATTCGTGGAATTAATAACCTTGAAGATGAACAAACAATATCAGTGGTTGCNCTTGCTCAAGGATCTGATCAACATGGAATAGGCGACGTCAATGGAGATGGATCAATAACAANTTTNGATGCTTTATTATGTGTCAACTCAGTATTAGAATTNTANACTCTACAACCCGTTGAATTTTTAGCTGCCGATNTCGATCGAACTGGGTCAATANATATATATGACGTATTATATATATTAGATCTTGCTAATTAATCTCTATCGAGTTAGATAGTTGCGAACTTGCTCCATATCAGAAAAGACTTTTCTCCCTGTCGCTTTTAATTTTTCATTCCCCATNTGACCATGGTTTATTAAAAGGCAATCTATTCCCATAGCACCTGCAACATCGCTATCATGAACTGTATCACCAATCATTATGATTTCCTCTTTTTNAAAAGGAAGCTCNNTAATAAATGAGATACCTAGTTCNATNTTCCCTCTTGCATACTGATTATCTATNCCACGTATTATCATAAAATAATCTGATAAGCCATGAACNTTGACCCACTGATCNAGATACTCTTGTTTCCCNGCTGAAAGAATGGATTGGCTGAAACCAANAGCCTCAAGNGANCCNAGAACAAATGAAACTTTTTCATGAAGTTTTACTTTATGGAAGCACTTACCATAATATGCAACAAACTCATCTCCAGCAACTTCGAAAGGTTCTTTTTTAAAATCAAATCCTAATCTTTTATAATAATCTTCAACAGGAAATGAAAAAACCTTCCTATAGATTTCTTCTGTAATTGTTTGTAAAGATCTTTTTTCAAGACTTTTATTGATTCCTTCCACACAAAGCCATGTGTCATCGAGCAATGTGCCATTCCAATCCCATATAATGTGTTTGTATTTCATTGGTTTTTTTTGAATGCTAAAGTTCGGGTAGAAGAATTAAAAATGGGATAACTTTTCTCGCTATGATTCCATTATTTATTGATGCCCTATCAAACAAATTAGAAACACCTCTCCCTGGTTGGAATGCACAAAAAAAAATGATGATTATTCCAAACAGATATTCAACAGGTGATGAAAGCAAAGGGAAACCTGCATCTGTATTACTTTTACTGTATCCATCTGGTGAAAATTGGTTTTTTTTTCTTACCGTACGTAGTCAAAATGTTGAACATCATAAAGGCCAAATATCTCTGCCTGGTGGTGTAGCCAAAGATAACGAATCAAATAAGAGTGCTGCAATTCGTGAAACAAATGAAGAGATTGGTGTTGATGAAAATGTCATTAAGGTTATTGGAAACCTTACTCCTTTCTATGTTCCTGTATCTAATTTTCGAATCTTTCCATTTGTAGGATGGACCAATAAAAAACCGAACACAAAAGTTCAAGATAGTGAAGTAAAGAGAATATTCTCAGTCTCCATAAATGATTTGATGCTTGAAAATAACTTGAAAATAAAACAAGAACTTTTTTCTGATCAACTATGCACTGTCCCCTATTTTGACCTTGGTGGTGAAATAGTTTGGGGTGCTACTTCAATGATATTATCAGAATTTAAAATTATTTTAAAAGGTCTAAAGTGAATCTTGGACAATGGCTGAAATCGCTCTCTGCCACAGATCAGATAATTCTATTGGTATTGTATTGTGCGTGTATTTATATAAGCAAATTAACGCTAGAGGTATTAATTGAATATTATGACCATAAAAANGGGCACAATGAATTTCGTGTTCGTTTTAGAATAACCCCTGCTGNATTACTCGGCCTAGCATTGATTTACAGCCTAATCCTATATCAAATACTAGAGGCTATGTTTGACTTTATTCCCTAATAAGGTCACTTTTTAAAAAAGATAACTCATTGTATGTTAACTTCTTTTAAAAGCATAAATAAAAATTTAAATCCCCNTGAGATAAAAATCTTTACAACACGGTCTGGAGAGAAGNAAATTGTATTTATGGGCNATATTCATCAAATCAACCCAAAAAANATAAGAAGTCAAATNGGTTAACCNAATTAATAACTAGAATGAAAGGACGAGGAGTATTTGCCCATATTATTTTGGAGAAAGGTGAACCAAGATAGCTTCCAGAACTTGCAAGTAATTTGTTATAAACCTCTAATCACCCAGCAACTTATCGAGTTTTTCTTCAACTTTCTCTTCCACTATTTTACGAGTTGATTCCTTTGCCTCAATTATAGATTCTGCAGTTGCTTCTTTGACCTTTTCTACTTTTTCAGAGACTGACTCTTTTAAATCATCGATATTCTTGGGGACCTCTTGACCTGTATAGTTCAAATAGACCACATAAATAATTAAAAGTATGCCTATAATTAAAATTAATTTTATAACCTTTTTAATTAGGGCATATATCAATAAAATAGCAAGAATAACAGCTATAGCTAAATAAACTGGGTTGGAGAATACCATATCAATTAAACTTTCCATTATAGTTAAAATCTAAATAGGAACAAGTTTAAGATTAATAAAAATCTAACTAATTTTAAATATGGCCCGTATTTTACTTATGATAATGATTCATGCCTTACTGTGCGCTCAATCAAAATACCCCGCTGATACACTACTGGTCTCTAAAAGAAGTCCGACTCTAAATAGGATTGGAGTTTTTCCAATTTCACTGTGGCAACGCTTATCATACAATACCAATATATTTAATTGCCAATTCTTCCCCAGCTGTTCTAATTATGGAGCTGAGGCCATAAGTAGCAATGGAATATTAAAAGGAAGTATTATTGCATCTGAAAGAATAACTCGTTGCAATCCTTTCGCATATAACTACCATCTTGAATCAAAGTACCCATTTAATGGAGAAGATGGAAGACTTATAGACCTTGTCAAACAGGATGAATCACAATCGTCTAATAGATCACCTTTAGTTGCAGCGCTATTATCTACGATCATACCGGGTGCTGGTCGAGCTTATTCTGGTAGAATAATGGATGGTATAATGGGATTTTGGACATTCTATCTAACAGGAAGTTCTGCATATTTTTCAATAAAAGAAAAAAGGGCTATTGCAGGGCCACTGTTTTTTACGACTGCAGCAGTGGTCTACTTAGGAGAAATCTATGGAGCATGGCGATCTGCAAAATACTATCGCAAGGTTGATTGAAAAGAGCCACCGACTGGATTTGAACCAGCGACCCACGCATTACGAATGCGTTGCTCTACCAACTGAGCTACGGTGGCTATTTAATAAACTTCAATCTCCAACAACTCAACCTCGAAAATAAGTGTTGCTCCTGGTGGAATGACATTTCCAGCACCATTATCACCATATCCAAGATCTGGAGGGATAGTCAACTTTCTCTTACCGCCAACCCTCATTCCTTTCACTCCTTGGTCCCAACCTTTTATGACTGATCCTGCACCGAGAGTAAAAGTAAATGGAGTTCTACCTGGTTTTAAAGAAGAATCAAATATGGAACCATCTAGAAGAGTCCCTGTATAATTTACTACAACCTTGTTATAATCCTGTGCCTCGTCGCCATCACCAACAATCAATTCTTCAACTATTAATCCATTTTCCATAATTTTTATGCTCCTATTTTTTTCAAGAATTAATTTAATTAAACATTAAAAATCTCTAAAATTTTTGTAATGGGATTTTCATTGTATCTACTTTTCTCAACTGTTAAAAAAGTGGCGTAAATTTACTTTATGATGACATTAGCACAAACTGTATTGGCTCTATGATATTCCCAAAAGCTAAAAGAATATTAGAGTTTTTAGTTGTTTTCCAATTCGGATTCCTACTTCATGCAAATGAAAGGCTTTATTTGGAAAAGGCAAACATACTTGAGAGTAAATCATTAGATGGAAAGCAAGTAAAGTTCATTTCCGGTGATGTGGTATTTACCAAAGGCGACCTAACTCTTAATTGTCAAGAAGGCAGGCAATATGAAAAGGATGGACTTGCCATATTATATGATGAAGTGTCTGCTTTCAAAGATCAAATGAATCTTGTCTGTGATACTATTAAGTTTTTTTCAAAAGAAGATAGGCTGCTTGGTATTGGTAATTCACATGTATGGGATAATGATTATGACCTAAAAGCTGATACCATCACTATTTTCACAAATATTGATAGCGGAATTGCAAGTGGCAACGTCACTCTCATACAAAAAGGTCAGACAATAAATGCAAATAGAATTGAATATCAAAAAGAAAATACCAGAGATGGAGTCTCCTACATAGCAATTGGCAATGTGACCATTCAAGACTCTTCTAGATTAGCAACTTGTGGGATAGCAACATATAATAGAATGAATGAAGAAACAATTTTGGATGTTAAACCAGAAATAAAAGAAAACTATAGACTACTAACCGGGGAAAAAATCATTTTAGACTATGAACAAGAGATATTAAAAAAACTACATATTCCTAAAAATGCATTTGCAATAACCCCTATAAGAGGATACCAACGATCTATTGTCGACTCCACTCAGGTTGGCGATAGCCTTAAGTTTGAAGATAGGATGGAAGGAACTACTTTGACTAGCTTTTTTAAAAATGGGATATTGGATTCCTTAAGAATAGAGGGAATGGCAAAAACAATTTATCATGTATTTGAAGATTCTATATATCAAGGTAAAAATAATGCCTCTGGTGATACCATCGCCTTGTCATTTTAT
>NZWG01000041.1 GCA_002698235.1 Fidelibacterota bacterium | reverse complement strand
TAGCTTGCCCCTCTGCTCCACCCATCGGCTGGTGAATCATAATCCTAGAATTTGGCAATGCCGACCTTTTACCTTTAGCTCCACCCGATAACAAGAATGCACCCATGCTAGCAGCCTGTCCTAAGCATATGGTTGCAACATCGGGTTTAATGTATTGCATGGTGTCGTAAATACCCATTCCTGAGGTTATGACACCACCTGGTGAATTGATATATAGATTAATATCTTTTTCCGAGTCTTCTGCTTCTAAGAAGAGTAACTGTGCTATGATAAGTGAGGCCATCGAGTCATGGATTGGAGTTCCAAGAAAAACTATTCTCTCTTTTAGAAGTCTTGAGAATATATCGAACGCACGCTCTGAGCGACCTGTTTGCTCTACAACTATCGGAACAAGTTGATTTAATATTTTTTCTTCAATGTTCATTCTCTTGTCCTCGCAGATCTTTTGTTTGCACCTCTACCTCTTTAACTTTAGCAAATTGCTCCAAGTATTCCAAGATTATCTTTTCCATCAGGCCATCCTCTAACCGTTTAAGATTGCTCGGTTTTTTATAGAATTTCTGAATCTCATTTTTTGAGGAGGGCGTATTGTCCACTAGCCTTTGTATTTCTTCCTCGACGTCTGTTTTGAGAACCTCCAAATTGCCTTGGTCTATCAATTTATTTCTCAGTGAGTACCATTTTATATTTCTCTCAGCTAAGGGCATGTAATGCTCCCTAACTTTTTCATCATCCAGAGGTTCTCCATTGTTTTGTTTTTTAACATCTTCGATAAGATTAGCTAAGTAATGTTCTACCATTGAAGGAGCAAAAGATGGATTGACTTTATCAATTAATGCATCTGACAAATCTCTATCATAAGCAGTTTTGGAACGTTCTTCAAAATTCTCTTTTATTTTTTTCTCAACATCTTTTTTCAGTGAATCAATAGAATCCAATTCAGGATTTACCTGTTTTAAGAAATCCTCATTAAGCTCTGGAAGTATCTCGCGCTCAACATTATCAACAGTTAATTCATAATCAGCGTCTCCGCCATCCTGATTAACGGGCAACCTTAATCTAGTTGACTCACCAGGCTTTAGACCAATCATCTTCTTTTTTTGATCATCAGTAAATGACCCTTTACCTACACGAAGATATTGTTTTTCAAATTTCTTTCCAATTATTGGAACGCCTGATTCATCTAATTTTTGTAAGGCACATATCAAATAATCACCTTCTTCAGCTCCATCATCAACAGTAGACATAGTTGCATTAGCCTTTCTTAATTGCATTATTGCATCTTCAATATCTTGGTCATCGTGGACATATGNNGTGCGCTGAACAGANAGCATNTTCTTCTTCATTCTGGGAAGAGACACCTCTGGCTCAATTTCAAATTCTGCAATGAANGACAAATGTTCATTCANCTGNAANTTAACATCTTTTATNTCAGCTTTGTTNACNGGGACCATTCCTTCTTGCTGNATCGCCATTAAATAATATTTTTGGAAATTAGAGTCTAAGAATTCTGCCTCNATATTCTGCTGNAATTGNCCAAGCAGTCTNTCTCTAGGGATTTTGCCTGAACGAAACCCTGGCATCTTGATTTTTTTACTAAACTTTCTTAACGAACNCTCAAAATCTGATTCGATTTCAGACCATTGGATGTCTATTGCAANCTCTCNAGNGTAATCGTTTAATTTTTTTGTTTTTATCTTCACTTTTATTCCTAAAAATAGCTGGCGAATTTAGGCTAGGTTTTAGTTTTGCCTAAATAAGATTTCATTTTTTTTACTAATTAGCATGATCTTGTAATTGGTACTGGGGTAGCTTTATTGATTCATAATAATATTAACTAAAAGTTCTATATCCACAATAGATATCTCACCATCGCTATTGATATCTGAAATTGATTCTGGGCATACACCTAGCACGGAACTATTAACAATATCCGTAAGTAATAAAAGATCAATTACATTTAAATCTTCATTATTATCGACATCTCCAATTGTCCAGGTCAAGCATGCGCTTGTTGGAATTGCAACAAATGAGTGCCAACCTGCAAGTGGACTTTTTTCAATGCGCCCTGAAGAGTCTGCCGCTTGAATATAGTATTGAATGGTACCAGTATCTAATAAGGCAGGAATACCCCCAATCCAAAAATTTTCATTATCAGGTGAGTCTAGTTTGAACATTTGTTGGTCAGACCAATATTGAGAATCAAATATCCTCCAAAAAACTTTCATTGAATCTATTATTAAACCCGCCCCACTAAGATCATCAATTAAAGCCTGGATTGGATACTCACCAGTTTCAGGTGCAGTACCACTATCCAATGGATTATGGAAAACTTGTAACATCTCCATATCGGGAATACCCTTAACACGACAATGCAGTGCATCTGTTGACTCCCAGCTACCAGAAAAACCTAAAACCTCATAACCAGGCAGAGCATTTTCATAGACTTCGAGAGCATCGTCATCCCAATTACCTCCCGTAACAGGAACGAATACCTTTTCATTAATAATAAATGAATTAGTATATGGCTGATTATTTGGAGTCCAAACCCTGTAAAGCTCCCAAGGCTCTCCCCAATCATTTAAAGAGTTTGAGAAGTATTCTGCAACTTCTTCTATCTCATCATACTGAGGGTGACTATTAGGTACTTGCCTTATCAAAACCTTGGTTGAGCTTAAATACTTGCCCCAACAATCAATATGGTCTATATAAGTATTATTTGGGTCGCTCACTACGTGATATGTATCAATTCCGTAATAATTCTGCATTAGCAAATTAATTTCATCCTCTGAAATTGTATTTTCTTCGTATACAAGGTCTGAAGATGCAGCCACGCCTAAACCATCGGTCATATAATTTCCACCAGCATGAACTATCTCAGTTGCGTAATATGGGGCATCTAAATAGTTAGATATCTTTAATGGTGCATCATTGTCATTTTGACGAGGGCGATTATAAGTGAAGTCTACAATTGAGACCCGATCATCACCATCAACAACCCACCAAGGCCCATAGTCCCTAGTCCAATAACTGTCTGTTGGACCAATAACGAATTCAACATTATCCATNCTAACACCNCCANTTTCCATNATAGAGANAGCAGAACTNAGTTGNCTAGANGATACNAGACAATAAANTTTTACNCCTGATGATAATTCTGAAATAATATCCGTAGATANACCAAANGGATATCGAATTAANGCACCTTGCATTCTCTCGAATTCAGCGATATTTCTGATTGGAGANGGTGGTGGATCGGTTTCCCTGCCCATTGAATATATCTCANCTAACCTANAAACTTCATTTTCAGTCAAACCTATGGGCAGTTCAGAATTGGAATCAAAAGCAGAAACCTGAGNAGAAATGATTAAAAGTAAAAGAATTGTTTTCATGNNGCCAAACTCTNGNAATCAATACATAACTTNNAANNCAAAATTATGAAAGTTTANTTATNAACCNTTAGNTANACGTACTTATTGACGNAGGCGGTATGTTGCTCCCTCAATGGTCTTTAAAAATTTCTCAATNTGATTAGAGGTATGGAAAAGTTCATCCATAGGAACNAATACATCGCTGGGATATTCTATATCATCATAGTCACGAAGAAANTTAGCTTCTAGTTTNAGAACAACATCACGCAATACCATTGGCGGGATATCTTTTGAACGCATAAAATTGATNTGGAGNTTCAACTGCCCTGTTGAGGTCATATGAAAAAGAGGTANTGCNCCNACATCAGTATCNCATCTGTATGTTAACGTTCCGTGGTCTGAACCACGTCCCCATGAGATGTCATCAGCATGCTTTTCAGAAAATTCAATAATCATTACACCTACCTTGGCAACTTCTCTAGTGCANTGTTCTCTCAAATGGTCAATAAAAAGATTTTTATCCCAATTAGACATGTATAATACCTCAAAGATTATAATTTATGAATTGCAGGGTAAGTATAATTTAACATAATAACAAAGATATCACCTTGATTTAATTATTTGGCAATACTTCAAAAAATAGAACNCCGTCAAATCTATATTTTTTATCTTTCTTAAGATAATCTAAAANATTGATGTTAACTGTTTCTCCAAATTCACTGGANGCATGAATGAGATNTAAACGATCGATAAGGTATCCTTCATGTGCAATTACAATGCCNANTTTGAANTAATCTTTTTTTACAAAAGCNACACCACAAACTGAAGGTAATTTCGATAGAACAACTTTATCTANTAGCCTNGAAGGTATAAATCCAATGTTTTCTNTTGATGACCAACCAATNTCCAAAAAAAGTTCTCCGTTGTTTTTCTTATTTAATTCAACAATAACATTTTCTATTTTTGATGAATCTATNANTGANGATGTTATATCAAGCATNANTGGATGATTTAAAATNCTATCAGANGTGAAATGCCAACGGNAATCNTAACTAGGAACTTTTTTGTTNTTTTCATTTANTTTATAATGTATGTCAATCATNTTTTTTCGCGCTTCTNTAGCTGTTTTACTTTTTACATAGGCCAAAGTCGTTAGTACATGAACCGTACAATCTGAAGAGTCATAACGAATTATAGGATCCTGATCTTTTTCATTTTCTTCTCCTAGGCAATAGAGTCCATATGGAGTTCCAACTCGCCACAGATTAATTCCCTTAAGTCTTGAATTAAACGTAGGGTATTTTGTATGAAATTCACTTAAATAATATTCAAACTCTTTTTCTTCAATTTCCCAAGGATTTGGCAGGTCCTCGATCCAATCGTATGGACCATTAGCATATGCATAGCATGTGATAAGGTTAGTAAAAAGAATGAGTCTTTTAATCATATAAGTGGTATTTAGATTTTATATTTTTATAATCATCAAGGCCGTTCATTAGATTTTTCTGAATATCAGAGACTTTAAAGTTCTTTGAAAAATTCTTTCTTATTACATCGGTTCCCAATGCCTTATCAAACATTTTTAAATGTTTGGTTTCTTCCTGCTCAAAAGGATTTTTATCGGGGTAGAGTACATTGTGTTCTTGCAAGAAATAGAACTGAATAGCAATCAAATCAATCTCATCCTGGTCAATAATATGAATCTGAACTCCACCTACNTCNTGNNTTTTATGAAAGGAATAATATGGCTTNTAATTTATAGGTCTAAACATCACACCTTTCAGACCAAGCATATTCATTCTNTCTGCCATTTCGCTTGCGTCAATCCAAGGTGCCGCTATGGTCATAAAAGGTGTGGTATAACCAACACCAATTGAGAAAATACCTAGTTCACCAAGAATACCAGTTGCGACCATGTATATCGGTGTAATAGAACTAGGAACNTGTGGNGAAGTGGGAACCCAAACGAAGCCTANCTCATCAAGGGTACTGACTCTACCATAATTTTTCATTTCCACNACAGTCAGGTCACATTTCCCNTTCCCTAGCCAACCTTGTCCATTTATCATCATTGCAAGCTCNCCAGAGGTTAGTCCATACACATANGGTATGGGATACATACCAATGAATGAACTAAATTGAGTTTCTAGTACATTGCCCTCTATTTTTTTTAAACCTATTGGGTTAGGCCTATCTAAGACCATGAATTCTATTCCTTGTTCTAAAGCTGCCTCCATCGCTAGCCCCATCGTCGATATGTATGTNTAAGATCTTATACCAATATCTTGAATATCAAAAACCAGTATATCTAAATCTNTCAGCATATCCTTTAATGGTTTCCTGGTATGTCCATAAAGTGAAAATATAGGCACGCCATNTAAAGTNTCTTTATGATTAATAATTTTCTTACCTGCTGATNCTGTTCCAAAAAGACCATGCTCTGGGCTAAATATAGCTCTGAGATCAACATTTTCTGATTTAATGAAAAGATCTATATTTTGCATCATTTCATTATTAACGCCTGTTTGGTTTGTAATAAGCCCCACTCTCTTACCCCTTAACTGCATGCAATCATTATCTAAAAGTGCATCCAAACCNGACCTGAAAGTTGACTTTTTTTGTAATCCTCCCTGAGTTGGCACAACCCCAACTACACAGCTCTGGTGGAANAGTAGCACCAAAAAAATAACAAGTGAACTTTTAATTAATNTTAATAATGTTTTCATTCGCGATTAAATTTATTCAATTTATTTTTAAAGGATGTCAATTACTATACAACAACAAATTGGGCAACTCATTATTGCTGGATTTCGTGGAAAGACNGTTGAGCCNGGTAGCGATATTGAACGCTATATTAAAGANTATAATATNGGGGGGGTCATTTTATACGATGAAGATCTTGCTATTGGCGGAAGTGGAACCAGAAATATTGAATCACCTTCACAAGTTAAAGACCTTACGAAACAATTGCAGTCTCTTGGAAATAATAATCTATTAATATCAATCGACCAAGAAGGGGGCGATGTCCATAGGCTAAGAACTGTTTACGGTTTCGAGGAAACACCATCCTGGAATCATATAGGCCTCTTAAAAAACGAATTAATGACAGAAGAATTTTCAAGATCAATGGCAACCACACTTTCTGGTCTTGGAATAAACCTTAATTTTGCTCCTGTTCTCGACCTAGATCATGGCGCNGGNAAAGTNATNAGTGATTCCAAACGTGCTTTCTCATCAGATCCAAAAATAGTAAAGAAAAATTCAAAGATATTCGTCCACCAGCATCGATTATTAGGTGTTATCACCTGCGGTAAACACTTTCCAGGTCTTGGATCGGCCTCTGGAGATACCCATGAAGGGTTTACCGATATTTCAGATACTTGGACAGTAAAAGATCTCCTTCCCTTTGATGANATGATAAAAGATGAAGATCTTGATATGGTCATGATCTCCCATTCATTTGATAAAAAGTTAGATCCTAAATATCCATCATCACTTTCAAGAATAATTATAAACGATATGTTAAGGAACGATCTTGGCTTTAAAGGCCCAGTGATCTGTGATGACCCAAGTATGAGGGCCATATCTGATCATTATAGCTTACATGATACTTTTGAACTTATGATAAATGCTGGAGTTGACTTGTTTTGTTTAGGCAATAATTTGATTTATGATCCCGAATACATACCNAAATCCATNANAGTCATTGAAGACCTGATTAATTCCAATAAAGTCACTGAGAAAAGAATTTTAAAATCCATCAAAAGAATAAATAATATCAAAGCGAGATTNAATATTAGTGAGCGATGACATTGTTTTAGGAATAGATTGCGGCGCTTCAAAGGTCATGACTCAATCAGCAACCTTCTGTTCTAGGTCCAATAAAATTTCACCTGGCTCATTCCATAAAGAATATCTCTACTCCACTCATCCGGATTGGAACCATCATTTTAAGCCTNTACCATTAACTACTCAAAAAGCTGAATATTCTTCCAAAAATATTTCCCTCACCAAGCATGAGGTCAATCAAGGAAATGTCATCATTGAGACTATTCACAAAGCTATTGAAGACGTTAAAGGAAATAGGTTTGGGCTTTGTTTTCCGGGCTTAAAAGATCAAAATGGTATTGTAGTAATGGCAAACGGACCAAGGATACCTAATCTGAAAGATCGAATAAACCAAATTAAACCTATTTTAAATGATTCAGATTGTTGTGTAATGGGCGAATGGAAATCTACAATTGGTAAAATGCAAGACATTAATAATGGTATCTATATAGGTGGAGGGACAGGAATTGCTGATGGTATAATTCTTAANGGTGAAATGTTAAAACTAAATGATGAGGAAGAAATCTTGCGATCATGGGAAATAAATGTCGATTCTCAAAATACAGTGGAGTCCCAATTATCCCCAGCAGGAATGATAAATAATTTTAATAATAAATATAAAACCAAAATCAAAACTCTTGCCTCTCTTTCAAAACAAGAAACATTCAATGAGGTCCTGAAGAAAGCACTAGAGGCGTTTTCATTATTGGTAAATAAACGCATACACTATTTTAATCGTCGAGGTTCAAGCTTACAAAGAGTTGTGATTGGACAAAGACTTGGTCAATTTTTAAATGAAAGCGATGTGGAACATAAAGAAATGTTCAAAAATAGCATAAGCGTACCTTTAAAGATNTCAAGTGACAGAAGGACAGCAGCTCTAGGGGCTGCGATGACAGTCGTATGCTAGTAAAAGGTGTTATTCCAAATAAGGAACCAACAATCTCCATTGGCCTAGTCTTGCCAATCGATAAACAGAAATCAATAAGCATTTATTCAAATATAGATGATGAGAAATATGAAATAAAAGCTGTGGAGAGTAACCTNTCTGTAAATGGACAAAAAAGGGATCAACTCTCACTAGAGAAAACATCCAACAACTCCACCTTTTTTCTAGAACCGATAACCGCTGGTAGAGGCTTCCATTGGCAAAAGAAAATAAGTATATCCGTTAAAGGCTCTCTGCGAGTAATGGTTATTTCAGAGAGCCTTTTCATAGTAAATGAAATTGGATTAGAATCCTATCTAATGTCTGTTGCTACTTCTGAAATGAGCGGTGAGTGCCCAATATCGCTGCTTGAAGCTCAGACAATAGCTGCAAGATCATGGATTATTGCTTCTGAAGAACAAAAACACAAAGAGCTTGGCATAGATGCATGCAATGATGATTGTTGTCAGCGGTATCANGGTACTAAAAACATATCTGATTCGGCGCAATTAGCGGTCAATAAAACACGTGGCATATTTGTGACCTACAATGATGAGATCTGCGATACAAGGTATTCAAAATCCTGCGGAGGAATTTCAGAAAATAATGAAAATGTTTGGGGTGANGTTCCTAAGGAATATTTACGCAGCATATTTGATAATAAAANAAANAATTCANTAGACNTATCANATNANAANGNACTTCAGAATTGGTTTTTANANCCTCAAGAATCTTATTGCAATAATGAACANGTNAATAAAAATGAACTCAAAAAATATCTTGGATCTGTTGATGAAGAGAGAGAATATTTTAGATGGCAAATATCTTACTCCCATAAAGAGCTAACAAAAATAATAAATGATAAGCTAGACGAATCTTTTGATTCAATTGTTGCACTTATTCCACTTAAAAGAGGGGACTCTGGAAGAATCACTAAACTAGCGATAAGTGGTAAAAAGAACGATTCTTTACACAAGTTGGTCCTTTACAATGAGTATGATATAAGGGATGCTTTGCATCCTAAATTTTTATTTAGCTCCGCCTTTATCATTAATGCAAATTCAAACACACTAAGTGATGTAGAAAAAGTAACCTTATCTGGTGGTGGATGGGGACACGGTGTTGGACTGTGCCAAATTGGAGCTTTGGGCATGTCTCTAAATGGTAAATCTTCAAAGGAAATTTTAAAACATTACTTTTCTTCAATAAAGATTGAAAGGTTTTATGACTGAATCCATATCNCTTCACTGGATCGATTGGTCGATCATTCTTGCCTACATTGCCTTCTCGCTAGGCGTAGGTATTTATTTCTCAAAAAGAGCCGCTTCTAATACCGAGGAATATTTTCTTTCTGGTAGAACTCTACCCTGGTGGATAGTCGGTACCTCAATGGTAGCCACAACATTTGCTGCAGACACACCACTAGCAATTACTGAATTTGTGAGAGGACAAGGTATTTGGAAAAATTGGTTCTGGTGGAACTTGCTCATGGGATCTCTATTAAGTGTATTCCTTTTTTCAAGGTTATGGCGACGGGCTGAGGTTTTAACTGATAATGAACTTTTAGAAATAAGGTATAGTGGTAAACCAGCCGCTTTTCTTAGAGCATTCAAAGCTGGATATTTTGCCATTCTCTATAATTTCATTGTAATGGGGTGGGTAATTAACGCAATGGCAGCAGTTGTTTCTGTCATGCTAAATATCGATAAATGGAGCGCAGTATGGCTATGCGTNATNATTGCTCTCATTTATGCNATTCTTTCTGGNTTTTGGGGAGTGGTAATAACTGATCTAGTTCAATTTTGCATCGCAATGTTTGGCTCAATTGCCCTTGCAATAATTGCNCTTGCNCATGTAGGAGGAATGGANCAATTACTTGAAAANCTATCTNATTTATTGGANAGTGGGGTAATTCANGAAAATACATTAAAATTCATACCNCCNGTACCTGANNCTGATTTTACCACNACCAGTTTCTGGGAATCTCCTTTTTCTAAATTTCTTATTTTCATAACAGTCATGTGGTGGAGNCATCANGGTACCGATGGTGGAGGTTACATTATCCAAAGAATGTCTTCAGCAAAAAATGAAAGACATGCAATGCTNGCCACTTTATGGTTTAATCTTGCTCACTATGCNCTTAGAGTTTGGCCTTGGATCATAGTTGCTACTGTTTCCATTGTAATGTTTCCTATCATACCTGAATCCTANTCAGANCTTGGNGTCAANGCAGGGTANCCNCTNGTAATGAATACNCTCNTGGGCCCTGGATTAAAAGGGNTACTNATNGTTTCATTTCTTGCNGCATTNATGTCAACCATTGACACNCATCTTAACTGGGGNGCATCTTATNTNATAAATGATGTCTATAAAAGNTTTTATAAACCANATGCATCAGAAAGACATTATGTTATAGTTGGNAAACTTATNACTNTAGNTCTAATGGTCCTTGCTGCATTTACTGCACTAAAAATGCAGAGTATTGAGAAAGCTTGGGAATTCATTTTTTCNATGGGNGCNGGTATNGGNCTNGTATTAATTCTNAGATGGTTNTGGTGGCGTATNAATGCTTGGAGNGAGATCACTGCACTTGCTACTTCAATATTAATTACCCTTNCTCTNGAAATTATTGCCTGGAATCAGACCATTACATCNGGAAATGAATATACNCTCTTTGGNTCTNCGCCGNTATTATTTGGAATTGCATTACAGGTACATCATAAATTAATGATTATCGTTCCAATTGCAATAACCGCTTGGGTTACAGTGACGTTTCTCACAAAACCAGAACCTTTAGACCATTTAGAGGTTTTCTATGAACGAGTGCAACCAGGTGGCTGGTGGTCACCAGTAGTAAAAGATTTTAATCACACAATTCAACCTGTCAGTAAAGGAATACTAATACAATGGATAGCNGGGATATTNATGATATATGGTTTCACATTTGGAATTGGTAATTTGATTTTCAATGANTACAGTAATTCTGTTTTANTTTTTGGTTGNGCGCTAATTGGAGCATACCTTATTTGGAANAGAAGNATTTCTAAACTNAATTAAGCATGTCGGAGCCTCGTCGCATATACTCAATTGATATTTTCAGGGGTATGACAATTGCACTTATGATCATTGTTAATAATCCTGGGAGTTGGGCTAATGTCTATCCNCCTCTACTNCATGCAAAATGGCATGGCTGTACATTGACTGANCTTGTATTTCCATTTTTTTTATTTCTTGTTGGTTCATCAATGAGATTTGCTTTTGTAAAATGGCATTACTTTCCTTCTGCTAANTTTTATAAACATATCTTTTGGAGAACTTTTTCAATTTTNATGGCAGGTGTTTTACTAAATGCATATCCTTTTATAAGACAAGATTGGGACTGGTCAACTTTTCGAATTTTAGGAGTATTACAACGCATTGCATTAGCCTATGGTNTTAGTGCCTGCCTAATCATAAGATATGATTTCAAACAAATGATNAAGATACTTGCAGGTATATTGATTTCTTATTGGGGCATATTNTGGCTTGGTGGTTCAGAGGCCCCCTATAGTTTAGATTCAAACTTAGTACGCCAANTTGATATTTTCATACTTGGTGAAAAACATCTTTATTCAGGCTTTGGTATTTATTTTGATCCAGAAGGNCTATTAAGTACAATNCCTTCNGTNGGTACTATNATTATNGGTTACCTGATGGGCGGTATGTTGCACACCACAAAAAACTATACAGATTGTTCCAAAAGAATGGCACTATTTGGACTCTGTATTGCAACCATCGGGTTCTTATGGGGATTTATTTTNCCAATCAATAAGGCATTNTGGACCAGTTCATATGTACTATTTACTGGAGGAATTGCAAGTATCGTNCTCTCGANTTTAACCTATGNNATAGACATTAGACATTGGAAAAAAATATTTTGGATATTTGAAGTCTTTGGCACTAATTCCATTTTTTTGTTTATNCTCTCAGGCATTTGGACAAAAACAATTATAAACATTGACCTTGAACTTGGAGGTGTTTCAGTAAATGCTTATCACTACTTATACAAAACTATTTTTCTTCCTATTGGTGGTGAATTAAATGGTTCATTTCTTTTTGCAGTTTCACATGTAATAGGTTTTTGGTTGGTACTATTTTGGATGTCCAAGAAGAATATTCAAGTAAAATTATGANCTNAAATTCTAAGATAGTCTTAATTGCGATCATAACTAGTTTATTATTTGGAGATCGTCCTTACGCTGTAATACTTGGGATTGCTCAAGATGGTGGCGCACCTCACGCAGGGTGCGAAAAATTGTGTTGTACTAGTCTATTAGACTCAAATAAAAAGGAAAAAGTTTCTTGCCTTGGTATTGTTGATCCAGTGAAAAAACAAAGTTGGATGATTGATGCAACACCAGATTTTCCAAGCCAATACAGAATTCTAACAGAAGATCATGAAACAGAATTAATGGGAATTTTTCTCACCCATGCCCACGTAGGACATTACACTGGTCTTTTTCATTTGGGTAGAGAGGTAATGGGCATGAAGGATATGCCTGTATATGCAATGCCTAAGATGAAAGATTTCCTTGAGAACAATGGACCATGGGATCAATTGGTCTCTCTTGGCAATATTGAGATAAGGACTATCATAGAAAGTAAAGAAATAAAAATTGGTGATAAACTATTCATAGAACCATTAATAGTCCCTCATAGAGATGAGTATTCTGAAACAGTAGGATATCGAATCATAGGTAAAGAAAAATCTATTTTTTTTCTTCCAGACATAGACAAATGGGATAAATGGCATAATGACATATTTCAACTGATCTTGAATATAGACATCGCACTTTTAGACGGCACATTTTATTCTCAAAATGAAATACCGCATCGTAATATGAACGAAATTCCACATCCTTTCATTATTGAAACTATGGAAAAGTTGTTTGGACTCAATTCGACAAACAGAAATAAAGTGCATTTCATACATTTCAATCATTCAAACCCTGCCATAAAAAATAATAGCCCTGCATATCACTCAATTAGATCGAAAAGGTTTAATGTTTCTAGAGAAGGTGATAGATTTAATTTATGAAAAAAATATTTATCACAGGTGCCTCCTCTGGGATTGGTAAAGCACTAGCTATTGTTTATGCAAAACATAATTGGTGTGTAGGTATGTCTGCAAGAAGACTCGAGATGCTAGAAGAGATATCCGATAATTGTAAAGATCTTGGTGGAAAAATATTTACTTACGATCTTGATGTCCAAGATTCAGAGAAATGTAAATTTGTTGCAAATCAATTCATTAAAGATGCTCAGGGAATTGATTGCGTTATTGCAAATGCCGGCGTTGGAGGCGATGATGGTCTGTATACTGGTTCAAGCGAAGATATCAATTACATTTTGAACACAAATATCTTAGGGGTTACAAATACAATAATGCCCTTTATCCCAAAAATGAAAGAACAAAAGAGTGGTACATTAGTGTGTATTAGTTCTGTTGCCAGTTATGTCCCATTGCCATTTCATGGCGGCTATGCTAGTTCAAAGATAGCAATAAGAATGATATTTGACTCTTGGAGACCTACTCTACAAAGGCATAATATAAAAACTGTTTCAATTTGTCCTGGCTTCATCGATACTCCTATTGTCAAAGGACCTGCAAGAAGTTTTCCAATGAGGTCAGCAGATGCAGCAGCATTAAAATTTATGAATATTATTGAGAAAGGAAAGAGAACATATATATATCCTTGGTATTACAAGTTCCTCATCTTTTTAGTTCGTGTAGTTCCTGAACCAATTTTTAATATTTTAATTAGGAAATTGTTTCATAGACCAATTAATTAAAAATCAATAAACTTACATTATGAAAACAAAGATAATCTCTTCTAATACTCTAGGTATTTTACAAATAAATGATAGAACGGCTAATTTCACCGTCATCCTGCTTGGATCGTTGCTAATTGCTCTTCTAGCACAAGTTTCAATTCCAGTACCATTCAGCCCAATTCCTATTACTGGACAAACAATTGGAGTCGTATTGGTAGGTGGCCTTTTGGGAGCGAAGCGTGGGTCTTTATCAATTTTATGCTATATTTTTGAAGGTGCAATGGGCATGCCTGTTTTTGCACAAATGAAGTCTGGAATGCATGTTCTTGTCGGTCCAACTGCTGGCTATCTTTGGGGGTTTGTGATCGCTGCCTTCCTTATTGGGTTTTTAACTGAAAAGGGTTTTGCAAAAAAACCATTAAGTAGTTTTTTGTCATGCTTTGCAGCAACTACAATTATTTTAATCACTGGTATGCTTTATCTTGCGCTGTTTAAAGGTTTGGATGACGCATTGATAATGGGTTTCTATCCATTCCTTGTGGGCGATGTTGTAAAATCATCATTGTGTGCCATTATACTAACTTCATTAAGGAAGTTCTAATTTTTTTAAATAAATAGTATCTGTCTTTTTTGCCATCTCTAAGCAAGCCGCAGTGACCCCACCTTGATCATGTGAAGTGAAGACGATTTCTATCCGACACCACCCCACTGCCATATCTGGGTGATGATTTTCCTCCTCTGATTCCGCAGCTAAATGATTAATGAATTTTATACTACTCATGTAAGAATCAAAAGTGTAGACCTTTTTGATAGAGCTATTTATAAAAGTCCATCCAATCATTTTTTCTAGTGTGTGTTTTATATCCTTATCTTTAACCAAAGTCATGATAATTTCCTCTTTTCCTTATTTATTCTGATAAGTTCAATCCTAACCCATAAAATAGCTATTGTAAATGAAATAAATGCCGCAATCATCATTGCATACCAATTCCATTCTACTGGCTTCTCTAAAACAAAACTAAAATATAATCCTAGCGGGGCACTGACTCCGAGGACACGTACAATTGTGATTAATAAAACGGGTATCCCTTTGCCAAGACCCTGCATTACCCTTCCAGACGTTATAGCAATTGCTACAAGGGGATAAATGAAGCATAGCATTCTTAAAAAGCCTACCGAACCATCGATGATCTCTTGATCATTTGTAAACCATGATGAAAATGTTTCAGCAAATGCATATACAAATGAAGATGNNATCAAGGTNATTATGAATGCNCTCATAATNCCATATCTTACGATATGATTTAAAGCATTTAATTCTCGAGCACCATAGAACATTCCTACTAGCGTCGTCATTCCACCTGCTATTGCAAATATTGGTAAAAAAATTAGCATGTCTAGCCTACCTGCAACTTGATATGCTGCAACAGTCTGAGATGAATAATGAATTAAAATTTTATTAAAAACACCTTGCCCTAATGCCATAATGATCATGGACAGAGATGCAGGAACTCCTATTTTTACAATATCCCAAATAATGGATCTGGATGGTAAAAAATCTTTGAGATTGAATGTAATGTAGGCGTGCTCTTTTACAAAAAGCATATAAATAAAAATGGCAAATACTATTAATTGTGAGATAACGGTTGCCATAGCAGCACCTTTTACACCCATGCCAAGTCCGAAATTTCCATAATCTTCTAATGTGAAAATAAATATAGGGTCAAGAATGATATTGAGTATTGTGCCCAGTCCTGCAACCATCATTGGAAATTTCATATCACCTTCACCTGCCAATATNGATCTAAAAAATCCAGAGAAAACCATAAAAGGCAGGCCAAGAACTATCATAGANAAATACTCCCAAGCAAGCACCAANATTTTTCCCTCTGCGCCTAGTGCAATTAAGATNTCTTCACCAAAGTATAGTCCTGCAATTGTAAAAACTACTGCAATGCATGCTGCCATTGCTAACGCATGTTCTGCACTATTATCTGCGCTTGCCTTGTCTTCATCTCCTATAAACCGCGCAATTGATGCCGTGACTCCAGATCCCAATCCCATAGTTAAACCAAGCATTAAAAAGAAAATAGGCATATTAAAAGCAATACCCGCAATAGCATCCCCACCTAAACGGCCAATAAATATCATATCAATTACATTATAAAGTGTGTGTATGCCCATGCCNAACATTATTGGGATTGCAAGTCTCCAAAGAGCCCTTGAAGGGTTTTGAAGGAATGATGAGAGCCTTGACTCTGTATTTGAGTTGTTATCCATTATAAATTAATTACTTTACTATNTAGGCTACTGAGCTGACCAATTTTAGATAGGCCATAGNATGGGTAATACAAAAATAGCCATTACCCAAAAAATGAGAGCTAGAGGGAAACCAACACGAATATAATCNCTGAACTTATATCCACCNGGNCCATAGACCATGAGGTTCGTTTGATATCCTACTGGAGTTATAAATGAAGCAGAAGCTGCAAATGCAACTGCAAAAACAAACGCTCTAGGGTCAAAACCCATTTGTTGTGCAACAGCTAANGAAATAGGTGTCATAATTATTGCTGTTGCNGCATTAGAAGATATTTCTGTTAGAAAAATTGTAATGAAATAGATCAATGCTAAGAGTACTCTGGGCTGCCACTCAATAGGTACCGACCTNGTTGCAGAAGAAATAAAACCCGCTATCCAGTCTGCGGTACCTGTTTTTTGAATTACGATTCCTACAGGAATCAAAGCAGAGATCAGAATGATAACCTGCCAGTTAATGGATTGGTAGCTTTCTTGAGNTGTTAGTATNCTGAGAGCTAATAATATAACNACACCTAACATGGCACTTTTGACAATTGGCATGANNCCTAGTGCCGCNAGGGTTATTGTGCCTATGATGACCACAATAGTCATCCACCAAAATCGTTGCTTTTTTAATTCTGCGTCAACCTCGCCAAGTACNACAAACTCACTNGTCTTAGACAATTCATTTATNTTATTNTCAGGCCCNTATATCAATAANGTNTCATATGCACTNAGAATAACATGGGCGATTTTTTCTCTAACTATTGTACCCTCTCTTCTAATCGCAAGNATGAAAGCACCAAACCTTCTTCGAAAATTGCNGGTCATTAAACTTTTTCCAACCATATCAGATTTATCTGTAATTAAACATTCAACAACTACATTATCCTCNTGCTCTAATTCCTCTTGGGTTAGTTTTTCATCGGTAAGTAGCGCAACCTTCTCGACTTCTTTCATNCTAAGAAAATTTTCTANCGTTCCTCTTACAAATANGATATCTCCTTCACGCAATCTTGTAAGTCTGATCATGTTGGTAATCATTTTANCATCCCTCAAAATATCGAGAACCATAACATCATAATTTTTATTTATNCCTCTCTCAAGACAAGTCTTACCATTAAGNGGAGATTCAGCAGTAATCTTCATTTCAGTAAGGTAACCACCCAATCGATAGCTTTTTGTTAGACTTGATGTTGAAGTCCTAGATGGCAAGATCATTGGCGCAATGAATAGAATGTATAAAAGTCCAACGGCCATTAGAATCAAACCATATCTCATAAATTCAAACATCCCCATTGGCTCTACGCCAGGAGTTTCAATGTAGATTGAATTCACTAAAAGATTTGTAGAAGTACCAACAAGGGTAAGTGTTCCCCCTAATATTGCTGCATAACTTAAAGGAATCAGCATCTTTGATGGACTCATCTTGTATTTTTGAGCTAAACGTATAGACACCGGCATAAATATTGCAACGATCGCAGTATTGTTTACTACGGCGGATGCAATTCCAATTGTAAAAAGGTATACAGCCCTACCAAGAAGAATAGACCTATCTGCTAAACGTCTTACTCTAATTATCAAATACTCTAGGATGCGTGTTTTTTGAAGAGCTTTGCTTATGATGAATAGAAATGCTATCGTTATCACTGCCGGATTAGAGAACCCAGATAAGGCCTCTGCAGGCGTCAAATATCCCAATGTAAAAAGGATTGTGAGCAATATCATTGCTGTTACATCTATGGAGAACATTTCAGTTACAAACATGATGAAACCAAAAAATAGTAACCCCAGTACAAGTATTATGTCAGGAGTCATTATCTATTGTCTATAAGTAGTTGTTCAATTTGATCAATTAAATGGATGTTCGCCAACATAAGACCTTCCATGGTTTGATTCTGTATTTGATTCTTTTAATTGGTTTGGGGAAATATCATCATTCATTACAGAATCAATAATTGAATTAATGATGCTATCTTTTCTAATGTTGTTTAATACTGCCATCACAAGTATTGGATATTCATGTTGAGGCAGTACCATTTCCCATTCATCAAAAATATCTGTTTCATCTAAAAATCTGTCAACATCAGGATTTTTTTCCAAGTGTTGTTCAACAACATCCATTAAGGTAATGATCCTGTCCTTCAAATCATTTTTTTTAAGGTCCTTAAGGCTCATTCTTTTCCTAGTACTGATGTTTCATTTACCTCATCGATCTGTATTTCCGCTACATGATCAACTGCATACTGTTTATAGACACCCGAAGTCACAAATATTTCAAATAGGTCTTCGTCAATATGATAGTCATTTTTCATAAAACCCATGATTCGCATTGCCTGTGATAATTTTTTCCCTTCTTTATAAGGTCGGTCTGCAGCCGTAAGCGCCTCATATATATCGGCTATCGCCATTATCCTAGCCTGAGTAGACATCTGAGATTTATTAAGTCCTTTTGGATAACCTGTTCCATCCATTTTTTCATGATGCCCTCCGGCAAATTCAGGTACGTTTCTTAGATTTTTTGGATAAGGTAATTGCTCAAGCATTTCAATTGTGATTACGATATGGTCATTGATGATTTCACGTTCTTCCGGTAATAATGTACCTTTAGGTATAGTGAGATTTTGAATTTCTTCTTCGGTAAGGAAAGTCTGTTCACGGTCAAAGAGATTGGTTTTCTTTTCACCAATGGACCTAACTCGATCTTGTAATTCAGGATTCATGAACTCGCCTCCGATGTTACATTCCTCAAGAAATTTCATATTTGATTCAATCTCTTGAACAGCCTCTTTATATATTTCATCGAACGGCATATTCGATCTACCGTTAAGCTGACGTTTGAGGAAGGCAATCTCTTCATCTTTTTTTAGAAGCTCCATCCTTGTCCTAATTAATTCAATTCTATCAAATATTGTTTCTAGTTTTGTTCCCTTATCTACAACATGTGGAGGGGTCGCAACTTTTCCACAATCATGAAGCCAAGCTGCAAGGTAAAGCTCATACCGTTCTTCATCGTTCATCGTAAAATCTTTGAACTTACCATCTTTTATTTTTGCAACAGCATCTGCAAGCATCATGGTTATTACAGGAACGCGNTCGCAGTGTCCTCCGGTATATTCTGATTTCTTATCGATTGCAGTTGCAATTAATTTGATAAACGATTCGAATAATGTTTTCAGTTCTTCAACTAACCTCTTATTTGTCAATGCAACTGCACCTTGTGAGGCAAGTGACTCTATCTGCTCTTGCATCTCATTGTTAAAACTAATGACATCACCATTTTCATTTTTTGCATTGATAAGTTGNATTACCCCAATAATTTCACTTTCATGATTTTTGAGAGGAACNGTTANAAATGATTTTGATCGATAACCATTTTTTTTATCAAAATTNATTGTACCCTCAAAATCATAGCCTTCCTCTTNATATGCATCCTTTATATTTACTGTCTTACCAGTAAGTGCAACATATGCGGATACNTTCTTTTGATTNGGCGTATTATCNTCTAACCATAGNTGNACNGGGTAAAAGGGTATTTCTACACCAGATGTACCTCCCATCAATGTATCCATAGAATCATTTCTGAGTATCTCAAATGCAAGATTACCATCATCATTCACTGAATAAAGGGTCNGACCATCAGCCTTTGTAATATTCCTTGCCTCATCCAATATCATTTCAAATAAACGGTNTGTGTCCTTCTCAGTNGACAAAGCCATACCTATTTCACTCAAACGATGAAGTCGATCTTCTAGGAATTTTATTCTATTTAGTGCATCCATGTTGCTGATGGGTTACAAATTAGTTAATGATTGANTGAAATGTACATCTTTGAAAGGTTTGGTAACAATTAGAATAGGTATTGATTTGTTTCATGGAATTAATTTCAGCTGTGGACTTAGATATAAAACAAAGAATTAAACTCATATCTCAATCAATTGAGAAAAATAAATTTAATGGAACAGAACTTATGAACCTATCTAAGGACTGTTTATCTAGCATTGCGGAAATAGATATAATCCATGAGATCTTAGATCTTGGTCACCTTAAAAATGTTTCTCAAAATATGTCCGAACAAAACTTTACTGAACCATGGTTTAGCCTTTTAAATCAACTGATAGAACGATCAAATTATAATGTAGGCTATATATTAAGACAAAGATCAAAGCGGTATGATGGTAATGTTGCATTCAAACTTGTAAATAAAGGTAATCTGAGGTCATTGACCTATGATGGACTTTGGCAATTGGTTTTAGAGGTTGGACGTNCAATATCTCAATTAGACATCAACCANAAAAAANCTACAATTGGTATTTTATCTAATAATCAATTGAATGGAGTCTTGGTTGACCTGGCTTGCCTATCTTTTGGACATCGTGTAGTACCCCTGCCACTNAATGCTACACCACATCATATAAANTATATANTGCAACATGCTGAAATAACCCATCTCTTNTTNGGTGGNAAAATTNGTAATAAGANNTGGAGTGAGCTAAGTAANGANNTANCANTAACNACTATTTCATTGGATAATGTTGAANAANTANAAGAAAGCCTTAGTTGGGACCAGTTTCTTGAGNTGGGTGATAAGGCATCTCATTTTGATGTAGACGANNNGTTNGCATCCGTTGATATTAGAAATACCCAATCNATTATGTACACATCTGGCACCACGGATAATCCAAAAGGTATTACATTTAANCAACTGAATATGATAAGTAAAAGNTTCAGCAGAGCACTGGCACTGCCGGATATTGGATCTAGCGATGTATTTTTATGTTATCTTCCACTTTACCATACTTTTGGNAGATATTTTGAACTNATGGGAAGTATTTTTTGGGGNGCNACCTATTCATTTGCTGAATCGCCCGCATTCAATTCNCTACTNAATGATTTCAAGATCNTAAAACCAACTATTTTTATCAGNATTCCNAAGAGATGGGTACAATTATACGAAATGNTGGATAANAATCTAGAGCTTGACTCTGAANANAGTTCTGTCANTNAAANAAGAGCTGANTGATATCACAGGTGGTTCNTTAAAATGGGGATTNTCTGCAGCAGGCTACCTTGACCCNGATATCTTTATGTTCTTCCANNANNATGGNATTCANNTNCTCAGTGGNTANGGAATGACAGANGCAACGGGTGGNATTACAATGACACCTCCAAATGAT
Organism: Fidelibacterota bacterium; assembly: GCA_002698235.1. GTDB lineage: Bacteria > Fidelibacterota > Marinisomatia > Marinisomatales > UBA1611 > NZWG01. Next base: position 7,741 of record NZWG01000041.1, on the reverse strand, counting down.
TATCAACCTGNATCGGTAGGAAAAGCCCTTCCAGGTATTGAACTANAATTGGCAGAGGATGGAGAACTTTGTCTTAAAGGTCCTTATGTAACTAAAGGTTACTTCAAAGAAGATGACTCTGAAGTATTCATTGATGAATGGTTTCACACACAAGATATTTTTAGAGAAGAAAAAAAACATTATTANATAGTAGATAGAAAAAAAGATATCTACAAAAATACCCGAGGGCAGACCATTGCACCACAAAAGATAGAAAATCTTTTTCAAGATTTTGAGTCTATCAAGTCAGTATTTCTCATTGGGGATGGAAAAGAATTCAATACCGTGCTAATCTACCCTAATNANGATGACGATCGTACTANTTTANATCATGGAAGAGTNAATGACGTGAGAGATCTTTACANTTCAATGATTTTATCTGTTAACAGTTTTTTATCGCCTTTTGAGAGAATTATCAACTATGTAATAATAAATAGAAATTTTTCACANGNTAAAGGTGAACTAACTCCAAAGGGAACATTTATAAGAAAAAAAATACTGAAAAACTTTGAAGNTATTATAGCACCACTNTATGAGAAAAATTATTCGTCACTGCATTATAAAANTAAAGAAGTAAGGATACCAAACTGGATCATAAGAGAAATTGGTACATTGAAAAGCAACATCAATTGGGATGGCCAAACTTTGTCTATCAATGACAAATCAAGATCATTGCTCTTAAATTGGGGAAAAAATAAAATTCATCTTGGAGACTACTTATACAGTTATGACAATGATATTCTGGACCTTAATTCACTCATCCAGGCACCGAATCTTTGGCTAGGAAATTTTGGATTTACAGACTTTACAGGTCCTACTGTGTTCAGATTAAAAGAGACAAAAGCATTCGATGAATTAAAAGTAGACCAAGTGATATCAAGCAAGAAATTCAATAACAACACAGAACAGGATAATGTAGGCACTGTACTCTTTGACATTCATAATGCGGTTAGATCATTCATAAAGGGCGATCTATCCTCATTTAATCTTCTTCAAGATATAATTGATNATAGACTAGCAAACTGGTCGACAGTTATAGTTGATACAATAATAAATATCCGTGATTATCAGAATACCACTTTTAGAATAAAATTAATAGAAACNATTGCCCCTTTAATATCTGGTGAATTATTTATGGAGCTCTTAAAAAACGCATACACTTTTCATAGAAAAAAAGATTCTACCAAAGGTTTTACATTTTCAATTAGCCGAACAAATGATGACCACTTTCATTCACTGATTGAATACTTAAAAGAAATTAAGAAGACCATTAATAGCGTAGATACCATTGAGCAAGAATTTATTAAAACTTTGCTTCTTCTCGTAGCCGACTTTGGAATACTTCATCCCACACGTTTTATTTGGGCAAGATCAGAGTTAGTAAGTTGGCAATCTAATAAAGTTCCAAAACCACTTTATTCTACAGGACTAAAGGCCTACTATAGTCTCATAAAAGGATTTCGATCTTGGATTGGTCAATCATCAAACATAGGTGTGGATCGCGATACAGGAGAAGAATATCATTGGAAAGATATAATCATGTTTGATGATAATATTCGCCACAAACATAGAGCTGCCCTTCTCAAGGCAATAAGTGAAACATCATTAATAAAAGAATCCATATTTATTTTTTCAAAGAATTCATTAATAGACCTAAATGAAATACCTAAAGAAGGTATCTGGATTTCTCATATTGGCAATCGCAATCATAAGAAAATATTTAGGTTGATAGTAAAGACAAGAAATTTTGGTAAACACAATCTAGTCATCAATCTTATTCAGGATTTAAAAAAGGATTTCATCAATGATGAGACAATATGGCTCATAAAAATGGGCTCAGGTTTTAAGGAAAAACCTCTTTCTGAAAACTTTGGAGGTTATTGGCCTGAATACAATCTATACACCGAAGAATATATTCAAGGCGANACATTAGACCGCTACTTGAAGCGAAATGAAAAAGATATAAATGATAAAGTAAGAGTCGACAGGTGGCAAATGAGATGGCTTCATTTCATTTGGAATGGAATTCAAGCCTATCAAGAANTTTGGGGAAGAAGTAACNTGGAAANATCAATACAACCANCATCTCCTGAGAATCTTATCATACCTCAGCATGACTATAAGACCGGAACCAGAATAATTTCTATTTCTGATATAAAACCGGTCGAATCATTCGCTGAACACTTTTTATCATTGTANACAGACTTTATCATTGTAACAGAAAAAAANTATCCTGGACTNAGACATATGNCTGACTGGGAAGTGATTTTTACAGCAACTATTCAAGCCCTAAAGATCGATGAAGGTAGGAAAGTACTAGAAAAACTCAAATCAGAATTTCAAGATAGGGATACAAGAAAAAAATGTCAGCTCACAGGACTTACAGCCGAACGAATTGATCAATTTTTANATGAAATCTATAATCTGGGNNTNTTNACAAAGCCTGTTGTCTTNGCAGCNTTGAGATATGAACGATGGTTAGAGCTGAATCCAGAGGCAACNATGCANGCAAAGTCATCAATATTNCAGGACCTNTATAANGATTATGACCTTAATGGCTTGCTAGANGAATATCCAGAAACTAGAGTNCGGTTTTTCATGATGACTTGTTTTAAAGAAAGTGACCAACCTCTGTTCAATGANTTTAAGTCCATAATTAAAGACATGAGANAGAATGTAATCAGTCCATGGGGCCTACAAGAAAGAATATCAAATATTCAACTAAGTTTAGAACTCAATGATGAAGAAAANTTCTTCTTAGCNAGAATGNTGTTNCCAAATGTTGATTCAGCNGATTATATTGAGCTGGTTGCTACTANTCATGGACAANANGCNCGACTTANTCTAGTATCACAAACAGAATGCANGGATGGAAAATTATATAGNATACGTCCCCCTTTNTTACCAAAGGAGATTGCTAGATTTCATAATTTATTAACAGAATCTGCCTTATCCGTTACATTTACATCAACACANGAATTCCTNCTGGCTTTTAATAGTCGAAATAGACTNGTAGGTGGATTGTATTGGAAAAGCATGAAAAATGATAGAATTCATCTAGAATGGGTAATTATAAGAAAAAAGTATCAAAAAATTGAATTAAGCAAACGAATCATGANAGATTTTTTCAAACGAATGAAGCACGAAGAGATAGAATTAATTACAGTAGGTTTTTATGCTCAGGAATTCTTTTCAAAGTATGGATTCAAAATTGAAAAACAACATGGTGGAATGGTAAAACGNTTATNGTAAAAATAACTTTTGATTATTTANTAAAGCATTTGATATATAATNACCCCAGTAACTGAAACGTATAACCATATTGGTANTGTAATCTTTGCTATTCTTCTATGTTTTTCTATTTGCGAAACCCAACCTCTNTATANTGTGAACAATGCGAGTGGTATAATGATCGCAGCAAGGATTATGTGACTGATCAAAATAAAATANTATATTGTTTGATAATCGCCNATGTATGATTTTGGNCCACTCTTAAACCANTGATATATCACATAACTAACNAGGAAAAGNGACGATGTACCAAATGAAGTCAGCATTACCGTTTTATGTGCATTTATCTTTCGCGTTCTTATAAGAANATATCCAGTTATNAGTAAAAGGGTAGTAATACCATTCAACAAGGCATTTACAAATGGAAGCATCGATACGTCAAGACTCCCTTCCATACCTTCAGGTCTTGGCCCAAGGATCAAAAATGCAACGACCAGACTNATAACAACTGAGACAACATANATAACACGNGTCCAAAAGGTATCATTGTTCATAATAGCTTATCCAATAATATGATTATAAANAGCGCAGGAAGATATATCACTGACATTTGCAACAATGATCGTGCATTTTCCATGCTGAACTTTTTAGTTAATAAAAAACCAGAGATAAGATAAGATATTCCAAGAAAAAGAGCACCATATAGATAGATGAGCCCCTGAGTATTCATATAAACTGGAACAAGAGAAACAGGNATTAACAATANGGCATGCCATATGATCTGTCTATTTGTCCTCCTTCCATCTGGCTCAACAACTGGAAGCATCTTAAGACTCGCTTTTTTGTAGTCATCTCTATACATCAGAGCAATNGCATAAAAATGAGGATGCTGCCATAAAAATAATATTGCAAACANCACCCAAGCCTCAGGGTCTAATGACCCAGTAGCNGCTACCCATCCACCAAGAGGTGGGATTGCACCTGGAATAGCACCAATTGATGTNTTGAGCCAAGTTATTCTNTTTAGNGGAGTATAGATGAAAAGATATAGTAANGTGGTCATGAGTGCTAAAACAGANGTAAGTGGATTGATATAAAAGTAAAGTAAGCCTGATCCAATAAATGTCAGAACCAGACCAAATATTCTAGCATTATCTGGCTCAATTAGGCCTGTTGGTAGAGGCCTTTTTTTAGTACGCTCCATNAACCAATCTGATTCCATTTCAGCAAAATGGTTCAATGCACCTGCACCTGACGATACGAGACACGACCCAAAAAGTGTNANANTGAACTTAAGGTAATCTTCAATTCCATCACCTCCAAGATAGTAGCCCAATGCAGTTGAGATGAGAATGAGAAATGTTATACTAGGTTTGGTGAGCTCAAAATATGCCTCAAAAATAGATGACGCCTGTTTTGGTATTCGTCTCATCTAGGACCTAAGGTCTCTTAGTAAATGCACAATATCTTTTTTTAAAATCTCTTGACTAGAANCGTCCGTACCATCAAAATACTTTCTAATATTACCTCTTTGATCNATNANGACAAATTTAATGGCATGCCCTTGAGGAAGATTATCTGCAAACAACATAAAACCGTCTCTTTTTAAANTTTTTATAGAGCTTATATCTGACCAGAGAAAATGCCAACGGTCATCATCCACACCTATTAGTTCCGAATATTCCCTAAGCTTGCTTATNTNATCNGTCATTGGGTCAACTGTAATACTAACAAATTGAACCTCTTTTTCTTTTGAAAATANTTCATAGAGCCCTGACATGTTAAGGGTCATCAACGGGCAAGGACCAGTACAACTAGTGAACATGAAGTCCAAGATCGTTATTTTATTTTGAAAATTATCATTCGAAAATGNTTTTCCCTTATGATTAACGAACGAAAATTCAGGAACAGCCTTTATCAAAGGAATATCATGGGAGTTCAATGCCTTATTTATTACCCAACTCGCCCCCATACCAAAGATCAGCATAATTAATAATGCATAAGAAAANATTTTAGCCATTTGTTATCATAGACCTTTGCCANGCAACATATTGAANACTGATNAGTCCCAANATCCAGGATGCGATCCATAAATGAAAAAGTTGAATAATTGGCATNAATTTTAAAAAAACGAGCATCTCCCCTGAAACGATTTGAAACANTATTAAAACAACTATCAGAGTNGACGTCTGNACNATNAAAGATGATGGTNTTATTGAACTCTTTACTAAGCTAAACCAATTAACAATGGATAAAATAGTTATGAGNATTCCTAATACNGTGTGCGCATATTTAAAAGGACCNAGCATATCAATCAAAAATTGTGATTCNANCATCGGATTTTCTTTTCTTATCATCTCNAGGCCACCACGTATTTCAGTACCAAGGACCACCTCTAATAGCAATACAGTCGCCATGATCATAAAAAGTATCTTCATTCCTGGAGGATATTTACTATGTATTTCCGATTCGGCGTTATCTATATAGTAGACTTCTTGAGAAACAAAAACCAGTAACATCACAATAATAAGAGCAAAGAAAAGGTGTAAGGTAATCGTGAAAGGATTCAATACTGTTTTAACTAGAACCGATCCCAACCAACCCTCGAAAAGGGTCAAACAAAAAGCTGCAATAAGTGGCCACTTTATTCTTGGAAAATGTGAATAATATTTTAGTCCCAGATAAAGGGTAATGGCGATTGAAAGTCCTACAACAGCACCAAATAAGCGGTTACCATACTCGATCCAAGCCAAAACTATGTTGAACTTTGCAGGATCAATGTGGTCAGGTAATTGATCGAGGCTAGTTGGTGGAATCCATCGCCCAAAACATTTTGGCCAATCAGGGCATCCCATACCAGCACCTGCTACTCGCACCATGCCACCGATAAATATAAGTATGTAAGTAAGTCCTACGGAGATTAAGGTAAAGTTTCGAAATAGATGCATATTTTGTTTCTTAAATTAGAAACATAACCCCACTGATCTACAAAAGTTTTCAAATCTATAATTCTTTCTAATATAAACAGATTTATATCATAAATTTTAAACATTGAAAAACTTAATGTATTTCAAATTTTGCTAAATAAAATATGATACTTAATAGAATTGAACTAGGTACGCCATGCACTATTCGTAAGAATGGTGAGACTGGAAAAGTTAGTAAAATATTTTTCTATCCGACAAAATATGAGGTAGAATTCCCAAATGGTCGTGTCGATTATTACTATTCAAAAGACCTTGAATTTGATGGAATAAAACAAGAAAGAGTAACTTTAAAACTTCCAGAGATTCCTGAAAATGGAATTGGAGAATCTTGGTCTGAATGGTACCCCTTTAAAAGTGAGAGTTTCATGGAACATCACTTCTCTACTACAAAAGAGATCATGTGGGATGTTATAACATCATTGGAAATGTATAATGTATGGTTTTACGGAATTCAAAGAGCGCTTCCTGAGAACGAGGCAGAACGGTTCGTTCACAAATATTCATTTACTAATTCAAATCTAAAACCAGGAGCTTTCTTTAAAATAAGACCAATGACCATTGCACCATGGTTTAGATGTAGGATTATGACCGTTGAGCATGAAAAAGAATTTGGTTTCACATTCAAAACCTCTCCCTTCTTAACTGAATATGTACAATTATCCATCCGAGAGGCAGACAATGGCGTATGGGTCAAATGTAGACGTTACTCGCAAGGTATGTTTTCCATTATGGATCAGTTTAACTGGCAAGAAAAATCAAAAAATTTCCAGCGACTTGATCGCATTGTTCCAAAAGTTAGTTTTGACGCTAAAGATGATGGCGATTCTATTGGTAATTCCTTAGAAGTTCAATTTGGTGGTTTTGCATCAAGGCAAGACTACATCAATTACGCAATTAACATGGGCATGCAAGGCAACCTAGATTATGTAGATAGTATTCCGGAAAAGCCAATAAGAGGAATGGCAAAAGCAGGAATTGACAAAGCAAAGAGAACTGGAGAATTACCACCCTTACCAGAAAAAGCTGAACCCGGAGAATCTGCTAGTAAATCGGGTGGCATAGACTCACTATCAAAAGATGATATGATAGCCTACCTAGCTAATAAGGGATTAGATGGTGACATGGATGCCGTAAATAATTGTACAGATAAAATCATTCGAGGGAAGGCAAAAGCAATGATCGTAAAGATCAATAGAGGGTCAATTGAACGTCCTCCGATGCCAGAAATTAAAACTACATCAAATGCTTCTCAGCAAGATGAAGAAAACGCAGAAACAGATGAAGAGAAAGTGGAACGCCTTATTACTAAGGGTATTGAAGGTGATATGGATGAGATCAATGAACTAGAAAATCGAGTACTTCGTGGAAAAATAAAGGCTGCAGTGATTAAAGCAAAGCGTGCATCTAAATAATGGCTGAAACCTCCAAAACAGTCCTCACCAAGACCCAGGTTATTTCCATGATTGCATGCACAATATTGCTGG
>NZWG01000040.1 GCA_002698235.1 Fidelibacterota bacterium | reverse complement strand
AGTTCACCAATAGGTAGAATAACTGGTTGATGTGCATCTAGTACCATATCTTCTCCAGTAAATTCGAACACTCTGTTTGCAGCTGTTTCCCAACCACCGTTATTGAAATTCTCATCAGGATTCGCTTTATACTTCCACTCATGTTCACTACCAGGAGTAGCTGTGATTGCTTTTGTAAAGGTATAGAGATTAGGATCTAAAAGATCTTGCTCAAAAACATCACCTGCGCTCCAGCCATTCACACCACCTCGCAGCTCCATAAAGTGAACATTGTCATCCCAACCTTGGGACAATAACGTTGTCATGTCTGCTTGGAATGTAACGTTAGCTTCAACAGGGTCACCTCCACAGGTATAACAAGAACTAAAACAGAACGGAGGGGTCATGGAGTCTTCTTCGCCAACTACGATGGTACGATCACCCCAATTGTCTCCATCTCCACATCCTTCATCAGTAAGGTTCCCACCATCTTCATATCCACCGTCATTACCACCATTATTGAATTTATAGTAGTATTCACCCTCTGTAAGTGCCATTTTAACCATGTAAATAGTTTCTTCTTCAGGGACCAATGTCATCAACTGATAGTTGTTGTGCCACGGACCGCCGCCAAGGAAAACACCCTCAGTTGCTACTGGTGTTTCCTCCATGTCTACATGAAAAACAACGTAAGACTCATCACAAGCAATACATTCAGAAAAACACACAGGGTCAAGCACCGTATCTACATCTGGCACATCCAACCATCTATCATTTCCAAAACCACCGGCGCCACCACACACTGGGTCTGTTACGCCTTCATCATTGCCCCATGAGTTGCCATTGATAAACTTATAATAGATCGTGTCGCCTGCATTTGCTTCAATCTCTACGGTATAGATTCCATCCATATCATAATCCATTAGCTCTGTTGAACCTGGGTCCCATCCTTGAAAACTTCCAGCTACATGAACACCATCATCTGAAACCTCATGGTTGGTCATGTCTAGGTTAAGTGTAATGGTACGAGGTAGGAAGGGGTTTGCAGGATTATTATCGCCAAATACTGTTTCCAACGCTACCGTTCCGCTTGCATCTGTTGGGATGTAAAATACTTTGTCTGCACCAAAGCCTGCTTCATTGTCCATCGAACCGTTTTCACCCGCTACATCTTCAACACCAGGATAATAAGCGCCAAGCTTGTAGGTAAACACATTTCCATGCCCAGCAGGTAGACTCATAGTTCCAACGTAAATACCATCACCATCAGCATCTGTCAAACGTGGTACATCAGGGGATACTTTTTCATCACAAGTTGACCCCATGCAATTGCCCCACGTACACCAACAGTTCAAGAATGATCCATTCATGACTAGAGTATCAGGTGTCATCGGGAATGGTTCATTGTTATTAGCATTAAGAGTGCCTTCCATCCATGTTACGTGAATTTCAACTTCAACATCATTTGCCAATGGACCAATAGGTAGAATTGCAGGATGCTCTGGTTCTAACACCATATCTTCGCCATTAAAGTAGAACACTCTATTTGCTGCGGTCTCCCAACCATTGTTATTAAAATTCTCATCAGGGTTAGCTTTAAACTTCCACTCATGCATGCTATTAGGAACAGCTGTGATCTCTTTTGTGAAGGAATACAAGTTCGGGTCTAAAAGATCTTGCTCAAAGACATCACCTGCACTCCAGCCATTCATACCACCCCTAAGCTCCATAAAGTGAGTATTATCATCCCAACCTTGAGAAAGTAAAACACTCATATCGGCTTGGAATGTTACGTTTGCCGTTGCCGGGGGACCTCCGCAACTATAGCAGGAACTAAAACAGAACGGAGGGGTCATGGAATCTTCTTCTCCAACTGAAATGGTACGATCACCCCAATTGTCTCCATCCCCACATCCTTCATTGGTCAGATTATCACCATCTTCATATCCACCGTCATTGCCACCATTGTTGAACTTATAATAGTGATCGCCCAATGGTAAAGCCATTTTAACCATGTAGAGAGTCTCTTCATCAGGAAGGAGAGTCATCAACTGATAATTGTTGTGCCACTGACCACCTCCAAGGAAGACGCCTTCAGTAGCGAGTTCAGTTTGTGACATATCCACATGAAAAGTAACATAAGACTCATCACAGCCAATACATTCGCCAAAACATACTGCATCTAGAATGGTATCTACATCAGGTACATCAAGGAACCTATCATTACCAAAGTCACCTGCTCCTCCACAAGCTAGGTCAGGTACGCCTTCATCATTACCCCAAGAATTACCATTGATATATTTAAAATAAACTGTCTCATCTGTTACACCAGACATATCAACAACAACAGTGTAAACACCGTCACCATCATCATCAGTCAGAGGTGTAGCAGCTGGGTCCCAGCCTTGAAAACTACCTGCAACATGAACTCCATCGTCTGAAACGGTTACATTTGACATATCAACATTCAATGTAACGTTTACGGCAAAAAGAGAAGACGTTAATGCAAATAGCATAACTTTAGAAAAAATCATTAAACGATTTATCATTTATTGCTCCATTTTTACTTTATTGTATTTTGATTGTTTAGTGACTCAGGATAGAGACACTAATATTTTAAGGCACAAGTTTCAAAATAATATCATTAAATATAATGACAAGGACCAGTTTACACAAACCAATTTTAGCTTTCTAAAAAGATGTTGTTATTGTTATTTTTTGTGGATTCCCCAGTGGCCCCATATCCACAAATGTATAATCAACATAATAAAATGAGTTCAATATTTTTAATTTTATTCCGCATCCAAGGGAAAGACCTGCGACAGTGTCTCGCTGGTATAGACTGGCTATTCCTGATCGTATAAATAGAAAGTCTTTAAATGATAGCTCTGAACCAAGATTAATGCTCTCAGTATTATCGTTAGGATGAAGGGCATCGGCAGCAACCAGAATACTGAGCTTGTTGGGCAGGTCTCTTTTGTAGGCCAATCCAAAACGAAAAATAAGTGGCAACTCATAGGAATCTGTTGCAAAGTTCGCATTTATATTTATTGGGTCAGACTCAAGGCTTGGATCTACCTCTGTTTGCAACAGCATATCGCGTCCTTCCATTTGCATTTTTGTTCCATAGTTCGAGATACTCATACCCATAGTTAGACCAGGAATTTGAGTATTGTATAAAGTTCCAAGGTCGAGCGCAAAGCCATTGGCCTTAGAATTATATATGCTCTCACGAATTATCTTCGCAGATATTCCGAAAGAGAATCTATCGGTCAAAGATCTTGAAAAAGTTAACTGCCCCATAATAGAACCTGCGCTGAATTTCTCTCCAGTGCCCTCCGGGTCACGAGTGGTCGTTACTTCCATTTCTCCCATGTGCATTGCACTTATTGCTGCACCAACGGTCCCAAAGGGAGTTTTAAAAGACCCCCCTATAAAATCCAGATCAACGTCTAATATCCAATCTTGATGGTCAAGTATAATTTTATTCTTCTTATTTAAAGATACTCCTGCCGGATTCCAGTATAAAGCCGTTGCATCATTGGAAACGGCTGAAAAAGCCCCCCCCATTCCAAGAGCTCTCGCTCCGATTCCTATTTTAAGGAATTGCGCAGCAGTTGTTCCGGTCTTAGAAACAGTCTGAGACATTAATGGGCAGTAAATTGCTATTACTGCTGCTATTATGACTAAATATCGTTTCATTTTATTACAGCAAATTTTCCTAGATGTGGTTTAAAGTCATATAGGCCCTGCCCCATAGGCTCCACATGATAGAAATAAACTCCATATGAAATATCTAAATTATCTTTTGTCAACATATTCCATTCAAAAGAACCATCGTCTAAACTAGTATTATGCATAAGTGTATTAACAAGCTCACCTGATAAAGTAAATATTTGAATCTTGCACTGCGGCGGTAAATGGTTAAAATGAATTGATCGAGGACCTCTACCATCCGCATAGGGATTTTGTCCTTCCCAACTTGCTGCTACAATGTAAGGATTTGGTACAACTTTAATTCTGTTAGAGGAGTTGGTCAACAATCCCTGATCGAAGGAAGCTCCTTTTGAAATAAATTCATAGATATCTAAACTTGAAAAAGGCTTGGTTGTGTATAGCGAGAGTGTATCGCCATATTTTGGTGTATTTAGATTAGGAATATTATCATGCCCTGGAGTCACATTCCAAGTAATGAACGAGGTATCGCCAACACTCTCCATTATTATAATACGGTCAGAATAGGAAAAGTGACCTTGCCTGGCAAGTTCAAGTTTTAAGGCGTAATCTGAACCAAAAGGAGATACAGAGAATCCAAAATCTGACCAAGACCCTACTACAGTATCCAAAATATTAAAATAATCAAACTGGTCGGGTCTTAAATAAAATTCACTATTCATTATTGAATCAACTGGTATTGAATCTGGAAGACCCGGTGCCTTACTGTAATATGTCCAGGTTCTATCAATGATTGCCATGTCTATGCTTGTTCCCTGATCATCTAGGTCGATGACTTTGAAATTTGTCATTGAAGAGTCTATGGTAATTGATTGGCCATTCTCTCGAACTAGATCAACAGAATTGGTTACTATCGATGCTGAATCTGAAAAGACCAGTCCATAATTCCTTGGATAAGCAACACCTTTAGTTGCTATACCACCAAAACTAAAAGGACTAAAAGTAAAATCATAATCAGATTCTGACTTCGGGTAAAAGTGGGAAAGGTCATTATCCACATTAACTGATGTCTGATTATTGATCTCTAAGACCATNCCATCAAACTGNCCAAGNTCACCATCAAGGTCNGTACTCCAAGGAACNACGGTATCTAATNCAGTACTGCTAGTTACGTTGACAACCATGAACTCAGTGGTCTGCGGCAAAGCNTCATCTANNTCNAATATGTCTAAATTTGGTTCTCCAAGATCGGGAACCCCATTATTCTCTGTTTTTTCNCCTAGATCGAATTCNCCATTNCNCTCTGTNCCATATGGATTATTATTNTAATCATAGTCATCATTGNTNGGNTCAGGNTTTTGTATNGCATCAAAACCAAATTCCTGTTCATTGCATATACCATCTATCCCACAATCATTCCAATTNTCTTGNTTCTCATCNTTTGCAATAGGGTTTGCATAATCATTACATCCGCCNAGGCCATCNTCAAAATAATCAGTACATCCATCNAAGCCAACATCATGNGAATCAGCAGACCAGTCTCCATCNTCGTCTACCATATTCATTCGNGTATCTTTAAAATATATCTGATAAATATTATTATCNGGGATCTTTGAAGGGTCNATNTTNTTTATCTTCATTGTTCCGGTNCCCACTGGCGTTGAAANTGGATANACNTCTTTCTCTTTNGGTGCCTCAACGTAACCAACCGCTGGANCATCNGGGACAATAGCAACAACGTTCTTTGCNGTAATGACCTTACCNCCTCGATTCATNGTCACNAACTTTGATGTTTCNGCTGGCAGTATCTCTTTTTCAATTGATCCATGATCNTACGCAGTGACAGCATAAAAGTATCGGTGCCCATTGATAACATTNGTATCCGTCCATGAATGGACTAAGCCNGANTTATTCCCAAGNTAAAATTGTATCCCATCNACGTGNCCAGGATAAAAATCNTGATATTCATTGACCTTATCGTATTGCTTGATNGGAATATTGAATTTTGCAGTACCAAATGCATCGGTAACAACTCCAGCATCCGTGAACTGCGTGTCCGTTGCCTTATAAATTTTATATCCCTCAAANTCATCACCCGTTATNCTATCAACCGATAGTTCGGCATTGTCATCCCAATANAGAGTCACATACCCATCNCCAGAATANGCCCNTACACTTGGCAGGTCTGGTGCCTTGGCAAAATTATAATTCTGATTATATATNGTCTGGACGGTCTGTTTATTACGAACNAGGTCAGGCAGATTATCGCCAAATAATAANGCTATTGAGAATCGCTCTGTAAGATCTTTTTTCAATGGGAAATANCCAGAACTAAATAAAAAATCAGCATCTGTATTTGAAATAGAATTATTAAAGTANCCTGGCAACATTTCTTCCCAAAGCCTGGGGTCGTCNTCCATTTGAGGNCCCACACCAAAGTTGAAATAATAAAAACTTGAAAGGCCTATTTGGTCTGACTCATCAACATCAGTTTTGTCAATATTTGGTTCTCCTGGNAGCTCTGTNCCCATTCCNGATGTAGGAAGNCCATCACCNTCTCCAAGNTCACCACTNCCAGGCATTCCATCNATTCCNACATCATCAGTNGCAATATTCCAATCACCNTCATTGTCAATACCGTCNTCTCTACTCTCATCAATAAGAGCATTNNTGGAACCGATGCCANTAAAATAATCTATATACTTTAATCCCTCNCCTGACAATGCGTCAAAATAAAGATATGTATCNTCAAAGATACCTGGTGCAAATTCAATNGAGGCNCCATTATTTTCATCAATTAAACCATTTAGATTATCATCAATAAGATTTCTTGGTATTTCTTCGAGTACATCACCCGGCATAAAAAGATGNTCACTATTGGATTTATAAATTATGATNCCATCNGAAGACATTGGGACAAGTGTTCTTTCNTATGATTGATAATCGATAACAACAACTGTNTCNCCGACTCCATAAGAACGACTNGAAAATACTTCCTCAGANAAGGTCAGGCCCGTACCATTGGAGCCATCACCATCATTATCTATCCCATCNTAAGGATTGCCCGGACTTTCCAAAAATGCATACCCCGCCANTCCAACNGGTGACCATCCACTAGCCCCTATTCCNCCTAGNCCTGTCTCTAGATCTGTGCCGTTATCATATGAAAATGCGATGTCATCAGACTTTTCAAAGTCAGCCCANTCATCTCCACTATCGCCATCNCCACCAGTTATGGTACCAACGATGTATCCGAATACCATTTTTTCCATGTCATAGTCGCTTATGTTTTTAATNTCATANANCCAAAATAAAACATCCTCTGCTAANATATGNTTCCATTGAAGNCCTCTCTGGGTGCATCTTANTCCCATTCCACGCCTCTCAAGGTCATTTGAATCNGGGTAATAGAAAAATTCTGCATCTTGTGCGTCATCCATTACNAAATAACTTTCTTGTTCTGCATTTTTCTGANCTTTACCGAANTAACCATTCCAAGAACCTGCCCAGCCTGGATCTAAGGGGTCATCTAGCTTGTCCGCCCACTGATCTGGCCAAGTATTTACATTTGCATTATCATCTTCNGATGGACCCATATGACTCATAGCAACNANAGGGGTATCCGGGTTGCTATACCCAGAAAGAGGCTCCCAGCCCCAATGAGTATCAAGATTAAATTCACTNCCTCGTGGACTGTCAATGGTAATAACGCTTTTTTTCTTGATGTTATCTAAATTAACAAACTCAGTTCCCACCATATGNCCAACGTCACCAATATATTCATGACCTGAATTGATNGGCCATTCACCACCAATATCTTCTGGCTCGTTNGACCAGCGCCCNACCAAACCATAGTTATAGAATGTGGTCCTAATTTTATTTCCTGAGTGATCATTCTTAGCCCTTGCAAGCGAGTTCCCCTTAGGACTACTGGCAAGAAGGAAGTTCAGAGAAAAACAAATAAGTAAGAATGCGTTTAAACGATCTACCATTTAAAAGGAAATGTTTATGCCCATATTAACACGTCTTGGTTCACCATACCAATCTGGTCTGAGCAAATGTTCATTGAGATGACCGATCCTTCCTGGATCAGTTGAAGACACATCTTTCGCAGTAAGCGTATACGTAGAGCGACCAGTATCATTCCAAACAGAAAATTCATTTCGCATATCGAGGAGGTTATAAATATTACAATACAGATTTGATTTTAGACCAAATAAGTCNATCGAGTAAGAGGCACGTAGGTCCAAATCAAATACATTTGGCTTCCTTTCACTATTATCTGAAAANCCCGCAAATGCTCCCGACCCGGAAACTACACCCGTTTTGAATTCAGGAGTATATGGCTTACCGGTCCATAGTTTACCTATTGAGCTCACGATCCAGTTTTTACCGCCAACGGTCGCACGAAAATTAAGCGTGTGAGTTTGGTCCCAGTCAAGGGGCAACATATTCAACCTCGGTGCCTGGTTATCCTGAGCGTCAAAGTAAGCATCTTGTGGGTTTGAATAGGTCCCCTCTGCTATCATCCACGTATAATCGATTCCGCCACCAAAACCTCCTGTGAATTGTCGGTCTAAGACAAGAGTAAACCCACGTGTATTTGCATAGTCCTTATTCTCATATTTTCTATAGTTGCCCACTGGATACTTTTTTATCGCTGTAGATACACCGACCCAGTCTCTTGTGTCTCGGTAGAATACAGTCAGGTCGATAGCTGTTCTATATGCGATCTCTTGCTTAAATCCGATCTCATACATAACCGTTTTTTCAGGATTTAAAGCAGCATTGCCAAGGATTCCACCATTATTATTATTGGTGATCTCAAATTCTGGATTTTCATACAAGAAACTAAAATTAGGAACCTGAAAGAAGTGGCCATATGAAACATGAATGACACCCTTATCTGTAATTGGATATGCAATGCCGATTCGAGGGCTTATCTGATAGGATGGCTTTACTTTTTTGTATCCATAGCCCCACCTATACGTATTTCGATAGTCCGTTAACTGCCTATCAAAAGCTTCATTATAGGATTCTACTGTAGAGTCATGTTCGACACCAGTAATAAAAAGATTTTCAATTGATACCGCCCCCTGCTGGTTAATTGAATCAATAACGGAAACACCATCATTTAATTCTGAAAAATCATTTTCCCAAAAAATGGCCGTGTCATTTTTAGTAGTTGCAAGGTAGTATTTTAAGTTCCCAGGTAGTTGGTCATTTGTAGGGACTTTCCATGCGGGGTCAAAATAATCAAAACGAACACCTGCATTTATGATCAACTCGTCTAGCTCAATTTTATCTTGAAAAAATACTGAGAGTTCTTTGGGACTTACTCTGAAATAATCATGCTCAGAGGTATAGGTCGGATTAACGATTGGAGTAAATGGATCGATCCTCCCTCCGGCAAGAGAATTATAACCTAGGGTATCTCCATTTTGTGTTACGGACCATTCTCCAACAGTCTTATAATTTAAAAACTTATCATCTGCCCATATATCATAGACCTTGTACAATATACCTGTTTTTAAAAGATGAATTGGATTTACCTGACTAGAGATATCTAGTTTAATTTGTTTAAAGGATGTATTCCTGCTGAACCGTCCATTTTGAGTTCCTCCCATTCCAAAAGACCATGCTGGTGTAATAAACTGATCGCTAGCAACATATCCAGTCTGGTCTTTCATGTCAATAACTTCATATAGGCCTCCATCCACTGGAATTATATTGTATCTTGGGACATCTTGGAAAACATCATATCCAGTNCTTATNTGAATNGAATCNTTNAGGTCTAGTNTATCTAATGCNCNCTGGTCCATAACCATCATTGAATTNGGTACATCTTCTTCCTCATAAAGTGATTGATNATANCCNCTACTAAAGTCTAAATATTTCAATTCATAAAAAGTGTTTTGATTAATGCTATGAGTTAATGATAACATATGTGATTGGTCAGACTCATAGTTCCAAAGCAGCCCTTCAGGATTGTACTTATAATAGCTATCATAGTTTTTATANGATTTCTCTGTAATGTAACCAGTATAACTAGTTTTAATACCAGATCGAATATTGTAAGTGAGTTTAAACTGACCAGATAGTTTTGTATATGGAGATAAGGGGACGACCTCTTCATCACTAAATAAGCCTGTCGGAGTAAACAAATTCCTTCCATAATAGCGACCTGATGATCTATAATATCTAAAAGTAGAATAAAACGTAAGTTTGTCACTTAACAATGGAACTGGACCACTTAAACTTCCAGAGATATTGGACTGTTGGAATATATTTTCAAAAATATTTAAATATTTGGTATAGCCATTTTGATCAAGACTAAATTGATGCTCTCCCCAATCTCTTCGTCCGTTGCCCTCCCCAGGACTTGGCTGAGTAGTTTTCCCATCTCCATTGTAATCGTAATAATCTCCTAAATATCCATCATATCCTACATCATCATTCAANGGCTCTGAACCTTCATCGCCGTCCCATGATTGGTTACCGTTCCTATCCCAATATATTTCACCTTCATCCCANGTGCCATTATTATTCANATCGTAGAGGATCTCNCCATAGTCCCAATTCCCATCCCCATTGATATCTGTAAAAGATTGCCAATTAGAAAAAGGAGATGAAAGAGAGTGAATATCTGAATGATTAGAATGATATCCGCCACCATAAAAGTCGAGGTTGCCTTTATACTTTTCTCCACCATCTTTTGTGACCACGTTTACAATGCCTGACATCGCCTGACCATATTCTGCATTAAAGGTGCCAGAGATAACCTGAACCTCCTGAATNCCTGCATTCTCAATTTCCAATCCAGAACTGCCATCATAAGAATCCGTAGTGGCTACACCATCAACCCAAAAAGAGACCTCACTGCTACGTCCNCCTCTAACATGGAACCCTCCATTTGGATCTCGAACAATGCCTGCCTGCAATTCAATGATATCACCGACATCAGTGACCGGTAGATTTTCAATATCCTCAGAACTTACAACCGCTGACATGGAGGTCTGGTCCAACCTAACGGTTGGTTTCTCTGCCATTACTATGATCTCTTCACCTTCAATCGTCTCTGGCTTTAATAAAAAATCAGCTTTTGCAGTTAAATCNACTATTACTTGCGTACCTTCTATGGTGACAGCCCCATACCCAATCATTAAAGCAGATATTTGATATGTTCCAGGAGGAATATTCAAAATAAAGTATTCGCCTTCAAGATTGGTAGCCGCTCCATACGAAGTACCCTTAACAATAATATTGCATCCTATCAATGGTTGATTTTTCTCGTCAACAACCTTTCCAGATATCTTCCCAGTTGTTCCTGCTTGTAATAACTGGAAAANGAGTAAAGTTCGTGCAACTAATTTTAAATTTTTCACAATATTATAAATTAAAATTTCAACTTTGGCTCATAAAAGTTATAATTACCTATTAGTAACTCTATTTAGAGTTATTAATTTAAGTGCAAATAAATTTAATCTTATATTAATTTTTAATTGTAACGGAAAACACTTATCAAATGAATGAAATTCAAAGTTTTTTGATAGAATTTGGCTTTACTACCAATGCAGCTAAAGCTTANACTGCTCTATTAAAGAACAGTCCTTCAACTGGCTACGANATTAGCGCCCAGACAAATATTCCAAGATCAGCAATTTACAATGTATTGAATAGGCTCGTCAGTCAAGGTTTTGCAAACAGCGTTGGTGACTCCCCAAAAAGATACATTCCTCTTCAGCCATCCGCCTTAATGGAACTTTTGAATCAATCTCATAATGAAAAGTTAGATGGTCTTGAGGAAGCCATAGGCAATATTGAAATTGATGACCAAACTTTTGACTTTTGGCATCTACATGGTTACAGAAATATTATTCTTAAAGCAAAAGAACTCATTAAAAACGCACAGAAAAAGATTGTAATTAGCGGTTGGAAACGTGAAATAGAGGAACTCAGAAAAGAGTTAATTGCAGCAAATAAACGGGGCATTGAAAATACCATATTCTCATTTACAGGTATTGATGAACAGCTAGGCAAGATAGTGTCGTATGAACTTGAAGAAGAAGATCTACGTAAAATTTGGACTCCAAAAGTAATTATGGTCGTTGATAATCAACACACCATAATGGGCAGCACAAAAAAGACAGAGGACTGTAAGGCTATTCTAACCAAGAATACAGCGATCAATGAAATTGCAACAAATCATATTATTTTAGATATCACACTTGCAGGTCGTCGCTTGGATTTCGATTCTGATCCTTACGTAAAAAACATCATGCGTGATCCCGCAGAAAACCTGCAACATCTACTAAAAGTTTAAAGATAAATAGAGTTTTTAATACGGATANTTATTGATGGAAACACTTTCAAAACATCCAAGATCTAGTGGAGTCTTACTACATATCACTTCCTTACCAGGGCCATATGGGATTGGCGAGATTGGCAATGAAGCAAAAAAGTTCATAGATGNCCTTAGTTTGATGAGCCAACGCTATTGGCAAATTCTACCAACCAATTATCCGGAGAGGCATGACAGCCCCTATGATACGAATTCAGCCTTCGCTCAAAATCCATTTCTCATAAGCTTAGATTCATTGATCGAAGATGGTTACATAAANAGTTCAGACCTGGACCCAATACCTNANTTCAATGAACAGCGAGTTGAGTTTGAAAAGTTAAAAACTTGGAAATACTCAATCCTTAANAAAGCAGCAACTAATTTTTTATATCATNATAAAANAGATCTANAGAGATATAATCAATTCTGCANTGCACAAGATTTTTGGCTTAANGACTATGCTCTTTTNATGGTTATAAAAAANATACAAAATAAAAAGGACTGGTCTNGCTGGGANACTANGTANAAGAANCTTGATNAANACCTGATAGNCAATACAAGAGCTCGCTATGNAACNGAGATAGAAGAAATAAAAGTATTACAGTATTTTTTTAGCAAACAATGGAAGTCACTTAAAGCACATGCTAAAAAAATGGAGATTGAATTAATTGGAGATATTCCCATATACATATCATTTAACAGCGCAGATGTTTGGACAAATCAAGCTCTATTCAAATTAGACGAAAATTGTGAAATGCAATACCAATCAGGCGTCCCACCTGATTATTTTATGGAATCGGGACAACTTTGGGGGCATCCCATTTATGACTGGCAAAAACATCAAGATTCAAAATTCAAATGGTGGATGAATCGCATTGACCATACAATGGAATACGTAGATATTGTGAGAGTCGATCATTTCAATGGCTTTGCAAAATACTGGGAAGTCCCAGCAAAAGATATAAATGCCACAAAAGGTAAATGGGTAACTGCAAAAGGGAAAGAGCTACTTGAGCAGGTTTTTAAACATAATAATGTTAATTTATTTGCAGAAGATCTTGGTGAAGCATCTGCTGATGCTGCAATATTACGTAATGAATATGATATCCCTGGAATGAGTATCTTACAGTTCTCTTTTTACGAACCAAATGATCTTAAGGATATGGAAGAGAACACCGTTTTATATACTGGCACACATGATAATGACACATCAATTGGATGGTATGGATCACTGAATGAAAAGTTAACAGAAAGTGAGATCGATCTTTTGAAAAATATCTTAGAATTAAGTTCAAAAGAAGTGAACTGGTCCATGATCGAATATTCTTTTCAGTCACCTGCCACTACAGTAATAGTGCCAATTCAAGATATCCTAGGGCTAGGGTCAGATGCCCGAATGAATACACCTGGCACCATCAGTAATAGGAACTGGTCTTGGAGAATGGCTCCAGATGAATTAAAAGATTTTATGATTAAAAAAGTGGAAAATATTACTCAAAGGACGAATCGAGCATGAATAAACAGTTTGAAATAGCATATTTCTCTGCAGAGATAGGAATTTCATCTAGTATCCCTACTTATAGTGGTGGACTAGGAGTGCTAGCAGGAGACCATATAAAAGCAGCTGGTGATGCCGGTATAAATATGTGTGCAATAACATTGCTCTATAAAGAAGGCTACTTTAAACAACGAATTGATGAAGATGGTATTCAAACAGAGACATACCCGCGTTTTGATCCTGAACCATTGATCAATCAAATGGATCTACAATTCTCATTGCAATTACAGAATCGGGAAGTATTT
>NZWG01000039.1 GCA_002698235.1 Fidelibacterota bacterium | reverse complement strand
GCCTTGATCCTGTAGATATACAAACCTGAGGGAACCTTTTGACCTTGGTCATCTAGTCCATTCCAGTTCACTACATGGAAACCAGGGTCATATGCGTTACCCTTTATAAGAGTTCGAACCTGCCTACCAACCACATCATAGACAATGAGTTTTACGTCTTCTTGAGATCCAATTGAGAATCGTATTTGGGTCTCAGGATTGAAAGGGTTTGGAAAGTTATCATGGAGTGCATAATCATAGGGATTTACTTGTACATCATCATCTATGCCAACTGTTTGACCTAGGTCTGAAACATCACGGATNTGTACTTTATATGTACCATAACTATAGTTAAAGATTCCCATTACATGATNTAATTCTTGACCTTCTACAANNGTNCCCATNAAATTATCTGCTCCAAANNTTGCCATGTCATCATCGATCAANGTCTGNAATCCAGATTCATCAGTGATCGACCAATCAAAATCATTTATGGANGAAATGGTCACATTGTTCAANTTNACTAAAACACCCTCATANGANTCAACCTCATCAGCTGTCTGATGGACATCCTCGCAACTCACCACANTAGCACCTGGTTCATTCAATGTCTCGACCAANGTCACTTGAGCATTGATCAAACGAGTATTGCCNCCAAACTTGAACAACCAGTCTGGATCGTAGTCAGTAACAAGTCCGGTTATNGACACATGCTCTCCACGTGNAATTTCAACNACTTCCTCAGTATCAAATACAAGGCCNGCCCATTGTTGTTGTGTACCAGGGTCCTGNAATGCATAAGAGCTATATCCNCTATTATACTGAGCCGTATCTGCTGTTACAACTCCTGATACAGTAACNTCNCACCCTTCATATCTTGTATTTCCNGATGGCCATGGTGTATACTGCAGGTCTANCACTCCTAATTGGTCCGTTACAACAAATCCNAATTGATCATGCTCNTTATCNTATGGATATTGACTGGTTTTTGGCTCGGACTGGTCTGTTCCATCATCTGTAGCNGTGATATAATAATAAACAGAGTTATCATTTGATGTGACATTTGACAACGGTATNACTCCNGTAAAGACCGAATCATCCTCAGATGACATGGTNACCGTATTATANGTNCTTCCATCNACAGTGTAATGNACAAGTGCCTCTGCAATTGTGGAATTATCCAAGATCACGCACGAAACAGTNACCTCATTATCTGATGACATTGGAGCACANGGCTCTCTTGAGNTTCCCGATATGGANGGNGGACCTGAACCAAATTCAAGATCATCTGCATAAAGAGGACACANTTTATATGCAGTNGAATCCTCATANCTNCCATANTGNTGATAGAGCCATCCTTCCATGGANTGTATCAATGANCCAACCGGAGGNGGTCCTAACACTTCAAAAANTGCAGCTANGCTATCTGAATCATCATCGATCAGAACAGANCCTGATCCNTCNTCTGCCGCAAAGACCTCATACTGGAAATCATTNCCTGTAACCACTGCATCTTCAACNCGAACCATNACATTGCCCCANTGNTCTGCCTCAGTAGGCCAGCGAAGATCTCCTGTTTGGACTGTGTCNACGACTGGAAGGGGCTGCTCAAAGTCCATGATGTTTATCGGTTCAGTNATGAATAATTCTGTCATATTTGCAGGTCCACTCGAGTATTCATATACGTAACCCGTAGCTTGAATCAAATCCCCTTCATATAGCACTGGAAATGCAGCACTATCTGGATCATAGGAAAGAATTGCACTCCAAGGNCCACCATTNACATCTGCAAATATGAANTTAACTCCTGAGCCAGCATAACTCAGACCAGTTGGCATGGTTACGATACCNTCTAGGGTAACTGTATCTTCTAACATATATGAGATATCTGAAGACGCATCCTCGCCTGTTATCATAAGGTCACTATGNAGAACCTGTTGGACACGCTGAATTCTTGTCATGCCCTCTTCAACCACATCTCGTGCCAATCTTGGCTGNAGTTTNTAATTACTATAGTTGTAGTCTAGGACACCNTCTATGTCTGNAAGCTNATGNCCTTCNGTNGGATAATAGAAATAATCCCATTTNTCATCACANCTTNNAGTTGNNNTACCNTCNCCAATTTCCCATTCTCCATANCCAAGGTCAGAATTNGTNACNGTNACANCTTCAACTCTNANNAAACATCCTTCATATGCNTCACCNATNTCANNNAATGANANNAGAGATGGNNCNATNTCCTCATCTGCCTCTCCGTGAACNATTCCAGATGTAACACTAGNGAGNTCAGTGAGGTTAAAATATTCNTCAACCGTTCCTGTGAGNGTGACNTCNTCTCCTTCACCAGGACCTGNNTGAGGATTTCCACTGGCATCTACCCAATCAAAATCATCCCANCCATCGNANTCAAANCATACTATCCCATTCCATGGGCCCNCTGCATCCTGAACGAACATNTACCTNAACTGATCAGANCCCCAAAANTCAGCAGTAACAACTCCTTGAATCGTCACCTCTTGCCCATTCAAAGGGCTCGNATCATCTGTTNCTGGNTCTGAAACAAATTGGATATCATAGATCGAGGTAATGGCTCCTGTTTCAGANACACTGAAACTTATTTCATCNCCNGCATAAGGGTCCAATGCTCCATGCGAATTATCTACCAACCATATAAGAAATTCATGATNNCCTTCACNTAGGTCGGTTAAAGATATNGGGTCTGTNGAGTAGTGCATCACGGCATTGCCACCATCAAGTTGATAGTGAACATGGCCATCAACTCCATCNCCAGNANAGCCAACACTAAAATTTCCAACAGNGAATTCTACAGTAACTTGACTNGTGNATATGGTGGAACCATTTTCAGGANTAACGATACTNATNGATGGTTCATTTGATGTTGNNCCNTGAGAACCTAGATAGTCCCAGGTATCTTGGTCATAAACGATCCACTCAGAATTATCTTCACTTGTTCCCGCTGAAGCGCTCCAGTCTCCACCATTTCCCATTGTAACGCTTAATTGACGCACCAAAGTATGATTTGCAGTAGCATTCGTTACACCAGCAACATCCCAACCACTTCCAGGGTCATCATTCTCTACACCAATAGCATCAATGATCACTCCATCCTTAAGAAGGGCTATACCATCGTCACCATTATGATGAACTGGGCTTTCATATGCTAATGCTAGATCAGCCTCCGCAAGGATTGCAGCATCAGCCTCATCTGCAGCAATGACATAGACATCACCAGCTGCTAGAGTCCCTGATAGAGTAACATCTCTCTCCCCATTATCTCCCCAAGATGTTCCATTATTTGTGCCCTGCAAAGAATAAGATGAAAGGTCTATATCAGCTCCTGTTCCATTATATATCTCTACATACTTATTACTGCCTGACCCTTCTGCATATTCAGAGAAAAATAAATCTTCTCCATATATGATTCCTAAGGTCAGTATTATTGATAACAATCTTTGCATTTTATGCTCCTTTATTTAATGATCAAGAATTTCCCTTCCTTGATCTTTCCTGAATTCTTATCCTCAACCGTAAAAAGATATAACCCCGATGCAGTTGCCTGATCATGCATTGTGACCATATCCCAAGCATGCTCTCCACCTGACATCAGTGGACTCTTCCTTTCGTCTATGTTTTCAATATCTTGTCCCATATATGAATCATTATGTTGGATGATATCGACTAAATCTCCCGCCAATGAAAATATCCTTATCTCAGCAAGCGCAGGTAAATTTCTAAACCATATCATCTTACTTCGACTGCCATACCCATCCCACAATGCTTGTCCTTTATAAGGATTTGGATAAACACTTGGTTCAGAGACCCAATCAGAGTTAGGCGTAGCCTTTTTACCTGGAAATACAAAGGTCCTATTCGAGTATATAGAACTTTCCAAGCTTGCTAAATTCGCATCAGGATCTCCTCGATCAAACGCAGTTATCGCGTAGTAATTTAACCATCCATCTTTGATTTTAGAATTCTCAAATTCATAATGATAATAAACTCCATCAATTTCAATGCTATCTGGCTCACCATAGCTGTTGGTGATCTGTATACTCGAGAACCCCGTATTNTANCCTANGTCATTGATCTTATCCACCTCTAGAAGTAATGAAAATTCACCCAATGATTCATTGTTTGTCTTTCGAGATCCATATATTCTATANCCTTCAAAATCTTCTAGTTGACTAATGGGATCNAGAAATGATTCTGGATTGTCTTGCCAATAGAGAGTTACTTTGCCAGTCTCGACACCAACGTGCATNTTAGGCACTGGAGGAGGTGCCGGTAAAATATAACGATCAAGGGTCTGGTTCTCATTGTTGTCTTCTCCCTCATCTAGANTATTATTNCGATTCTTATCTTCGCCATCATAGGCCTTCTGAGCCCAATCATAATTGGTTATAAGGTTACCCCTTCTNTCATGAGAATCACCACCATANCCATCAGACCATAAACCACAAACCACTGCNAAAGCCATGCTNCAGGAATCTCCAGGAGCAAGGGTCCANGAAGTAGAATCTATGTTTGGAGTCGATCCAATTGGACCGGCNGANAAAAGNAACATCCAACTNTTTTCTGATANAGGATANCCATCTGNNGTATACTCTGGACCAGTCCCTTTAGGAACAGAAGAGGACATCTTATCATATCTTTCATTATCATTTAAAGGCATACTGTACGCTGGGTAGTCACTGTTGTTGGAATTGGTCCAGACCCATTGTGAGTAGTGTGTCTCCAAATAGTCCATGGGTATCGATCCNCCNAGAATGGATATTCCAATATAAGACTCTGACCAGCCATCATCTCCATCAGTATCATATTGNTACGCTATGTCTCTTTTAAAACCTGCGTCATCNATNGTTTCATCAAAGCCATTTAAATTATCATACCATGTAAATCCACCACCAGGAGTGTAATAATCAGTGTAATTGAAATTCGCAACAGATGGATCAGTCCATATACCCGCNTATATATTACGGATGGTATCNTCAGAAGAGTTTTTAAATGAATAATTCAGNANAACAAATGCATCTGCATANGANTAGTTCCANGAATAACTCTCTAAGTGTATATCCAGNCCAAGNGGGCGGTGATTAGGGATACCAAGNTCNTCTGATGGTGATTCTCCATAGTCCTTAAAATTTGAAGACATATCTTGGTGNGAAACNGCATCTGGNGANTAATACTTTGCCATTGAGTCTTGTGTNGTTGAAGAAATAGATGATTGAATTAGAATAGNGGTCTCAGCAAAAAGTTCAAAACCTTCATTNCCTGCCTCAAAAACACCATCAACNATAGANGTTGAGACTCTTCTTTCACCATTAACAATACCNCCNACCCAGAGNCCTGCGTAGGAAAANTGCTCTATCTGCTCACGANCNATNTCTGTTTGCTGCTTGAATTGACATGATGGATGAATACTNCCATCCTCCATACGATTCCATCCATTACCTANNATTCCAAAATTAGTGACNGTTAGACCCAAATTCCCAACAGATGTATACTTATCATACTCGTCTGCTGCAGAAACCACTTTNCGTACTTGTCTNTCCTGNGAAAACAAGAGCNCAGTNAGAAATATGATATNGATNGTNATACGCATATTACTTTAAGAGTAGNGCTTTTCTTACAANAACAGTTTNACCNTTTNTNAATTTGAAGAAATACATACCAGACGGANTNCTGNTTGAATCCCAATTGAAAGAATAGCTACCTGNTCTNANTGNACCATTTATCAAGGTTTTTACTCTTTGNCCTGAAAGATTGAATACATCAATATTCAGNGNTCCCTNCTCATAAANCTTAACCTGAATTGTAACCTCAGNATTAAATGGATTGGGATACAAGGATACAAGATCAAAACTTGAGGGGTTTAACAATANTTTTTCAATATCCAATGTACCATCGAAAGGAATCCCAGGAGAACCAGTGTCNCCGTTCCCATATGAGATCGTAGANGCATACCAATTTTCGATCAATGAATTATCCTCNAAAGGATTGTGNATTTCCATGGCCACACCACTTGAAAATGGCCAGCTATTTGAATAGTGCACTTCATCAACAATTGCTCCTGCAGCATCTANCAGAATGACCTCATCATNGCTNTTAGATAGAGAATACCCATTGTAAACATAATCCACATTCACTCCACCATTTTGTGATTGGTCNCCATTTTTTGCAAGAACAAAATATTCACCTGCCAAGATTGGAATAGTCGTTTCATCTGTTAAAAGTTGGTGCTCATCGCCATCCAAGTCCTTAATAGACCATCCATGCACATCAATGGTTGAGTCTGTGGTATTNANGATNTCAAACCACTCACCATATGAATCCGATACCGATGCAGGNTTTGCCATTACCTCCNTGATCACAATCCCTTGGTCGGAATAGGTCAGGTCATCAAACCAAACATCCATATACACTGGTAGATGATCGGATGCATCATGCAAAGCATCTGCCATCTCAGCACTTACAGAATTGTTAGTACCATCNTTGATAGCATCATTAAAATGATTTCCGTCATTCCCAAAAGCAGAATAGGTCCCATCAACATAATACATTGATGAGGTCTCATCAAGAATCGACTGCGATACAAATAACCAATCAAACCTATCATCCATTCCACCATTAGCACCCCCTCCAAAACTAGATGTCCTAGGTGATTGAGTATGCACATCAGAATAGGAGCTATTATTATGCCAGTGCCCTATGCGATCAATTGGATCAAATAATCGACCACTATTATTATCACTGGCACCGGTCAACATATCAAATGCAGGCTCTGAGGAAGAGTTATTTGAATAGATGTTAAAATCTCCAGCAACAATAAAAAAATTAGCGGCCAGTTCATTCAAATGGTTTCGCAATATAGTGGTCTCCTGCAATCGCTGGTTAGCATTAGAAGAACCAGAGCTAGCCTTCAAATGAACTCCATAAATATTGAACTCATGACCAGATAAATTATGAAGCATTATCCATTGAATGACATCTCGCGTACCCGAAGATTGAGCAGTATAAACAACGCTCGTACTAACAAATGTAAATATATCATGTTTATAATATAGAGCAATATCTTGCTGCGCAGTCTGGTTTGTGAAAGGCGCGCTAGACCAACCATTTGGGTCTACAACATCCAACACATCGGATTGAAAATGAGAGAAACCCGTTTGCCCAATAATTTCTTGAGCAACGATCAGATCAGGCTGCGTAAAATCAATGATCAAAGCATAATCATCTTCTCGATTATTCTCATCCTCATAGTTTAATATGTTATATGTCATTATTCGAACGGTTGATGCATTAAGTATGCTGACTAAAATTGAAAAAATAAGGTATCTCATCTAAAAATCAACGTGCGCTTCAATATGACCAATTTCAATATCATTGTGGTTGGTCATTTTTTTTGTTCTAAACTTATTCAATTTACTCTGCTCACTTTCTGATAATAACTCTAAATGTTCCATCAGCTTCATAGCAACTAAAGGCATTGCTCTAAAACTGCCATCTAAGATCTTAATTGCCACTCCTATAGGTCCGTATGTATCGGTCTTTAATGCAATCCCACGAACAGATTCGCCACCTACTTTAGTAACTCCCCTACCACCCAATGCACTTATAAACATTGAATCAAAATGATTGGTACCACCAACCATTTCAGGGTATGATGCCATCGCATCAAATGCCCTTTTTAATTCTGGTTTATCATTAGAGGCCATTACCTGAAACATCTCAGCGATCATCTGAAGAGTCATGAAAGGAGTTGGAGCAGAACACCCATCTATTTCTACAGGAATATTCGTTTCTCTACATAGCTCACTCACATACTTCATAATGACTTTTTGAACAGGGTGGCTTTTTTTGACATAACCTTTGGTCCCTTTGCCTAGGTGCTTTGCAAGAGCAAGCATTCCAGCATGCTTCCCGCTACAATTGTTATGGACAGGCTGAGCAGTCTTTTTATCTGCTATCATTTGCCGTCTAGTGAAAGTATCTGACGGGTAGTGTGATCCACATTCATAATCAGAGACCTCTAAGCCCAATTTATTTAACATTGACAATGCTGTGTTCACGTGCATGTCTTGTCCTTTATGAGAAGCGCACATCAGGGCTAGCTCTTGCTTATCAAAGCCCGCAGAATCCACTGCTCCAGATTTAATAACCGCACCGGCCTGAAAAGGTTTTAAAGATGACCTAATGCATGTTAAGTAGTGTGGGTCACCTGTACTAAATATTGTCTGACCCTCTCCATCTACAACTACCGCGAAAGCAACATGTATGCTCTCAGTGAAGTCACCTCTTGTTACTCTACAAGATATCGGCATAATCAGTGTAACATGTTTGATACAAACTCAAACTTATATCCTTTTTTCTTCAGCTTTGGTATTTGATCGCTCAAAACATTTAATGTTTTTGGCTTCACATGTCCAATGCCTATAGCGGAACCAACTTCTTCAGACCTCTTCACTAATTTCATAAGTTGTTTTTCAATTTTTTCTTCATCATCCTCATTATCCAAGAAGATATTACGCCTTGCGGTCGGAACTCCAAAAACCTCCATAGTTGTCTCACCAATTGTCTCAATAGTTGTTCTACTATCTAAAAAGAATAGGCCTCTTTCTTTCATGACCTTTGCAACATTGGACATGATATTCTGATCTGCCGAAGCCTTAGAACCTTGATGATTATTCATTCCGATAGCGGTTGGTATTTCCTCTATTGCATTATTTAGCCTTCGTTGAATGGTCTCATTATCCATTGCTGTCATTAGAACAAATTCCTCTTCTCCATAGGTCTTGCCAGTATTCTCCATAGGCATATGCACTATGACCTCATACCCTGATTCGACTGCTTTTTCACCAAATGAGGTACTGTACCTGTGTCCAGGAATTATTGCATAGGTCAGGCGAGCATCTAATTCTAAGAAACCATCTGATATCTCATCATTCCTATAGCCGAAATCATCTATCACAATTCCGATTACACCTCTCATAATTGGAGTTGGTTTTTCAGGGAGAATAGCATCAGAGACATTCTCCTTCTCTTTCCTTGACTCAACCTCAACCATTCTATTTTCAAGATCTTGTTCCTTTTTGTCGTCATCCATTTTCTTCATTATGATCAACAGTATTACAATGATGGATGTCAGGATATAGATCATTGGAGTTCTAAAATCAAATTTCTTCATGGCATCAAAACTCTGATTGATAATAACTTTGGAAATCCTAGGTCTTGTGAACCAAATCTGGTACCATAAACAACCTGATACCGATTAAAATTAATTCCAATACCGAATGAAGATTCTACAACTTGCTTAGAACTGGAATAACCGGCAAGCAGATTCAAGCGATTCCATCTGAAGCGGTTTCCTAAATGAACTTTTGCCTCTGATACAAGTGAATTCCATTCGACAGAACCATAGACACTATTTTTAAAATTCTTAAACTGAAAGTCCTTTGAAAGACCAGAACAAAATCGTTTAGGCATACTAGGAGAATTGTTTTCTAATTTTGTCATTCCACCAAAATTCTTAGCCACAAGGCCGATTGAGTATCCGTTCTTTATTTTAAATGAATACCCCAGGTCAATACTCACACCCCTAGACTCTTCTGTAAACAGACCAAATTGAACGTACGATATTGAGATACCATAGCTCTGACTATGGTGTTGGAACGCAATACCCACATCTAGGACTAGTCCATAAGCACTAAAATTTGCAGATGCATCATCTTGTGGTACATCGCTTCTAAATTCAAGATCTGTGAGGCCCGAGTATTTAAGTCCCACATGAAAGATCTTATCTAATCCAATTTTATTGTATCCTATTTGAGATAGCGAGACATCTCCAATCCAGTTGCCTCTATTAAGAGATAGATATGGGTGTTTTTCATTCGCACTATATAGTGCTGGGTTTACCGGAAACAAACCATCCAGGGTCGCATGGCTACCCATGCTTAATTCATCTGCCGATGATGGAAGACTCAATATTTGAAAATATAAAATTTGATTTTAAAAATAATCAAGATACTAAAAAGATAAAAAAACTTTTAAAGGATTTTAA
>NZWG01000038.1 GCA_002698235.1 Fidelibacterota bacterium | reverse complement strand
TGGTGTGATAAGTGAAACTCGATTAGCGTTTGATCCAACGCCACCATTATTGGGTGCTGTTTCAGGAGGTAGTTTTGTTTCTGGAGATACACTTTTCTCAAAGGATACTCTAACTGTTCAATGGACAGCATTCGAAGAAGTAAACGAAGATGAATCTGGCCTTGAGCGGTATGAGATTTCCATCATGAAATTAGATACCAATGATGTGAGCTCTATGTTTCTTAGTTGGGACACCTTAGCTTCAACTATAAACAGTTATACTAAAGAACTATTTCTTGAACACCGAAATAGATATTATGCTCATATCAGAGCTTTTGATGTTGGAGGAAATATATCTGGAACTCTAGTTACGGATACTTTATTGAGATTTAATTCCAATCCAAATATTCTTCCTCTTTCTAATGCCACTCTTGATGAAGATATTTTTTGGACCGACACGGTTCGTTTAACTGACCTTGATTTAAATGTAATGCAGGGTGACTCTTTTACCTATGAAGCTACAACCGAACGAACTCCCCCCCAGGATCCTGCATCTGGCTCGGTTGTCATTGACTCCCTAAGTGGTGTACTTACATGGACACCGACACAGGATGACGTTGGGACATATACCATTAAAATTGTGGCAACAGATGCTTACGCGCTCACAGACACATTCCGGCTACCTTTGACAGTTAATGCAGTAAATGATACACCAATATTTGTTATAACTCCTAAAGAGGAGAATGAGATACACCGCGTTCACGAGTGGGTAGAAGATCAGATTGCACCTGAACTTGTTTTAAGTAGATATATTACGGATGTAGATAATGATATTCTCACTGAGATTAGCTGGGTCGCCGTTGTACTAGATACTTCACAATTGGATGAAGAGTATCCACTCGGCGTAGTCGTTGTTGGACCCAACACTCCTTGGGAGGTGCATGCAAAACTTAGTCGTGAATACATGGGTATTAATCCAGAAACATCTGTAAATGACTTTTCGAAGATGTCAGAAGATGCTATAAGGCTTATCAGAAATACAAGATCAGACACTCTAATAAAAGTTGAAATTGATATTAAAGACGACTATGGTGAAGATGAGAATGGTGAAGATATACCAGATTCATTGATAGCAACTTTCACAAGTGATTCAAATTATTATGGAGATAATCATCGTATCATATTCATCGCCCAAGACAATGGTGGAGCAGTCGCCAGAGACACCATACATGCTTCAATTGTTTCAGAGAACGATCCTCCAATCATATCCAGGGAAATGTTAGCTGAGGTTGTTGAGGTCTGGGAAAATGATTCCATCACGATGGAATTTGGTCAATTTGTAAATGATATTGATGATACATCACTTGTTTTTACTATAAGTGCTGTTATTGATCCAGAGATCGATAATGATGATAAGGTTACCATTGTTCCATCTGTTGACTTTACCGGTTCTATGGATAATGTTTCCTTCAGCTCAAATGCATTAGGAGACTCTGTTTTATTCATTCCACAAAAACTTTGGGATGATCATGTTGACATAATGGTAAAGGTTAGTGATGAATTATCCTCTGACAGCACGATCTTCACTCTTGATATTAGGCATGTAGACAGACCTAAGCTCGCTGTATCACTTTTACAGCAAAATGCTTTTACAAAATTTTTACAGGTTATTGTTACAGATACTGCATCCAAGACCACTAACCTGGCACTGGCAGTACAAAACCAAAATATTCCACTGGATACGGTTGCAGCATATACATATTCAGGGCACCTTAGTTTTGAATCTTCAGGTAATTATTCCATCGATATTTTCGCCTCTGCTTTTGTTGGTGATACTACGTTAAGTGAGAATTTTTCACTGGCTGCGGGTAAGGCTGCAAGTCGCTGGTATGGTGCTAGCTATGATGGTCGCTTTAGTGTGACGGGTAACCCAGGTGCGGTGTCTTATGACCAACCATTCCTTATTGCGGATTCTACTATTTTTGAAGATAACTTTCATGATCGTGCATCGTACTTACTTGGCAACGAAAACTTTCATTTTAACACACCAGTTGAGGTCCGCGTTGTAAGTGATAGAGATGACCTTGCAATATATCGTAGGAAGAATGGAATCACGTGGCAGGAGTTACCATCTCTTAATATTGATAATGAGATCTTTACTTTGTCAGATCAGTCAGGATATTTTAGACTTGGTCCAAAGACCATCATTGTTCCTGAGCAGACAAATATTCATCAGAATTATCCTAATCCATTTAACCCAACTACGACTATTTCGTACGATATAGGTCTCCTAGATGGGTTGAGGCAGAATGTCTCTATCAAGGTGTTTAATCTACTGGGGCAGAACATTGCTACGCTTGTGAAAAACAAAGATCAGATTGGTCAGTTCAAGATACAGTGGGATGGCTACGATCAGTTTGGCCAGCAAATGTCATCTGGAGTCTATTTTATTCAGCTAACGACAAAAACTGGCATAGTTAAAAATAAAAAAATGATGTTACTAAAATGATGAATACCGCTAGACGATATTTTGCAATTTTGTTATCCACTATTGTAGCCATATTTATGTTTGGATGTAGGGGTGATGTCGTACCTACTGACTCAGATATGTCAAGCTACGGGTGGGTCATGTATGAGGCAGGTGATTATGTAGACGCACTCGATTGGTTTACTACTGCGATCAAAGAAGACTCATCACACTCCGATGCATACAATGGTGTTGGGTGGACAATGGGGCACCTTCGTCAAGCTGATTCTGCTGCCTATTATTTCAATAAATATCTTGATAGAGATTCCACCTCTTTTGAAAACATATTAGATTTTTACGCTGGTCTAAGTTTTGCATATAATGCAATAGGTGATGATGGAAATGCTAGGCTATATGCCCAGACATATTTTTTTGGAAATCAGAACTATGAAATTGGAGATCCTGACTGGTGTTTTTGTCATAAGACAGACATCAATCAACTTGATGTTAGACTGGTTTTAGCCATCTCAGAATATCGTTTGGGTCTTTTTGATAATTCCCAGTCATCCATTAATGCTGCTTACGGAGACCTTTCAAAACAGCTAAATAGTGGTTTTAATAACAGTATAGCTACAGACTATGAAGATGTAAATAGTAATGGAGTATTCGATAGTGGAGATAAAATCTATAATGGTGAATGGCAGGATTCTGGCACACTGGGATTACTTGAGGAAGGTGAATTGAAATTTTTTGATGAATATCCATTGAGCTACGATTATAATACCGTTTTAGGTAGGACCTATTTAGCCAATCATCTTGCCTTGCTACAAGGCCATTTCAGTGTTGGAAAGGGTGAGAATGGATTAAATTGTTCCGAAAATGATGGTCAGGGAGGAGGATATTGCCAGTAGAGGCAAGTGGCCCCATCCTGTCCACCATTCCTACTCATGAGGATTGGATAAAAAAAGCACTCCGCTTAGCTGAAAAGGCATTCTCAAATGGCGAGGTTCCTGTTGGTGCCGTTGTTGTAAAAGATAATAAGATCATTGGCCAGGGATATAACCAGAAAGAAAGATTAAACGATTCGACCGCTCACGCTGAGATCATTGCGATTACAGCAGCATCTAATACCATCAATGATTGGAGGCTTAATGATTGCAGTATCTATGTAACAAAAGAGCCCTGTCCAATGTGTGCGGGTGCTATTATTAATTCAAGGCTTAAGAGCTTGATTTTTGGTGCATATGATGGTAAAAAAGGTTGTTGTGGCTCTCTGTATCAGTTATGTGGAGATAAGCGTTTAGAGAGCGTTACATCGGTTAAGGGGGGCATCCTTGAAGACCAATGCTCTATCTTGATCAAAGACTTCTTTAATTCTAAAAGAGATTGATCTTATCTAAGAACTGGTCCACAACGAGTTGTATGGAAAGATTGTGGCCAAGTCTTTTTCCGTTCCATTCTTTTGGAAGAAGGATATAATCACCATTGATTAGATCTACATTTTGAGGATCTTTTTCAAGGTGTTTGAATGCACCATCAGTATACTTTGAGGTTCTCCATTGTACGTAGTCCACATATTCACTGAAAGTATATTTCTCTTTACCGCGAACCTCACATGAATTCAATCTTTCACTGTAATGACTTAGCGGTGCAGCTATTGCGTGAATGGTTAGTTTAAGAT
Organism: Fidelibacterota bacterium; assembly: GCA_002698235.1. Taxonomy (GTDB): domain Bacteria; phylum Fidelibacterota; class Marinisomatia; order Marinisomatales; family UBA1611; genus NZWG01. Next base: position 7,868 of record NZWG01000038.1, on the reverse strand, counting down.
TTGAGTTCCATTTCTCCGCAAGGTCGGAAACGACCAAACCTCCTAGACTGTGGCCTATGACATAGACTTGGTCAAGATATCCTCTTTTAATCTTAAGACTATCTATGGCAATTGCTAGGCGCTGGCTTGTGACTTCTGGACAGTCATTCCAATCATGTTTGAACCACCAAACAAGGACCTCTGATTCAGCCAGATCTTTTAAGGCAGTGGTCCATTCATAACCTTTGGTTGTCCAGTTTGAAGGATAGTACCCATGCACTAGGATAATGCCTTTACTGGAATCACTAGGGGTATATCCCGTTAGTCTATGAAGTCCATTTACCCTGTTAATAAGGTATTCGTCATATTTGGACTTATCTATAATTATATTGTCGGTTTCTAATTTATGGTGTTTGTTTCCTCCGCAGCCAAAAAAGAGAATTAGAAAAAGTAAACTATATAAATATATATGGACTGACTTTTTAATTTATGTTAATCTTTTTGCAGTACAAACGTATCTGCCATAAAGTCGCTTTTCTTTATCTTTCCAGAAACATTGGCTACTCTAACTGCATTACAAAACCCATCTTTGGCATGTGAGTCTCCGTGGTCATCTATCTTGGTGCCTTTTACATCGTAGGCTTTTTCGTTGATCTGGATCGCTAGACTGCAATTGATGTTTTTCATACCAAAATTACACATACCGCAGGATGCTAGAACCAATCCTTTGATAGCGCCGTTTTCATTGATTTCCGTTATGAAATCACCCATTGGTTTTTCTGCCTTTTTATTGTCAACGTTGCATGAACCACAACCGGCATATGTGATGCTAAGCGAAAAACTCAAGACTAAAATGGTCTGGTTTAATTTTCCCATGGTAAGAAGACTCCTTGTTTGATATTGGTGCATGAAAAACAATCCAAGAGCAGTAAAATGATCATGCCTCTGACCCTAATTGATAGAATACGGTAACGAATACTGTATTCTCTCTTAGGTGCTGAGATTGCGAGGCGCTAATGATCTTAATTTGATCATTTTCATTGAGCCAATCTTGAATGATCGACTCCATTTCGATACTCAAAGGTGATAGTCCACTCTTTACTATTTCAAATACTTTGACTTTCATTGATAGAATATTCCTAGATATTTAATTAACAAATATAACAACTCTTATTTATTCAGATAGAGTGCTTTGTATCAATGGCTCCAGCGTACTTTGGTCATATCCATATTCACTGTATCTAATTGTTCGACTTTTATCGATAAGCACATGGTATGGGTGTGTTCCATCTCTTGATAATTGCTGCTCTATGACCCGATCGTTATCATCAGTCAAAAGGTAATTGGCTCCAAAGGTAGTTTTCCATTCTTCACATGTATATGGATTACCGATATCTTTTCCAGGAGANATGATCACTANTCCCTGTTGNTGGTATTGTTGATGTAGTGCCTCAAGACTTGAGACATGCCCTTGGCAGTCGCCTCACCAAGANGCAAAAAAGCTTACCAGTATCACCGTTGAAGTGTCGCCATAGTCGTATACNATATCTTCGTTTGCGCAAGGGGTAATNACANTAAATCCNGGGAAAGAATCACCAACAGANAGAGCGTTTTCATTGATTTGACCTGGGTCATCATTTCCTCCACCTCCTGAACTACAACNANANATAAGGATAGTAATAAATATTAATACNGTTCTTTTTAAAATCATTTTTTTCTCCAAGATATTCCCATTAAATATAACGATTGAGCTTTATNAATTCGTGATTATCTTTGCGGAGAGAGAGGGATTCGAACCCCCGATACCCAAAGGGCATACTGCATTTCGAGTGCAGCGCATTCAGCCAGACTCTGCCATCTCTCCGTAATATGTGTTAAATTAGGNATAAGGAAATTATTATCCCACTAAACCAATCACAACGAACAGAACTTGAAGAATATTTAGAGACCATTCTCGAACTCTANACGGAAGACGAGTATGAAGATCTTGTAGAGAATATTGTTTATCACTATTGCAAACGAAAGTTTGATATTGAAAGAGAAGAATCAGTAAAATTATTTTATGAGATCGTTNNANATCAAGACTAAGGTAANCAATACATGGCTGACATATTAATCAATCAATCCGTTGCNATTTTNTGCGATGGAAATAATATTGAACGAAGTATACATGAAATGTCCAATAATCAAAGAGCAATGATCAATTTTGATCAATTAATACCTAAACTACTTAATGGCAGAGGGTTAAATCGCTTGATCTACTTTAGAGAGGGGAAATCGATCTCAGAAAAGTTTGCTGAAAGATTACATGAAAATTATTATGGATCGGTGGTTCCTTGTCATAAATCCGCTGACATACCTCTATCGATCAAGGCTACGCAATTAGCATCAAAAGTTGATACCATCATAATCATGTCTGGAGATTCAGACTTTGTTGAACTTGTATCCCACCTTAAAGCTGAGGGAGTCAGGGTCGAGATCGCTGCGGTTAAAAAGAACACTGCAAAAATATTGGTTGCTGAGGCAAATTATTATCATGAGATCAGCAAAGATGATTGGTTCATCTATAAAGGGACGAAAAGGGCCAGATAAGGGGTGTTTTTTATTTTTTATAGGTTAATTAANTTTGATTNNTCTCATTGTTTAAAATGAAAACANTTTCAANGAATAGGAAAGNCATCTATATGTTNGGTCATAAGANAAATATNATAGTTCTCATGTTACTTATCTCNCCCCTACTTGCCTCAGAAACGCAAAACAGTTTATCANTGTTTGAAAAATTCNTAGGTGTCCTTGTNTCTAGTGCACTGATTTTTTCTGTGATCAAAGGCTATCTAACTGTCAATAAGATATGGAGTCGCAGGAAGAATGAGGAGGTAGCAAACAGTATATCAATTGTAGCAGCCATGTTAGGTTTTGCCGTTGGGCTTCCATTTTTACTTAACAGCCTGATCATTACCCAAGACTATTTTTCAGCTGCCAAGAGCGTTATTGCATTATTTCTTGCAACAGTCTTCACTCTTATCGGTACAGGTTATTTCGTTGATAAGAACAAGGGCCTTGGATTTTTTACTCTTCTTGGACAAGCCCTAAAGTTAGAGGGAAAAGAATCTGGTGATCTCATTACCAACATGATCCAACCCAAAGGTGCTAAAAAGATAATAGATATACTCCACAAACTTGCCGCAATTGATGATGACATTGCACAGGAAGAAATAGATCTAATAAATGAATTCTCTGAAAAATGGAATATTGAAATTCCAGATCTTAAACCGGGTAAGCCTGAAATAGTAACCAATCTGGTGGAGTTGAAAGGACTTGTACAGTCTTATCTTGATGAAGGTCCTGATACAGATGTTGCTGAGGGACTGGTCGACCTCATCAATTTGATGGCAGAGGCCGATGATGAAGTAACCCAAGAAGAGGCAATGGCCGTTGCGGAATTCACTGGAATGATAGCCCATTATGTTAGCTCAGAAAAGGGTGGTGAGTTATTAATGTTTGAAGTGAACATTGTTCCGCAAGGCGATCAGCAGATGGAGGCGGTTCGAGAACTACTACCTGAACTTGACATGGTTGAAGATAGGGGTGGTCGTGTGTTTAAAGTCGGAAAATACTTTTCAGAGGATTATGCAGAAGCTGTGTGTGAAAAGTACATCTCTCTTGGGCTCTATTCTAGCTCATCAAAGGTGAACGTTGATCTTAGTAAAGAAGAGGTCTGAACAATAAAGAGGTATATAATCTGACTAAATTGTCAGAGTTCTTTGATATCTTTTAGTAGTTGTTGAAGCATATCTTTTGCGTCACCAAAGACCATAATACTGTTATCATATCCAAATAATTCATTTTGAATACCAGCAAATCCAGTGTTCATGGTTCTTTTGTTTATAATGACAGTTCTGGATTTGTCAACATCTAGAATGGGCATCCCGTGAATAGGCGAGGAAGTATCATGTCTAGCTGCAGGATTAACAACATCATTTGCGCCTAAAACTAGAGCTACATCACAGTCCTCAAACTCAGGGTTGATCTCGTCCAGATCTTTTAATTGTTCATAGGGTATGTTTGCTTCAGCTAATAAAACATTCATGTGCCCTGGCATTCTACCTGCAACAGGGTGGATGGCATACAGTACTTGTTTACCTTTGCTCTCAAGGATTTCAGCTACTTCTCTAACAGCATGTTGTGCCTGAGCAACAGCCAGTCCATAACCCGGCACTATAATGACCTTTTCAGCAGCATCAAAGATCATTGCCGCTTCTTCGGTAGAATAACTTTTGATCGTGACCTGTTTTTGTGACCCGTCACTTGAAGATTCTTGCTCCAGCCCAACTGCACCAAAAATGACATTTGCTAGTGACCTATTCATTCCTTTGCACATGATATTTGTTAATATCAATCCTGATGCTCCAACGAGAGCGCCAGATATGATGAGGGCATTGTTCATTAGAACAAAACCAGTTGCAGCGGCAGCAACTCCTGAGTAAGAATTTAAAAGTGAGATGACAACAGGCATATCAGCTCCACCAATTGGTATCGTTAGGGTAATGCCTAGAATAGCTGAAATAATGATCACACCATAGAAATAATTTATATCTGATGGCATTTGGACCGTGTATATACCAGTTGCTATTAAGGCTAAGGCCAGGAGTGCATTAAAAATTTGTTGACCAGGGAACACTATTGGTTGACCACTGATAAATCCCTGGAGCTTACCAAAAGCTATGAAGCTACCGGTGAATGTGAGTGTGCCAACAAAAATAGAGATCACTATAGTGGATACAGTGAATGCTGAAATAGGTCCTGTATTTAGAAACTCAGCTGCAGCAATAAGTGCAGAAGCACTTCCGCCAAAGCCATTGAATATGGCTACCATCTGAGGCATCTGTGTCATCTCTACTTTCTGAGCAAACAAGGCACCAATCACTGTGCCAATGATCATCCCGATCATGATCATTTGCAGGTCGATATTATCGGATGCTATTAGTGTTGAGATAATGGCAACAAACATCCCAAGTGCGGATAGAAAATTTCCATTACGGGCTGTCTTGGGGTGACTGAGTTTCTTGATACCTAGGATAAATAGGACCGATGCGAGAACGTAAAATATGTTAGTATAATCCATNTTGTAGACTATTTCCGTTTGAACATTTTTAGCATTCTATCAGTGACAAGGAAGCCACCAATGACATTGATNGTGGCAAATATNACTGCGATAAGACCAAGATATGTGCCAACTCCTCCATCGATCTTCGTTGAGATGATGGCTCCAACTATTGCGATTCCAGAGATGGCATTTGACCCACTCATCAGCGGAGTATGAAGCGTGGGAGGGACNTTGGTAATAATTTCGAAACCAACGAAAATTGCTAAAATAAAAACAGTTANAATATTGATATCCATCGTTATCTCTTTATTGATTCTGCNGTTGCTTCATTTGTTATNTCTCCAAGGTGGGTATACATTGCACCAGAGACTATTTCGTCATCTAGGTCNAGNTCTAGTTGCCCATCATTTATCATGTATGTNATGAATGCNGTTATGTTCTTGGCATANAANTCACTAGCATGTANGGGCATTGAACCAGGAATATTTGATGTNCCATCAATGGTGACTCCATTGTGGTCAANAACNTCATCCTTCTCTGTTAGTTCGCAGTTTCCNCCATTCTCTGATGCTAGATCCATGATGACCGAACCAGGCTTCATTGCGTCTACCATGCTGGTCGTTATCAAGATAGGGGCTGGTCTTCCNGGGATAAGCGCAGTCGTTATCACGACATCNGACTTGCTTATGTGGTCATGGATNAGTTCTTGCTGACGNTTTTTATAATCATCNGAAGTCTCTTTTGCNTATCCACCTTCTCCAACTCCTTCATCNTCACTTGACTCTACTTCTATAAATNTAGCTCCTAGTGATTCAACTTGCTCTTTNACNACCGGTCGAACATCAAATGCCTCTACCTGAGAGCCTAGTCGTTTTGCAGTTGCAATAGCTTGGAGGCCTGCAACACCAGCGCCTATCACNAANACCTTTGCNGGGCGTATNGTGCCNGCTGCAGTCATCAAAAGAGGCATATANATACCTATCNTACTTGCTGCCATTAGTACGGCNTTATAACCAGCAATATTCGCTTGGGAAGATAGGGCATCCATTTTCTGTGCTANGGTGGTTCTAGGTATNAGATGCATAGAAAAGCCGGTNACTGATTGCTCNTTAAGNGCTTTNACGGTNTCTAGGTCTCTTGTTGTTTGACAAAAAGAAACCATGGTTGATTTTGGTTGAAGCAANACGATCTGATCAAGAGTNGGTGGCATGACCTTNAGAACNATATCTGCNTTGGACATCAGGTCTCTNTTTGATTCTAGGATNGTNGCTCCAGCATNTTNGAATGCCTCATNAGAAAAGTGAGCGGCACTGCCTGCATCTGATTCAACAAATACNTTCAGTCCTGACTTGATAAGCTCTTTGACCGTTCCAGGTGTGGCTGCAACACGAGTNTCGTTTTCTAAATTTTCTTTAGGTATGACAACATTCATAAGCGTTCTTATAGTAAATCATTNTAGCAAGNGGCAGAAATTAATACATGATATCCTGAATTCATCACTGAATTCCTCAAATATTAAACCTAATTTTGNNGTCNAAAAAAAATGTNAACATGTATAATAGATTATACCTTAAAATATTATTNCTTACATCATTTACAATGGCAGACGTTCTNTACGTGCCTGATGATTATTCTACAATACAATCTGCTATCGAAGCGGCTGGTAANGGTGACTCTGTTATTGTAAGTCCTGGATTCTATNCTGAGACAATCGACTTTGAGGGTAAGTCNATNANTGTTTCATCTCTATACTTAATNGANGATGATTCCTTACTTATCGGGTCAACCATTATTGATGCTCAAGAGGATGGAAGTGTTGCTACATTTTCAAGCGGAGAAGATTCAGGGTCTGTCTTGCAAGGTTTTACNCTTCAAAATGGTACAGGAAACGATGAAGATCCAGATGACAATGGTTCATTTTATACATANGGTGGCGGNATATATTGTGAAAANAGNAGCCCCGTNNTTAGNGACTGTATCATTAGAGANAATGTTGCTAACGANGGTGGNGGTGGNGGAATATTCTGTTACGAAGCNNNNCCTACTTTTTCTGGTTGCATGATNACTGGTAATGAGACAGATGATGTTGGAGGTGGGCTCTATACACGCTCGGCNTCAAGCCCAATCTTTTATGATTGTNNTTTTTATGATAATGTGGCTGAGTTTGGTGGTGGCTGTTATATGCGTAACGAATCCACACCNATTATGGANAANGTNGTTTTNAATGATAATACTGCTAATAATTCAGGTGGNGGAATAACCCTAAAAGATGATGCTGATCTAGTTGCCACAGGACTTTTTATCACCAACAATGAGGCAGATGGGCTTGGTGGCGGATTCTATGTNAATAATGCGAANCCTCAATTAGATTTTTCCCTNATAGCTGATAATGTTGCTAGCTCAGGCGCAGGTGTATACTTTCGAAACTCCTCTGTTGNTGAATTNACCAANGTAACTATTTCAAATAATNCTGCAGGGCTTTACGGCAATGGTATCTATATGCGAGATGGTTCCGATGTTAGTCTGTTGAATACGGTAGTTTGGGGTAATGGGTCACCTCAAATATATTTTCGTTCGGAGGGAACTGATGTAGATATGAGTATTGATTACTCTATAATCCAAGATGGAGAAGATGGCGTCGAGGAAAGTGACAATGGTGACCTCAACTGGGGCACAGGCAATTTAAATGAAGATCCATATTTTTGTAATCCCGCAGAATCGGATTATTATGTTAGAGAGAACTCATCCTGTGAAGATGGCGGTCAGAATGGAGCATTAATCG
>NZWG01000037.1 GCA_002698235.1 Fidelibacterota bacterium | reverse complement strand
AATCCAGTTGCCTCTATTGAGAAATAAGTATGGGTGTTTTTCATTCGCCCTGTATAGTGCTGGGTTTACCGGAAACAAACCATCCAGGGTCGCATGACTACCCATGCTTAATTCATCTGCTGAGGACGGAAGGCTCAATATTTGCGTTCCCATCCCTTGAACCTGGACAATGATTAAGAAAAAAAGACTAAAAATTAAACGCATAGGATATTGTGTGCGCTGATTGCGATGCCCAGTCTAATGAAAAAGCATAATCAATATTTGAATCACGAGACTTGAACAATCCATATTCATATCCAATTCCAAAAGCCATTCTTCCATTGCCATAACCACCTCTGAAAAAGTATTGCTCTAAGAAACNATATTCAATACCAGCTCTGGGCAAAATTCCTGAGTAGGTATCGTGATNTGTAATAATACCAANATCCCATACTAAAAGAAGAGATNTTTTGTAGTATCTTGACCCAAACCTATAAATTGTTGGGAAGTCTTCCTTATAAGGCCCTCCTTGAGCGTAGATCTCATTTGTATCCCATTGATAATTNGAGCTTATATCCTGAACCATTATTCCAAAAGTACTATTGTTGCCAGTTTTGACTAGTATACCTATATCAAATCCAATCCCAGACCCTGATACCTGATCTGATTCAGTGATTGGCAGATCATACCTTAAGATCTTGAAATTAGCTCCTATTGATAGCCAGGGTAAAAATCGTTGTGCAAATGTTATCATCAATGCATTCTCCCCTGTCTGCATCTTTGACGACTTCATACCTGTGCTATAGCGCCCTTGTATATCACTCACCCCACCGTAGACCCAAGCAACCCCAAGCCCAGCAGTCGGAGGGAGCGACATTGCAAAACTAGTTGCAGCTAATCGTCTATCAAGAGTCAAGTTTGTATATGAGCTTCCAAAGTGTCTTCTCTTTAGGAAAGCAGACCATGCTGGATTATGAATTACAGGGAAATTTTGATCTAACTCAGCTGTAAAACCACCACCCATCGACAAAGATCTGGCGGTCATGCCAATTCTTAAAAAACTTCCTGAACTTCCTCCCCAATCTTGAGCAAAAGAAATGGAAAAGAGAGCAATAAAGTAAATAAAAAGTTTTTTCATTATTTTACCACGATTAACTTGTCCCAAAAATACTGTGGGCTTTTGTTTATTGAGGGTGCATATTTTAAGCGAATGAAATAAACTCCATTATCTACTAGAGANCCATTCATGTCACGCCCATTCCATTTTAATGCTCCATCATAAGAATTGAGGTCAAAGTTATATTCAAATACTTTTTCCATTCCAAAGTTAAAAATATCTAGCTCAACTTGAGTATTAATGATGGTACCTGTGTGAAAACGAACATAACCCTCATTTCCCATTTGATTATGGTTCAGAGGTGAAAATGGATTTGGATAAGCATAAAATTCCATAGAATCGTATTCTGTTTGAAAGATCGTCCAACTGGACCCTTGTAGATCTGTCGATAATGCTGCACCATTTGATGTCCCAACCCAGAGACTTGAAACATCAACTTTGCGTTCATCAATTATGGAGGTATAAACGATGTCTGTTAGTATCTCGCTCTGCGACATAAATGTTGTATCAATTGCAGGGTCATATAAGGCCCAGTTTTCCCCATCAAAACTCTTCCAAAGCCCCGACTGACTTGAAGCAAGAACCAAGGAGTCTTTTGTCGTAATATTATAAATTCTTTCCCCCAAGAGCGTTGTTCTCCAGGTCAAGCCACCATCTCTAGTGTAACTCAAGCCTCTAACTTCTCCAGGGGTATCCGCATTCATCGTGGCTGCCCAAATGGTTGTTGCCCCATTCCATGTTTGGTTGGCTAGTCCAACAACAAAATTACCCGACAGATTAGCATTCTGATATGTATAGTGAACCCATTCAATGCAATTGAACAATTGAAAATTTCCTGGAGTGACCTCTTGCCATTCATTGATCATTATACCACGATTAAGTCCATTTGCAGTGCCTGCCCAAACTGTATCACCATGTACTAAGACCGAAAATGCCTTATGATTATGATTGCCTCCATCTCCGGGGTCTCTTGGGTTAAGATAATATCCTGGAAGGATCGCTCTTCCAAGATCATCAATCTCGCTAAAGCCAGAACAGAACGATAGTGAGTCTTGCTGATCCATCGGCATTGGAACAACTTCCCAATTTTTGTCATTTAGGTCATATCTTCTCAAACCTCCAGCCCAACTTGCTGTCCACAAATAATCTCCATATAAAAAGGCATCATAAGTAACATTAGCCTCTGGAACAGTGACTGGAAGACTTCGAAAAAAGCCCTCTCCAAATGGTCTTATAGTATCAGCGTCAAGATCTACAGGTTGTTTTAAATAAACCCAAGATATTCCTGCACTATCATTTACAGATTGAGCATTATAAGTAAGGGTAAGTCCATAACCAACTTGGATACTACCATTGTCACCTGAATAAGCAACTGCCATAGTATCATTCATCACAGCCACTGCAGGAATTCCTCCATAAGGTACCAATTTAGTTGCCTCTCCATCGGATAAGGAATCCAATGTTGAGCGATGACTATACACACGTAAACCATCATGTAAAGCAAGCCCACGACCAGTTCCAAACCAGGTCAACGAATCTCCCATCAATCTTATCTCAGCAACAATATTACTTAGAAGTCCTTCATTTAGAAATGTATCTTGGACCGCCATTCGAAGTGCAAAGCGATCTGGTGTTTGAGACTGCCCACTCAAGGATGACACCANTAACGTGAGAGTCAAAATATTACTGTATAACGATCTCATGCTCTACCATATTACTATAATCATTTGATTTGTCTTGTGCAAGAAAACGCCATTTGAAGGTCCCTGCCTTTGTCTGAAAATTTGGATCTTCAAAACCCGTGCCATAAACAGGAATCCTAAATGAAAATAAACCATCTCCCTTGATCGAATCTCCACTTGTTATATTTGGTTCATACAGAATGACCTCGCTTCCATCATCATGTAAATAAATCGGATTCCCATTATTCATTAAAGAATCTCCTTCAACATGGAATGAAGTAAACCCCGCCCATTTAATGGTCTCTAGCCCATCAGCATCAAAGACCTCTGCCTTAATGAGGTGTAAACTTACCGTTGCATCTGAGGGCCTCTGAATAACGGTATCTGCCACTACAGATTCAATTCGAGGTATTATATTGCCTATCAATACAGAATCTCTTAGTGTAAAAACCTCAGAACCAAACACTGCAGAATAATCCATGAAAACAAGCCCTGTGACGTCTGTTAAATCGTTATTTAGGTAATCTTTATCATTCAAGATTTTTATGGTAAATATATCATCATTCATTATTATGTCGCCTTGGACACCACCATCATTTAAGTTCAATTTATCTGGAGATTCGTCTCGATTTATACCATGCCAAAACACAAGGACACTATCCAGTTCTTCTCCTTTATATGAGGACTCTGCATTTACTGAAAAATAAAGTTTATTCACATCCTGTAAAAAAGAGAAACTAGGATTAACCATTGGGTCTTCTAACTCTTGGTCTTCTAGCTCAGAGCATGATAGATAAATAAGAGCAAGCATCATTAAATACCTTTTAGAGGCATTCAAAGTCTGTTTCTTATTTATACCCATGATCGAATTACCAATTTTGACCTTCTCGATTATATATATAGTCTACCATTAGTCTTCCAACCTGTCCTAAGCTTTCAGCGCTACAATTTTCAGGAAGGTCATCCATTGTATGCCAAAAATTAGCATACGAATTAGGATATTTAAAATCGATGAGGTCTATAGCTGGAATTCCTGCAATCTGATAGAGTGGCACATGGTCATCGTAGATAGCGTTTTGAGGTGTGATATCAAAAGCATCAAGCCCAAGATCATCAGCCCTATTCCAAAGATATCGTACCAGTTCTGGATGAAATTCAAGTGAGTACTTTTCGACTGGAAGATGCAGTTGCTTATCTGCAACCATATCTAGATTTATCGCTTCATTAGGCTTTGGTATTGGAAGATTTTTTGCAAAGAATCTTGACCCTTGACAGTACGTTTCATTCTCCCCCGGTATTCCCATATCCTCACCATCAAAAAAGACAAGATTTACACCAATAGGTGGAGGAGACTCACCCATGATCTTGGCAAGTTCCAGAAGAACTGCAACTCCTGAAGCTCCATCATTTGCTCCAATAATAGGTTGATTCCTGTCTTTTCTATTTTCTTCAGAATCTGCCCATGGTCGAGTATCCCAGTGGCAAGATATTATGGTCTGGAATTCAGAGTCAGTATTGTATCTAGCGATGACATTTTGAAGTTCATGCCGTGTTCTGTTCTTCTTCTCCTGATAAGAGAATTCTTGAATAATGATATCATCTGCGGTCTTGTCCAATTCCTCGAGCATGAACTCAAGACATTTATAATAGCCTTCTGAGCTAGGATTCCTAGGACCAAAGTCACATTGTTTAAGCAAGTATTCAAATGCATGGTCCTCATCAAAATCTGGACCACTTGGCCCACAAGACAATGTTACAAATGCTGTAATTATTAATAGCCTAATCATACTATCCCGATATTGCTAAGTTCACATCAAATCCAAAATCTCTATCAATCTTCCTACCTGTTGTTCTTGTATCGCTCTCGCGATATTCATATCTAAGACCACCACTTACTTTTGTGGAAAACTGATATGAAATTCTAAGACCTGTCTTCCAACTCTCTGAAAAAGAACCAACCTCAAGATTGACCTTATCCCCAGATCGCTCTTCACGGCTCTCATTTAGGTCGAAATTTAAGGTAAAACTTATGGTATTATTGAGNTTCAGATTCCCATAAAATGGAACAGGTATATTTATTCCTCCTCTATGAGTATATGTGCCAGTTGAAGTATAGCTATTATCATTTTGTATNGTCAATCCACTTGGGCTNTCATCTAATGAACGGCTCATGTTATTTCTAAAGGTCACAGAGATATTCTTTTTCAATGTCATGTTTATCCCAATTAATGGTGAAAANTTCTGGTTTACTCTNGAAGATCTTTCATTATCCTTATACTTATCTGCAAACGTGCCAAAGTTGAAGAAATTCATTTGTTCAGTTGCACCATCCTCAAATTGCCATGAACGAGTTTCTTTACCAGAAAAACTATGCTCCATTGATGCAGACTTTGCTATAGTTTTTATAAGTGGCCATTTCTCTAATCCGCTTAACCTAAAACTCCACCCTGGAAATGGTANCCCTTGATTAAGNAAATCACCATATGCAACATAGTCNCTCGTCATTGACATTTGCTCAAGACCAGTGCTTGATCGAGTGGTAGAAAAATTCTGAGTGAAATTTGTACTTACGGTTATTGTACGAGTTAACTTTACTCCAGTTCTAATAGATGCGTCACGTTTATGATCCCAAGATCCCAAGTTACTTCCTACCTCACTTGATTGATCAAGATTGTGATCAGGTAGCCAACCAAACTTGTAACCAATAGGTACGTTACCTATGATTTGATTTGCTGAACGATTTAGTGTTTCAGTATAGCTAAGAGAAATGGGATTAATCCTCTTAAAAAAGCCATGTACTACATTCATTGGATTGAAACTTGTCTTTGCCTTTTCTTCTTGCTTCTTCTTTTCTGGTTGAGTTCTACTTCGATTTCTTGACCTCGTACCTCTTGAGCGATTTACATTACTTGGCTTTTTTGATGACTTAGGTTTATATACAAGCTCTATCATTTGTACTGGAGTGAGTGTAAAATTTGAGCCAAACCTTAATTGAGCACCTATGTTCTGCCCCTCTCTAGTNANATCATCAGACCATCGAAAATTAGCTGTNTAATTAAAGGAGGGTTTTATCCACTTGAACATTGTTGGACTATATGNNGTATTAAAACTCTCAGTTGTTTGAGTTACAACTCCTGGGTCTAATTCTTTTAANGCAGTCAATATATAGCCACGATAATCATTTAAATTACTTTGACCTGTCCAACTGTACTTGCTAGTTAAAGTATTTGTAAACTTGTAATCAAGNTTAAGATTTCGATTTAATCCAAAATTGTATGTCTCGGGGCTCTTGACGCCAGTCCTTGTTTCATTCCACGTAAGTTTTTCACTCATATTCATACCTGTCTTAAAAGAAGTTGGTGTGTAGAATAATTGAAAATCATTTGCTGATTTACCAACCACAGGTAAATCTTTTGCCCAAGACAAGGGTTTGATATAGTTATTCCTACCAAAGGCAAGGTTATATGCAAACTTGCCAGAATATGTCTCAGACCATTTTTGACTATATGTAACATCAGATGACCTAGATTGCGAAGCACTAAAATTCAAAGACATATTATCGAGAGTATACTTCATTAATTTATTATCAGATTTACCGGTTTTTTTAATTGAGGTATTTAAAGATATGGTATTACTCAATATCATAATTGAATCGGGTGTATTATCAGGGTCAACTAAAATATCCTCTCCTGAAAAGAATTTAGGTCGACTCTGGTTCTGACTAAACGAACCATTAATCGGTATTGAGATACCCAATGATCTAGGTAAAAAACGATGAAAATCTATTTTACCCGTCATATTGAAGTTTTCTGATGTATTATTTGATTTTGACAAGCGCTCTTGTAGTCTATGATAATCAGCGTCTTGCCTACTATAAACAATAGTTGCAGAACCAAGATCTGATAATTTCAAACTTGACTGCACTCTCATTGCGACNCCTTTTTCTTTCTTAACTCCACTTAAACGCAACTCATCGATCCAAACCTCACCATCAATGGGGACATTTCCAATATTCTTTAATCCTACAGCAAAATATTGCAAACGATTGAGCGCAGGTTTACCAGATATAGTAACCTTCTTNCCTGTCAATTCTCCCAGTTCACTTGTATAAAAGTATTTTCTTACATTCGCCGAATCAAGGATCTTATCGGTAGTACTAAATTTCTTTATTCTTGTCGTATCGGACTGCTTCAATGCCGTTAACCAATTCAAGTCAATTTTAAAACTATTTCTGTCCTCATCCTCATCCCATCCAGCATATACTGGCTGCGTAATCTCATAGTAATCTTCTCCAAGGCCAAATTTCAAAAAAATTTCAACATCAGTTTCTAACATATTTGTCCAATTACTATTTCCATTTACATACATTTTCATAAAATCATATGTCATAAAACTTCTTTTTTGGTCTTCATTTAACGTATACAACGTTTTCTGGGCAAGCCCAGTATGCTTTGGTGGCAGATTGGAAAATTTTAAAACCAATGATTGCTCTTTACTTTGAATCTCATTGATACGATCGTACTCTCCTTTGACACCTTTAGGAGGAATGTAATCAGCATTATCTTCAGTATTTATCACTGCTACCTGAAATTGGGGGCCCTCTTCCTGGTCCATTAGAGCCAACCCTGACCTATTTGCCTGAAAAGCCAATTCAGATGTATCCGGACTAAAAATTCCCATCTCTTGCCACTCATTACCAACTATTTCCATCTTTGCGATCTGTAATGTTTTTTGTTCTTGCTCTAAGCCTGTAACGCCAATACGAACATAGCGTATTTCATTCCATTCAATATTCTGAACTTTTCTAAAATTTGAAAGTGGAATACGAAAAAGTTTCCACCCTGTTGGTATTCCATCTTTCTCAGTTGTTCCTGAAAGATAGGTTGTATCTGTAAGCATAAAATTTGATGAGAAATAGTCATTGGTCTTATCCAAGAAAGTAGACCTATCCAGATCTTCAGTGTCAGGGTATTTGCCCCCCTCTTGAATCTTGGATCCTGTCCCATTTGACTCTGTTCCATTTACATTTGAATAGTCTGAACTACCAGCCTCATAGTCCCAATTATCTCCATTTGGATCTTCAGGGTCAACATCATCAGATATATTTATTAATACGGTATCATTGGACGCATAATAGTCAGAATAGACCCCACTTTCTAGGCATCCACCCCATCCATTTTCTGATTCGTCGAAACAACCATCAAGTCCCGTATCCTCAATATCCTCAAGAAATCCATTTCCAAGGGTTAAACCTGCAGCAGGAATATCTTCCGTATTGAGCTGACCGTTTCCATCCATATCTTCTGAGATTTTTCCAAGATCAATTTGCAATCTCCCTGAGTTTCCTTTTACCCATATCTCAAAAAACTTACTTTGAATTTGGTCATAGTCTCCTGAATAAAGTGAAGTTGTAATCCCAACCCATAAAGAGTCAGGGTCACGATATTGTTGATGCTCCCTTGCTTTATATCTCATTACCAAAACATCTGTTGTCTCATTNCCGGCCCTAAGAGATGTAGATTGATTTGGCCAAATATCTTTCGTTCGAACTGGAACATAAGGATTNTACCAAAATAATTTTCCTCTATTTCTTTGACTAAAAGGATTCGTNAAGGAGGAGTCTTGGTCATTAAACTTAAGCGGTGCAGACGATGCCTTCCAAAATCGACGCTGAATCGATGGTGAGGTCGTTCGCTTGCTTCCTTCAAAGTCATCAATAAATGCAACACCATTTGGGTCACCAGTNTCAGGGTTACTGATCGAGTTAGGATTAGGCAATACTTGCGCAATCTCACCTTCAACAGAAAAGGTGGATATCTTTTCAGCTTGTATCAAGGGTAATCTATCGAGCATTCTNGTTACNCCATCCATTTCCCATTCATACCTACCATTTAGATCCCAAATGAAATTTCTAGTGGGTTCATAACCAACCTCAACTTTCTCATTGATAATAGATTGATTGAAATACAGAGCAGTTGCTCCAATAAAGGAGTTTGGTTTCCCTAGGTCCATCTGGGCTCGAGTTCCAAAAATTGTCTTCTTATCAAAAGAAACCAACTCATGTTTATCGTAATTGACCTTTAACTTCGCATTTGGATCATTTGCCGCATCTCCCAATAGAACAATTGTTCCAGTAAAGTAATCAATGTTGTAGTCCATCCCTCTTTTTAATNTTACTCCATTCTGTATNACCTCCTCACTTCCCTCAATTAACATGAATCCTAAATTAATGGTTGAGCTCTGATTAGTATAGGCCGCCTCGATCATCCATCGATGATCACCATTGATCTCAGATGAAGAAGAGGATGTATACATAACACCAGTNCCAAGCTGATCTTTCAATTGTTCAGATTTTTGCCCTCCGATCAAAGAATCCCCATTTGCNAACGGATGTAGTGTTGGGAACATAAGCTCACCATCAACCATATTCATTATGTTCGCCATGTCCTTATCAATTATTTCATCGTAACTGCGGGTACCATTCTCATCTAAACTATCTAGGCCAAATAAAGTGAGATAGGGGAAGCTTGAAACCTTATCTCTTTCAGAGACTGGGGTTGAATTCTTATTGATGACCTTTATATCAAAACCATCTGGATTAATTTGAGATGTTCCTANATAATATACATTTTTGAACATAAGGGGCCACGTTGAATGATTTGGATGACTATTACGCGGCTTAAGCATCATCAAAGCAAGATTAGTTCCGACCGAGTCAGGGCCCTGCCCAACTGCCAATAATGTTTGTCCAGTTTGGCGGTCCTCTATGGTAAAAGTACAACCCAATATATCTTGTGAAACTTGTTCNCGAACNCTAATAAAGCCCAAGTCTGGACTAACATAGTAGTTTGTGCCCTGTTCCAGAAGCACAAAACTACCTTCCTCGTTTTCACTTACATATTGAGTAGTATCGTTAGGATTCACATATGCCATTCCTGTCATTGCACTGGGGTCATTTATATTGATTGATTTGTATAATTCAAAATTCTTCACAACAACATCTCCAATCAGGTGTAATCCATTTTTCAAAGGATAGAAAGAGGGTATTGAAACAGACATTGATGTAAGAGTCGTATCAACACCATCTCGAAACCAAGGATGAATAAAAAAGTATCGGTTTTTCATCCAGTCTACATCCCTTATTTGCTGGGTGCTACTTTGGCCCCCTCCTTCCCATTCAGACTGTTCTTTTTTTGATTTTTCAATTGATGCGATTGTTGTGACATCAATCGGACCAAGTTTAGAGATAGCCTTAATTCCAAAAAGACCCTGATTCTTACCAGAAAAAGTCACGTATTTTGTTGATGGTAGAGATAGGGATATGTTTCCAGCTTCAACTTTTTGAACTATGTCATCCTCATGACCTTCGTATGAAATACGAATATTATTTTCCCATTCAAACTGACGTTCTGAATCTTGATCCATTGCAACCGTTATCCTATCACCAATCTTTCCTTGAATATTAAGATTTTGTTTTTGGTCGAACTCTAGATGTGTATTCTGTGTCTCATTTAAGGTTGACCTGACCAATTCTTGATCTTGAAATACCATTTTACCATTTATATTTACATTCCCACTTACTTGCAAGGATGCTCTACCTAGTCTTCCCATATCCATCCCCACGACCTCTAGCATTTGGCCTCTACCTTTTCTATTGTTCTCTTTCGTAACCTCCTGCATGAATTGCACAAATTTCACATGCCATTTTTGTTGTTGCATCATTTCTAAGTACCAATCAACTGATGCTGTAAATGGTATTTTTAGATTTTCGCCATTTATTGATTCCGTTATCGTAATGGTTTGCCAATCCCTGGATAGTTTTATATCTATTTTTTTGATACCAAAAAAATATTTCAGGGTCCCGCTATATTTAGGAATGGAATCATAAGGGAGGACTAATGAGTTACTTAGTCGAGGAAAGGGGTCAACAACAAATGAAGATGAGGGTATTATTTTAGGTAAAATAATCCCAGGTGGAATATCTGAATCTGCTCCTGCTTCATCTGAATACAGACAAGAAAGAGACAGACCTAACCACAGGCCAAGAAGATAACCTTGGCTAAGAAAAAACTTATGTTTATGTTTATGGTTCAAGTTATATCTTGATCTAACTGATACCGATTTTTCCTATATCCTCTCCTTTTTCAAAATAAGGTTGTAATAATTGTTTCATTTTCATCAAAGCTTTTCCTCTNTGGCTAATCTTATTCTTTACCGCCAAATCCATTTCAGAAAAGGTCAATTNGTGGCTTCTAGGNAGAAATATGGGGTCATAGCCAAATCCATCACTCCCTCTCTGTTCTAAGGTTATTAATCCTTCAACAATCCCCTCTGTATAGAGTTCCCTAGATTGGTCAACAAAAGACATAACTGTTCGAAACCTAGCTGTGCGCTTTTCATTGGGTACACCCTCTAATTCTTTCAAGAGCTTATTGACATTATCATCGAAAGTAGCGTTCTTTCCAGCATAACGTGCTGAAAAAACACCTGGAGCACCACTGAGTGCATCAACCTCCAGTCCCGTATCATCTGCTAAAGATGGGAGACCGGTAACCTCATGAACGGTACGCGCTTTGATAAATGAATTTTCAATAAGCGTGGTTCCTGATTCCTCTATGTCACTAATTTGAGGATATTGATCTAATCCNATAATCNTGATGCCCATGNGCTCTAAAAGAGTATTCATTTCTTTTTGCTTGTGAACATTATGNGTGGCCAAAACCAACTTTCTTCGTCGTGACATTGTGAACATAACCCTGCTAAAAATGACGAGAAACATATGTGGAATCGTTAAATGAGTCAAGGAGTATATATTTAGTTGATTTTTAATCAAATATTTTTGTTTTACTAGAACGACCAAGTAATTTTGCATCGCTTTTTAAACACATCAAATCTCTTTTGTGTGTGGCTCGGTAGCTCAGTTGGTAGAGCAGTGGACTGAAAATCCATGTGTCGCTGGTTCGATTCCGGCCCGAGCCACTTCTATTTTATATTAACTTTTATCACCAATATGAGCCANAGACCATTTATTTTAGTATTTGCTCTCATTGCTTTACTATCATCATGCTCCGAAAANGAAGATGATATTCCCAATGANNTCACCGANGTTGATACAACTCTTGTAGGNCAACATGGNAGATTGCAGGTCTTTGGNANTCAAATCGTTAATAAATTTGGTAACCCAATGTCGCTTGCCGGAAACAGCTTCTTCTGGAGCAATGATGGTTGGGGAGGGGAACGTTTTTATAAAAACGAAGTGGTCTCTTGGTTAAAAGAAGATTGGAANACTGCTATTGTGAGAGCAGCNATGGGGGTAGAAGACCCAGGAGGCTACCTTGATAATAAAGATGGCAACAAAAATCGAATAAAGGTGATCGTAGACTCTGCGATAGAACAAGGAATATACGTGATCATTGATTGGCACTCTCATCATGCTGAAGATTATGAGAACGAGGCAATTGAATTCTTTCAAGAAATGGCAACCCTATATGGTGAATATGATCATGTGATCTATGAACTTTATAATGAGCCATTGGACATATCATGGAGTAATACAATCAAACCTTATGCCCTTGCCGTAACATCTGCTATTCGTTCTATTGACCCAGATAACCTGATTGTAATTGGCACGCCTGAATGGTCTCAGAGAATTGACCTTGCTGCTGCTGACCCGATTGTTGAATACACGAATATTGCCTATTCACTTCATTTTTATACTGCATTTCATCATCAGTGGCTTAGAGACCGTGCAAGCACAGCTTTAGAAAGTGGTATCCCCATATTTGTTACTGAATGGGGGTCGGTTGGTTATAGTTTAGTTGACACCGAGGCAAATGACTGGATGAACTGGTGTTTCACTAATAAGATCATTCACTGCAACTGGTCAATAAATGACAAAGAGGAGGAGTGGTCAATACTTATTCCTGGCGCAAATACAAATGGCAATTGGCAGGAAAGTGAACTAACTCAAGCAGGAAAACTGGCGAAGAACATCATCTCTAATTGGCCAAAAATATCCAACTGAAACCTAACCTGAAACAGATTTTACTAGAGCAGGTATTCCGCTTTCCATATTTTGCTCACGAGCTAATATTTTTTCCTCTTCTGACGCAAAATAGCTATCCCAATCAAGTAATTTTTTTGCCATCATCCTATGGAAGAAAAAAGGTGCAAATAAGGCCATATAAAGCATTGTCAAATAACCCTGCGGCATCATTGGTGCATCTTGATAAGAATGCAACTCCCAATACTTAAGGTTTGCTTTTTCGTGATGCGAAGAATGCCTTGTAACATTGTATAAATAAATACTACTAAGAGCGCTATTTGAATTCCATGAATGATGAGGTTGTACAGGTTCCCCTTTAACTCGAATAAGACCATAATGCTCTGAAAAGTTAATTACCTCCAATAATGCTTTTGCAATGAAAGCGCATACTAGGTATATGAAAACCCCCTTCATGCCTCCTATCAAAAATGAAATAGTGGTAATAACAATGCTTCTAAAATAACCTACCATAATCCTATTTTTTAAGCTCCAAATGGACCGACCACGTTTTTTAGAATGGTTCATTTCTATCTTCCATGCATCTACCTGCTCTTTGATCGTAGCCTTAAATATGAATTTATATATATTCTCACCTCTTTTAGCAGTAGCAGGGTCACTTGTCAGACCAACATTCTTATGATGCCCATGTACGTGTTCAACTGCAAAAGCACAATCCCAAGATAAGGCCAATAGCCAATTACCCATAAACATATCAAATTTATTTTTTTTCCTATGAGCTAATTCATGTCCAGGGACAGTACCCATTATACCAATGAATAAACCAGTGAGAGCTACTAAAGAAATAGAATCGATATAATTAATTGAGGCTCTCGCTTCCAAAAGCTCAGTATTAAAGTAGTTTGAGATACCACTTACAAAAACACCAGGCGCTGCATCACTTAGGACAAATACCGAACTAAATACAATAATGCTGAGTAGGAAAAAATTTAGATACATTGGAATATCTAGTAAATAAGGTTTTGAATATTCTTGCTCAACATCATCTTTTTTTACGATGATATCGCCAATAATTATAAATAGAGAAAACCCTATGAAAAAAATGGTAGGATAATTTTCACCAAGAAAACAAGTGCAAATAGCAACAATTAGTGTCAATGTCGATATGTAGTACTTAAGATATTTCACGGAATTATTTTATTGAAAACCCTCTAGAAATTATTTTTTCTTTGATCATGTTTAATTCAATGCCTTTACCACTAAGAGCTACTTTCCCAGACATAAGATCAACAGACGCTTCCTCTACACTATTAAAACTACTTACAACACTCTCCACGCTTTCTTTACAATGCCCACAGGTCATACCCTCTACAATTATTTCAAGATACTCTAATGGTTCACCCGATTCATCAGTATCCTCAACCGAGACCTCATTACCTTTTCTAAATCTAGAGAGATAAGCATTAACCAATACTAATATAAAAATAGAATTAAGTAATGTCCTGAAAGTTCCTCCATGTTCGTGATGATGAATATCTGGGATTGTTGGCGGTATAAACATTAGAAAAAAATCGAGAAGGACACCAAAAACAATGGCAGTTACACCAATTAACATTACGTAATAGTAAAGAGTCTGTTTCCCAAGAATATTTTTTATCACTGCAATTGAAGATGCATTGGTTGCTGGTCCAGCCATTAAAAATACAAACGCAGCACCTGGAGATATCCCCTTAGCCATTAGAGCAACAGCAATTGGAATGGATGCAGTAGCACAAACATATAATGGGATAGATATTGCAAGCATCATAAAAAATTGCAAATATTTATTTGCAGCAAAATGGTTTGCAATTATATCTGGAGGGAGGAAAATAGATATGGCTGCAGCAACAATAAGACCTTGAAAAAGAGGAACAACAATATCGGCAGGCAGAGAAATGAATCCATAGTTAAAGCCTGATCTTAAACGTTCTATCAACGATTGATCTTCTGTCTCTTTTAATTCTTGATCAGGCAAATGATGATGCTCATCCTTATCTAATTTGTTAATAATAACGCCACTAAATACTCCAGAAAAAANAGCTGCAAGAGGGCGGAANAATGCAAAAACAGGTCCCAACATGCCATAGGTCAGNAAAATACTATCTACTCCTGTCTGAGGTGTAGAGACTAAAAAGGATACAGTTGAACCTTTTGATGCTCCAGAGTCTCTTAGAGTTGCAGCTACAGGTATGACGCCACATGAGCAAAGCGGAAGTGGAATACCAAAGAGGGTCGACTTTAAAATGGATATAAAATCTTTATCACCAATTTGTCTATAAATAATNCTACTNTCTATAAAAANGAATATCAAGCCGGATACAAGCATTCCAAGTAATAAATATGGAGACATGTCCAGACATAAACTCCAGATNTCTTGGATNAAAATAAAACAATAATCAAATATAATTTTCATNATNNGTANTCNAAATTAAGTTTAAAATTATATTATATGCTAAAAACTCGTGAAATGTTAAATCCTATAAATAGCTCAAAGTTCTCGAATTCTCCTNNGGCATTTTCTATGTATTCACTTTCAAAAGAGCCTTGCGCATTTGTAACCATCACTTGGAAGACATGNCCTCCTGTCTCAATGTCATATCCTAAGCCCCAGCCTTGCTTAAAAGAGCCTGNTCTGTCTCCAATTGGGAAGAATGTATCAAGGTTGATCGATGTTCTTTTTGTTAATTTCATTCGTCCGCCTAGGCCAATAGAAANTANATCATTTGAATCATCACGGTCTAAAANNAAGTTGCGATGTATCAATGTTGGCATGACCTGAAGTGANAACGAGCGACTGAATTTTCTAGCAATGAGTGCTTGNATNTCAAAGGTTAACCTATCCGTTATATCCATCTCTTTAACAACTGTCTGAATCTCACATTTAGTAAATATTGCAAGTGAAATTGGTGNACTACTTCCACCTTGCTTTTGTCTTAAAAGNTTCACNTTTGAAAANACATCATANGTCTTATTCATACTACTTCGTCCCAGTCCAAAAGCCANNAAATCATTTAACCCATACTTCAAATCAAACCTAATTACAGCCTCATCCATTCCATAAAGATCATAGAATCCGTCAGACATTGAGCCAAAACGATGGAGTATCATGAATTCTAGCGTTCCTGGTCTNGGCAATTCAATNGACTGAGANTTGACAATTCGACTTGCTTTGAAGGTTGCAAATACAGGTTCTGAATTGAGATTATCATCTTCGATCATATCCAAAAGGTCATCTTGTGCATTTAACCCAAANGAAAAANCTAAAAAGAATAGAATAGACCTTTTCATTTCTTTTTTAAAANNAATTCAATATTNACATTAACTNTTTTTGCGANCTTNTCCCGCACTAGTTTNGGAATCTCAATGCCATAATCTGCGACCATGATNTGAAACTTTGCATTTCCAACAACATTACCTTTCANNAAGGATATTATCCCTTTTTCAGATATCTTTTTACTTACTCCATGTATTTTCATAATACCATCAATCGTAATATCTTGAGATTCTTCAGTCAAATTTATTTCGCCCCAATCCTGAACCCTGCCTTTGAAGCTAGCATTAGGATAAATATCCGACTCCATATAGTTTTCATTAAAGTGCTCTTGCATTAAACCATTTGGAAAATTNAATCCTAAAATAGGGATACGGAAAGAAACNTCGCCNGTCTCTATATCTAGAACACACGTCATNTGATCGTTAATGGCTTTTATGTCTTCNATGGGAGTNGAAGAAAAAAATGATACATTTCCNGATCTTGTAAAATATATGTCCCTTGCAATCAAGGGAGTTAATATGAGAAGAAAGATAATCTTTAACTTCATTCGCAATCCATTTCAATAAATGCCTGCAATGNNGCTATTTGNNCATNTGTCANTTTGTTCCCNCCAAGNGGCATAAANCCTGCTGAACCTNAATNTCGATTTACCCTATCCAANGTTACTTCAATNGAACTATNGACAGATNAAAAAGAATCCAATCTTTGATTACCTGATGAAGATGGGCCACTATGNCAACTCACACAATTCTGAGACATAATAGGTGCAANTNTCTCAANATAAAAANTTTCTGCCTCTGANCAATCTTCTACTANTTCTTCTGCAATATTATTTGCACAACCANAAAGANGAANANATANAATACTTNNTAAGGATATACGTTCTAAAAACATTANTTNAGAATCCTANNCAGGGCCCTTCCAAACTATTGGATAGATGGTTTCNCCAAACATGCCAACATTNCCAGAGTAAAAGATATTTANATCTNCTACCCCATATGGATTCTTTTTTGTTTTACCATCTANCGTATTTCCAAAATAATTTGGCCCATATTGAATGATCGAGTCCTCNTGTCTCACAATNCTTACTGGATGGACGTTAGCCTTTAAAGAGGCAACAATATCTGAATCACCATCACCGTAAAATAAGTCTAATTTTAAACGCTTCATTATTCGATGTTTTGTGGTATGACTTTTCCCACCTATTTTTTCACTTGGAGCAAAAAATAAATTCTTATTCTTCTTAATAGGAAGGTCAAGACCTCTTGATAGGAATGTTGCCAAAACCTCTCCATTGGTTCCTGCTCTAGCTGTGATGAAAAANACATTATGCCCATTAGTAATAAAATAATTTATTAGATCTACGGTTGGATCTATGTAANGNGATAGTCCATCATCGTGGGTATTGACCCATCCATAATCAATTGGGTCTCTCTTATCGTTTGGTATACTCAGAAAAACATCTCTAGAGAACAAAACAGTATCATCAATATCAAACCCGATATTNAATACTCCTGATTCAGAAAAAAGAGGNNANTAACACGNNATTACGATTAAAANGTAGTTGAGTAATTTTNGTTTGTTCATAAAATNTTTANGTTATCTTGTTNTCCACATANTATTAATTAATCTTCTTATANCACTATTTTATAAGCAATAACCAGTGAAATCAAAAAGAAAGATGCAAANAATCGTCAATGCANAAAATCACAAATNNGAGATCAGATATNTCTGATTTGACNTTTATTAAATAAACAAAATTATTTTAGCAANATCATCTTCTTNGTGTGCNTGNACTCTCTTACTTCAATACTATAAAAATAGATTCCTGCTGAAACCGGATAGCCTCGATCATCAGTAGCNTTCCATTGNACCANATTATAACCNGAGCTTTGATTCTGACTTACAAGNTTTTTTACCAGATTACCAAGCATATCGTAAACATTGATNAAAACATACCCGTCNCTAGGCAATGTATATTGAATTGATGTATTTGGATTAAATGGGTTTGGATAATTTTGTTCTAATGAAAAGTTGATAGGAATATTATTACTTAATTGACCTAATTCTNAATTATNTATATAAATNTAATTTTGAAAATTTTGGCTCCCTAGGTCATTAGGCCCNAGATTGGTGCTCTCNCCTNNATCATNATTTAGTATAATTCTTATNTTCCATTGACCTTCTGTTGTGCCCATTGGTATTTCTATGACTCCAGAAACAGAGGAAGTCATAAANCCCTGNGNAAATTCACCAGAGCTTTCTAATAGCTCACCTCCATTCATTGGGCCTCCATTCAATATAAGGCGNAAANTATAAGTAGATAAATAATCATCACTATCCTCTGCCTCTAATATGTAACCAATACTAACAGATTCTTGGTTGGTATTGACAGTATCTGCATAGATAGAAAAGTTTNTAAGAGATGGGCCACTATTNCCCGTTGCGCAGTCAGAGGGGCAATTATCTTCTGTTTCNGGCCCNCCACAAATACCATCTCCACAACAAGGTGAANCTGGAGGAACTTCATCNCAATTTGGTAGANCACCACCACCGCCTCCGCCACCGGTAGCAAATTCACCTTTTAAACATCTTGAGAAAAATGGNAAGTCATCAGTCACCATATAATAATAGATNCCNTGCGGAAATTCAGGTGTNACTCCTATTCTTCCATTACACTCATCTAGATCNCCNTAGCCTTCAACGTATTCAAAATCTTGGGTGAATGCACCCATTGGGATTGGAATATTTGGATAGGTAGCTTGCCCAGGACCTCCCTGCAAAACAGTTAAAGTGTCAGGACGCCCATCGTCAGGTGTATCCTTCAACCTCCAACTTGGTTGTAATGAAATAAGCTCACTACCAAGATCATTTGCATCGGAAAAGCCATATCTTGCATAAACAGGAAATCCATCGGAAGCCCATCCAACAAGAGTCATATCTTGATCAGTACCTAAAAAGTCAATTAAAAGCTCAGGCATCCCGTGGTAGTGATACTCTCCTGTAGGCTGCACATGGGCGTGGTTCATATCATCTCCAAAATCAAATGTCTCATGTCCAAGCGCTTCAATGCTCCATTGCCCTTCACCTTGAGCAAGACTACACTCTCCATCATCGTTGCATCTACCTGCTGTCCCAGGATCAAATTTGACACTATTGATAGCATATGCTATCGCTCCAGCGGGACCTCCTGCAGGTTCACCATTTTCTGAAATTAATATTGGACAAAGAGTAAATGTTTCATTCACATCTTGCTCAGTTATGGTATTTGGATTATTGGAATTTGGAAATGTCCCAACTTCATGGTTTGGAATACCGTTGCCAATAAGTATCCTATTGACTTCATCAGAGGTCCAAGAATAAATACTATATGCATTTACAGACTCATCATCATTAAAAATCTGTTCATTTATATCATCCAATACACCAACCGTTGAATATTCGTTATCGTCACATTGGCCATTGAGGTTATTAAAAATAAATATTATTGCTAATAAAAATATATTTTTCACTTAGTACTTTCCTAAATTATAAATTGCCAAGCATTAGACACATTAATTAAAAATAAGTTAAATTAAGGTTTCAAATTATATAATAATATTTTCCTTTCTTATTTTTTTCTAACCTACAATTGATTTAATAATATTAAAATGATCTCAACAGATAATATATCCATGCAGTTCGGTACTGAACCACTTTTCGAAAACATTACTGTATCTTTTTCAGGAAATAATAGATATGGTTTAATTGGTGCAAATGGGTCAGGGAAATCTACCTTCCTTAAAATACTTACAAATGAACTTGATGCAAGTTCTGGTTCGGTTTCAATTGACAAAACAAAAAGATTAGCAAAACTAAATCAAGACCAATTCGCCTATGAAGAGGTATTGGTCTCAGATTGTGTGATCATGGGACATCAACTTTTATGGAGTATAAAGCAAGAAAGAGATCAGATTTATAGTTTACCTAACATGACAGAAGAGCAAGGAATGAGAGTTGCAGACCTCGAAGTAGAGTTTTCTGAAATGGATGGGTACACTGCAGAATCTGAAGCAGAAGAATTATTAGTAGGGGTAGGAATCCCTTTAGATGATCATGACAAACCAATGAGCTCAATAGCGCCAGGATTAAAACTTAGGGTCCTACTTGCTCAAGCGCTTTTTGGTAATCCCGGTTTGTTATTACTTGACGAACCTACGAATAATTTGGATATCAATACCATTCGATGGCTCGAGAATACCCTCAGGTCCAGAGAATGCACAATGATCGTTATTTCACACGACAGGCGTTTTTTAAATAGCGTTTGTACCCACATGGCTGACCTTGATTATGGTGAGATCAGGCTATATCCAGGTAACTACGATGACTTTATGATCGCCTCTACTCAGGCAAGAGAAAGACTTTTAAATGAGAATGCAAAAAAACAAGCAAAGATCAATGAGCTGCAGTCTTTTGTGAAGAGGTTCTCTGCCAATGCATCAAAAGCCAAACAAGCAACGTCACGAGCCAATCAAATAAATAAGATCAAATTAGATGACATAAAAAATTCAAGTAGAGTCTATCCATTCATCAGATTCAATCAAGGAAAAAAGGTACATAATAAAGTCCTAGAGTTAGAAAATATTTCAAAAGCATATGACGACTTGAAAGTTATTAAAGACTTCAACATGACAATTAACTCTGGTGATCGTGTTGCCATAATTGGAGAAAATGGAATAGGAAAGACCACATTACTAAAATGCCTAATGGATGACAACTTTGCAGATACTGGATCGAGTGTTTGGTCAGAGAATGCTATTATTGGCTATTTTGCTCAAAATCATGGCGAAGAATTCAAATCGGATACCTCCCTAATTGATTGGATGGCGAAATGGAGCCATCATGAGGATGACATGGAGACAATACGTGGTACACTTGGCAGACTTCTATTCTCCCAAGATGACATTAACAAACCTCTAAGCGTTCTCTCAGGGGGAGAGCAAAGACGAATGTTATTTGGAAAGATAATTCTGCAAAGGGCCAATGTGATTATTTTAGATGAACCAACAAATCACCTTGATATGGAATCAATAGAATCTCTTAACCAATCCTTAGGCCTTTTTGATGGGACAACAATATTTGTTAGTCATGATAGAGAATTTATTTCTTCATTGGCAACTAGATTAATAGAAATAAAAAGTGATAGAATTATTGAATATAGCNGNTACGAAGATTACCAAGCATCACAAGTAAATTAGCGCAGTCTGAGATTCCTAAATATTCTTGNTANAAGAGTAAATAGNTTATCGCTNATTATTTTGATTGTCTTCCCTTNTTTCTTTTATTCTTCCTATTGAATTTTCTTTTATTCTTAGAATTATGAAATCGTCTTCGACCCCTTTTTGATCTTTTAGTCTTTTCTTTATTGCTAAAGTGAGCTTCCACATTGATATCTTTTGAATTTTTATAATATGATAGGTATCTATTGAACTCAGCTGAAACAAAATGCTTTATAAGCTGCTCTCTATCCAACCAATTAAGTTTATCGTAAATATATGGTAAAAACTGTTCTATCTGATCTTCATTAACATTTACTTTNTCAATTTTATCAATAAGCGCATATAAGCGTTTTTTACAGATATCCATTCCATTAGGAACATGCTGCTTTACAAAAGAAATGCCAGACTTTTTTTCTATGTCTTTTAGTTTCCTTTGCTCTCGGCCATGAATTATAACCATGGAAACACCCTTCTTTCCTGCTCTTCCTGTTCTACCACTTCTATGCACATATGTCTCATCATCATCAGGTAAATTATAATTTATAACATGCGTTAGATCTTCAACGTCCAAACCGCGAGCTGCAACGTCAGTAGCCACTAATATTTGTAAATGGCGTTTCCTAAAACGCCGCATGACATCATCGCGCTCAGATTGAGANAGGTCGCCATGTATTGTATCTGCATTGTAATGATCATTCATTAATTTATTGGCAACCTCTTTGGTCTCTCTTCTAGTTCGACAGAATACAATTCCATAAATATCTGGATTCATATCTGCGATTCTCTTTATTACTTCGTATCTGTCTTTTGCTTGAACCATGTAGAATACATGGTGAACATTATCTGCACCTCTATTTACACGTGCTACTGCAATCTCCGTCGGATTCTTCATGTATTTTTTTGTTACTGAAGAGACCTTTGGTGTCATAGTGGCTGAAAAGAGTAAAGTTTGTTTTTCTTCTGAGGCTGATTTGAGAATGAACTCAAGATCATCTTTAAAACCCATTGAAAGCATCTCATCTGCCTCATCAAGTATGAAGCGATCAATATTGCTTACAAATAACTTTTTCCTTTTTATTAGATCTTTGGTACGACCTGGGGTCCCAACAACAATATGGACTCCTTTTTTTAATGATCTAATTTGTTTTTCGATTTTAGTTCCACCATAAACAGCTAAAGTTTTTATTTCTTTCAAGTATTTAGAATAACTTGATAGATCATTTGATATTTGAATGCATAATTCTCTAGTTGGACATAAAATAAGTGTCTGAACATTATTATCCTTCGTATTTGTCAATTCTAATAAAGGTAGCCCAAATGCAGCTGTNTTTCCTGTACCTGTCTGNGCAGAAGCAATCAAATCTTGCTTNGAAGATAATAAATGAGGAATAACCTTACTCTGGATAGGCGTTGGGTGATTAAAGCCCAACTCTTTTATGGCTTTCTGTAGCTCTTTTTTTAAGGAGAAACTTGAGAAAGATTCTTTGTTGCCAGATTTGTTATGATTCATGATAGAGGCCAGTATTAATTATTATAAGATATTGCGGGCGAAGTATACCCTTCTTTATCCAGATTAATACATTAATTAATAAATTAATGCCCTTTGAGAATACAATCCTATACAATCGATATTAATCTTATCTGCATGCCTACAAAAAGTTATATTTGAAATATGTTTATCTTTTTAGCTCTTTACTTATTGCATTTAACAAAGATCTTTTATGGCTAACAGGTAAGTCTCCTGCAAGTTGCCAAAACATAACACCTGGGAGGTTTAATTTTTTACCTTCTAAAACTTTTTGAATTATAGTTTCTATTCCGTTAAAGCCGTATTCTTTTTTAATAAGATAGTTTTTACTATGAACAATAAAATCAGCAGCAGCATCAATTTCAGGGTACATCTCTACAATATCTTTATAAGATAACCATTCTTCACCCCAACCTGCACGAGCATAAAATGGAATGCCAGTTACTATCTTTGCTTGTGGAATACCAAATCTTGTCCAATATGCAACAGAACCGTCTGGACCAAAAACTGAGTCAAAAGTAGCATGCTCTCTTCCTAAAGCATTGTCATAATTCATCAAGGAAACCCAATCTAGATAGTGCCACCAACCATTTTTCGGAAAGTGTGAAATTTGTTTTTTAGATGAATACCAAATACTATTGCCATTTAAAACTGCAGCTGAAAAGGTTTTGGCCCCTTTACCAAATTCGTTATCTAAAGCTTCACGAAACTCCTTGATGAATGTTATATAGTAATGAGTAATTGCATTATTAATAGTTTCCATTTCAAGTTTATTATCAATCCATGATGGTTCCCAATCACAATCAAAACCATCTAAATTATGTTTTTTCATAAACAAAATAATATTTTTGATAAGATTTTGACGATTTTCTTTAATACCCATTAGTCCAGTTGTTACTTTAAACCCACCNCCTCCAAATGAAATAATCACTTTGACATTCTTAGCATGTGCTGCTGCAATTACTTTATCCAAGTTTTCCCAACCAGAAGTCATTGAAATATTACCTGTAGAGTCAATAGCTTGTAGAAATGATATTGCAATATGTGACATCTCATCAAATTGCGCATCCGTTGGTTCATATCCATCAATTAAATAGCCCATTAAGACAGAATTTGGAGCAATTGGACGAGTTTGGTAATCATCAGTAGTTGCTAAAAACGAGGAAGGATCTTCAATTTCTAATTTTTCTAGATCTTTTGTTTGATATACTATAGTTTTATTTTTTTGCAAGTTTGCCCCACATGAAACAAGTACCATTATTGATAAAAATAAAGATACAATTCTAGGTTTTGGTGAAATCTTATTGATAGATCATCCAGTAGTTTGCATTGCTGCTGCAATATGATTTATGCTTGAAAAAATCACACTATCTAGATCAGAGTTGTCACCATTGGAATTTTGATTTCTTTCAATTAATTCTACTTGAGCATAATTCAGTATGTCAGTAAGAGGATTCCTAAAATCAATTGAATTGGATATTATAGTATTGCGCTCTAATAATGAATTATAACCGGTAATCAGTTTATATGCGTTTAGAGCAAGTTCAAACTCAGATTCAATTAACGTATTAAAAGATCTTTGATCTTCTGTTTTTGCATATAACATTGATGTACTCAGTCTAGTTCTAGCCATTTCAAAAGACATATTATCAAGAAGCTGAGAAAAAAACTTTGATTTTTTTCTCAGAGACCTCAATTCATCTAGAGATTTACGATTTTTGACAATGCCATTTAACGCAGTTCCCATTCCAAACCATCCACTCAAATTATATCTAATTTGAGTCCAAGAAAAAACCCATGGTATAGCTCGCAGATCTATAAATCCCATGATATCATCTTTGATCTTATTTCTTGAGGAGGGCCTTGATGTGATAGGAATTTTACTAATATGTTTCATTGGAGTAGCATTTAGTAGAAACTGCCAACAACCNTCATTCAATATTTTCTCTTTATAATATTCATGAGAACTGGTAATTAATTGATTCAAAATATTTTTNGTCGATTCATTATTATTTTTAGGCTTGGCAAAAGCAATTATCTGCGCACTCACAACCTGTTCTAAATGTCTTTTTGCTATGCGAGATGAGCCATATCTATAGTTAATNACCTCTCCTTGTTCAGTAAATCGGATCTTCCCATTTTGACATTTGTCAGGAAGACTAAGTATNGCTTTATTACTTTTCCCCCCACCCCTACTTATGGAGCCTCCTCTTCCATGAAAAATTCTAAAATCAATCTCATTGGCAATCATTAATTCACTGATCTTAATTTGACATTCATTCAAACAAAAGTTGGCCATACCAAATCCACCATCTTTATTACTGTCAGAATAGCCTAACATAACCTCTTGAAACCTATTTTTANTGTTTAGATGGGAACTATACAATTCATCTTGNAATAGGTCTTCCAGTAATNCAGGAGCTGATTGTAGATCAGATATGGTCTCATACAATGGCACAACATTTAAATCAGTGATTAGCCTATTCTCAGNCCAAAACACCAGACCAGANAATTTTCCTATAGCCAGTACTTCAAAAATATCACTTTTAGAATGCGTCATACTAATTATGTAGGAGGATATTATTTCTTTATCGATCTCCAANTATTCTTTTATGACCTTAAAGGTGCTAAAAACTTCCAATAGTAAATCTGTACAATCATGGTCTTCAATTTTGAAATTATTATCTTTTGAAATAATTAAGTTTTTTAGAAGATCGCATTTTTCTGAATCACTCAATTGAAGATAGTCTACTTCTGGTAATACCTTTGAAATAATTTCACCTAAAACACGGCCATGGACATCAGAATGCTGACGTATATCCATGCTTAAAAAGTGCAGACCAAATATCCTCGATCTATAAATCAATTTGCTTAATTTTCCATTTACTAACGATTTATCTCCAGTTATTTCTATTAAAAAACGATAGATCATCTTTAGCTCATTTTGAAAAACTTTTGATGAATATTTTGGTTTTTCCCCACAATTGATATCTTGTTTGAATTCAAGGAGTCTATACTTAATGAATAGTATCTTTAACCTAACTGGCTCAGATTCATACCGGTCAATCAAATTTTGGTCTAGTGCTATTTCTTGTAAATCATGATTGATTGATTGGAAGAGATGGCTTTTTTTATAATTGCTATTCTGCGAGATACTCAAATCTTCAAAAAGCATGTCTAAATCATTTATATACATTGGAATAAGTGTACTAATTTGATCTTTGACAGCATAATGGCTTATATCGCTGGTAATATTAGGATTTCCGTCTCTGTCACCTCCCACCCATGTATGGAAATTCATAAACTGGGGTAGATCAATACCTCTACCATAATAATCATAGAACGAGGATTCTAGATCTTCAGCAAGGAGAGGTACTGCNTCCCATAAGGCTGAAATAGTATTTTTTATAGTATTCTTAATTTCCTCTTTCGCAGAAACTCCTTGAGTTCTTACATCATCCGTAAGAAAAATGAGTCTACATAATCTTATGGCTTTATCTTCAAGGTTCGACCTAGCTTTCTCGCTAATGTTATGTTCAAGCATTTTTTCAATGAGTGAAAGAATTTTTTTCTGTTTATGAATTATGGATTGTCTTTTTGTTTCCGTTGGGTGAGCCGTAAACGTAGGATGAATACTCACTGATTGAAGAATTTGTTCGGCTATTTCAAAGCTAATAGAATTTTCTTTTAAATATTTTACAGCTGATGCAATCCCGTCCACTTTCGGATTATCAACATCTGAAATTTTATCTCTTTCTTCATTTATAATAATTACTTCATTTAATTCTGCTTGATTTAAGAGATGAAAATAAGTTCCAATAAACTTTACCATTTTCATTATATCAGCGTTAGACCATTCCTTTAAAGATGAAACTATTTTCTCCTGAGATGAAATTGAATTTGGGTTTAGAGTTTTAATCCTAATAAAGTCTAATAACTGCTTATGCTTTTTTGAACTAAGTCCACTAGAAATTTGTTCAAGCAGATCTATAATTATACCTGCTTTTAAACGAATCTTATCAGAAACACCGCATTCTTTTGCAAACTTTTCTATATGGTCTTTTAACATAATTTAAACATAACAATGCTGTACAGAATAAATCTAATGGTCTGATTAATTTATAATTAAGATCAATNTGATTATNAAGGCAAAAAAAATAAA
This sequence comes from Fidelibacterota bacterium, assembly GCA_002698235.1. Classification (GTDB taxonomy): domain Bacteria; phylum Fidelibacterota; class Marinisomatia; order Marinisomatales; family UBA1611; genus NZWG01. Next base: position 7,742 of record NZWG01000037.1, on the reverse strand, counting down.
AGAGTATTCTATAGTATATGGACTNTAGTGGCAATGAGTCCGATTAAAGAAAAAAACCTAACTTTNTTTATTNACTGATCNTGTGGAGTAATTTTTTCAATAGCAGTAATTGTAAACTTTTTATCCTTACCTTGGATTTCTAGTGTAAAATCTTCATTGACCTTTTTCCCTACTATAGTTTGGCCAAACGGGGAATGAAGAGTCACAACCAAAGGATACAGGTCTAATTCAAATTCAATGGGACCCAATAGATAATAATCTTCAGCCTTGTCCTTACCTTCTTCTAGGATTGCAACCTTATTACCAAACCCAACCTGATCGGTTTCTATTTCACCATACTCTACGATCTGAAACGGCGAGTGCGTCTGCAATACTTGTGTCTTGCGTATGATTAAACTTTGCTCTTCTCTGGCAGCATGGTATTCTCCATTTTCCTTAAGATCTCCATGGCTTGCTGCTTCTCTAATTTTTATAGAGGTCTCATTTTTTAATTTTTCAAGAGATTCCATTTTCTCCTCTAAAAGACGATGCGTATCTCTCAAGATCATAGTTGCCATCTGAACTTTCCTATAGTTAATTCAATTAAAATTTTACCTGGAAGTTATCCCAGATTTTTCAAGGCGCATGTCTCACTATGAGTTTTGCCAATTACTAATTTAGGCTTACCAACTTCTTAACTACTAGAAAAATCAATTAGGATAAAGAGTACACCATTAGTTCATCTTATATCTTGAAATAATAGCATNGTTTATTTTAACAAGATCATTTTTTTGGTCTTACTTTCCTTTCCTGCTTNAATAGTATAGAGATAAACTCCTCCAGGCACTAANNNACCATTATCATTCATGCCATCCCATTGAATCGATTTATAACCTGATGATTCTTTTCCTCTAAAAAGGTCTCTTATAACATTACCTAATAAATCATGAATGATTACTTTGACATCCGCATCTTGACCAATGAAATATTTTAATGTGGTGGTCGGGTTGAATGGGTTTGGATAGTTCTGGAATAATCTAAAAAGATCAGGTATGATTATCTTATCAGATTGACTCAGCACTCCAGAGATATGGAAAACATTATAAATAAGATCTAATCTAGACCATCGATGGTAATTGGGTTTAACACTCAATTCAATGGTTGTTGAAGTAATGCCCAATACAGTTGGACTCAAACTAATTGTGTGATCTTCTCCTGCTTCTATGAATACAGTATCACTTATAAATGGATACCATCCACTTTCATCATTTAATGTATAAGAGTAAGGTTGATCATATCCACTATGGTTACTGATAGTAAATATCAATGAATGATTATTTTCATCAACAACGATTCCTGCAATGGTTGATGTATCTGTCTGAATGGTTTGGTAACGATCTATGTCAACAGAGAACGCACCAGGGTGTATGGAAGGTATTTTATATCCTCTATACCACACTGAAAATGGAATAGTATGATTTGCGCTCCAGACCAATTCTTGCTCTGGAGTTACCTCCATCAACGTACAAATAGAACCATCTTGGTATCCACTCCCATGGGTGTAAATAAAATAATTACCATTGTCTAATAACTGAACACTACCCCAACTATGCCCATATAATTCTTGAGGCAACTCATATTCCCATATTGTTTCACAATATGCATTATCGATAACACGAACCCTTCTAATTCTTGTGGTTGGAAATGAATCATCTAAAAATATTTCACTTAGCTTTCCATTATCAAAAAATAAAAGATCATCATTCTCCAATTTTTGTATGTGATGTTGGCAACTAAATAACAGATCTGTACAAATATTTTCATCTCCATAACCAAATTCATTAGGAGGTCCCATATTCCAGACTAAATTATAATCTGGGTATGAGACTTTCGTTATTCTTGAAAGATTGCGACTAGATATGTAAACAGCACTCTCCGTTTCATCAAAGTGAAATGCATTAACATGATTCCAATCAAAGACCATTCCATAACTACTTCCATTGATAGGACTCCACCANCGCCCTTCGAGCGAATCATAGTCATTCATATCAAAATGGTCAAAGGGGCTCCAACTCCATATCTCTTCAGTAGNCAAATCATCCCATTCAACGATCTTAGTTCCTCTCCAAGTGAATTCATTTGTTTCTCCATCTCCAATATATCCAAGATCTTGATAAGATAAAGTCCAAGGACCTATTGGTATAGGACCTNATTGATATTCAGGTACAATACCCATATAATTTCCATTTGAAATTTGTTTTATCTCATGTGCATCTATCTCAGTCCCTATTGGAGTTTGCCAAATAATTTCATCGTAAAAATTCACCTCAACACCTATCCCATTTTGCATTCCAAAGAGTTGTCCATATTGGTTCCAATGATTTACATATACAAATTCAGAGTTCCACACCTGGTTACCTAAATTATCTATGATAACCATGCTAAAATCAGGAGAAATTTGACTAAATAAAACCAGTCCATCCTGAATCGACGCACTATCCATAATCTCAATATTTAAATCTGCAGAAGTAAAAGCAGATCCAATACTAAAAGAAATGGTGTCACTCCATTNAGNGTTCAAACCTATGTNAAGGATTGGAGTCACCGTGGCATGATAAGTTTNNTCCCATTCAAAATTATTTTTATCGATATAAACAGTCTGACTAGTTTGAATGTTTAAAGTAGTATTATCTGATTGGTCAAAGACCACTAAGTTATAATTGGTAGCATCAGGTTCTTGATCCCAACGAAACATGACATGAGTGTAATGTAACTGCATTCCATCATCTGGAAAGGTTATATTCGCAGAACTCTTATTTAATAACATAATTGATACTAGGAATATCCAGATATTACTTTTCATTAACTCCAATACACCCATCTTTGGTTTCTCTTAAACAAATACCAGTAAAGAGAATTATTAACATAAAAATGATATTTATACATATCCTTATAAAAAAATAAATCTATTTTAGTCATAGATATAATTCTTATAGAAATATTATTTAAGAAAGGTGACTTTCTTGCTCTGAATGTAACTGCCTTGTTCAACAGTAATAAAATAAATTCCACTTGCATGACCATCAGCTTTCCAACTCAACTGGTGAGAGCCTTTTTCTATCACTTGATTATTTAATAGCTCAACCTCAAGACCGGAAAGATCATTTACCATTATTTTTACAAATGAATCNTGCTCNAGATCAANATTAATATTGCAGACTGNATTAAAAGGATTNGGGTGTGTTNTTATAGAAGATATTATTTGGTATAAANTTAGANNTATTTGAATNATNNCCTAAATAATTGTCTTCAATCGCTTGTATTAATTCTTGACCATTNTCAGTTTTATCATAGGATAATGCCCANATCATGACACCNCCCANTNCTTGATCTGAAACGTATTGNCATTTTAAACCGATCGATTCTTGATTCTCATAAGTTATGATTCTTGTGTTATCNTCTTTGATAAGGTATGGGCATGATGCATCNTCATCCCATTGGTAGGTCCATCCATTGCCTATCATTGAAGGAATATCATNATACATAACGTCAACTGTGCTTCCTGTGAATGGCTCATTGATATTTTCTGATTCCCACTTGATTCCCCAAAAAGGCATTCCCATNATGATCTTATCTCTTGGAATATCTCTTNCGTTGATAAGGTAATTTATATTATCNTTNCACGAACCATCCAAATCTCCAGGAGGTGANGGATATANNGGAGAAAGATGGCCTGAGTGGCTTGACCAGTTACCNTGCGTTCCGTANGTCATTATATTNAAAAATTCTACGTGGTTTANCAAGAATTCAAAATCATGCCACTGCCCATAATAATTTGAAGCAGGGACCGCCATTGTGATGATCCAATCTGAATTTAGAAGATGAAANATGGAATCCATTTCTGAAACCAAATAGTTAAGATTCTCTTTATCATCTTNTGAGTCTGGAAATTCCCAATCCAAGTCAACTCCATCATAATTATTAATGGTCAATATACTTGCTAAATTATAAATAAAAGCCTCTCGAAGGTCTTNNTCTGCACTTAAGACCTCAAAGCCCTCGTGATTNCCCCAACCTCCCATACTTAAGAGGAATTTTGCTCCATTCTCGTGAACCACACTGCTCATTCCCGAACCAAACATACCATCATATGCAANGATACTTCCGTCCACATCTGGCCAAGCAAAAGAGTGAATGACATGGGTCACNACNTCCAACTCGATCTCATCTATTTGCAAATTATTTATAACCCATTGAGGGTAATAACCCACGACTTTTTGAGCAGTGACCATTGTTNTAATTGTAAAAGTTAAAGCAACTATTGGTTTTAGGTAGCTAGGCACTTATTAAAAGTTCCCTAAAGAATCCATTTTTATTAGAGACGGATTACTAGTGATAATAAAACCATTATCATAAGTAGCAACAACACCCCATGAACCAAGACCGAATTCTCGATCAATATTGTTAACTACAAATANTCTATTACCCGTATCAGGGTTATAGCCCCATAGCTTAATGTGGCTGTCATCTCCNTAGGGCTGTTTTGTTCCTGCTACCATCAAAACATTTTCATTTTGGTTTAGAGCCAAGGCATGCCCCATGTCTTGATATCCNTCNCCTCCTGCTTTTTTATTCCAAAGCACAGCTCCATTTGCAGATATACGAACAACTCTCATGGCAGCAACTCCATTGCTGTTGATAGTNCTCATCCCAGTAGCAGCAAAACCACCATCAGGCATTTTTATAACATCAAATGCCATATCATATCGATCATTTGTACCAATTTCTTGAGACCAAACCTCATTGCCATCAGCATCAACTTTCAAAAACCAAAAGTGATCGTAAAAGTAAAATTCTCTATCTTCAAGTTTTGAACCTACAGAAACAAAACCACCATCATCAGCNTCAACAACTTCCCAAAAAGTATCTTTGGGTGTATTTAATTGCCCAAAGCGNTTNATCCANTGCAGNATACCTCCATCTGATAATCGAGCAATNAAGGCCTGACCTCTTTGACTATGTCCTCCCGTTCCTGGGTCACCACTTACCCACCCAACCGCAATAAAATCACCANNGGANGTTTCNATAGCATCNTTAACATAATGNGGTGCNTGAAANGAAGGTATNNACCATGTCCAACCATTCCCNGGNGCGTCTGGTGGACTNGACTTGCTNACAAAATNTATGTAAGNAGTAAGATAACCTCCATCACTAGTGGGACTAAANCCTCTTGTNGAAGGTACNGCAGGTACTCTCATTGCGTTATCTTCCCAGGATGGTAGAAGATTGCCCACTTCATCTATGATCTCTGCACCATAGATACCTGCAACTATGTAACGACAATCGGAATATCTTGCAATATCAACAGCAGGTAAAGGCAATACAAAGGTCGTATCAATACCACAATCAGATGGGCCTAANGTGCCANNTTCTTCTGGTGAGGACACATTCTTTGAGCANGAAAGAACCATTACCATAAGNAAAATGATTATGTAATTTGATTTCATGANATTTTTCATATGTATTGTATTTTTNTAGTNGGCTTNGGGAATCTTTCCNGANATTATCTGAATCATAAATNTTATGCTATAAACACGTTTANNATNTGATAAATATACTAAGGCGAGATTTTTAATAGCAAACGATCAGANGCAATAGANCCGAAGAANCCAAAGCCNCCTTCTATTCCAACAGACCTTCCTTTNGTGGTNGGATANTTAAGTANTGCATTTGAATANTCCCCAGACTCACCTAGGATAAAATATTCGTAATAATTTTCATCCATTGATGTTAGTCTTATGAAATAATCTCTAATCGGAAAAGTTTCTAATGTTTCATTGCATATCCAAGGATATACACTATTTGGATTTTCATCAATTTCAGAAAAGTCAATGATGAATGGATCAAAGTACCCACAATCGCTACTTATCGAATCTTCAAACCAGTTACCAGAAATGACCTCTCCAGTCACAAACCCCTTCCCNTCGCTCTGAGAATTCCAATAAATATCAAATGGTTCACTGGCAATNACAGTGTCTACTTGGATTCCACGTTGAACAAGAGAATCNATTTTTGGAGATGTTGGTGTGGTCAACATTCCAGTAACGGGGTCAAATCCAGGAGCAGAGATACTCAGGTNATACCTCGTNTCNGGCTGCGGAATGAACGTTCCTGAGGTATCTAAATAGAAATTGATACGAATATCACTTGTATCGTAAAAAGTTGTATCCCAATTAATTGTAGTACCGTAGATCGTGAAGCTTGTGTCAAAGTAAATTGTATCGATAAAAGTAACCTTTTCAACAAAGGTAAGAGTATGAGTATTTCCTTGATCATCAATCAAATTAACCGATGCATCTTTGATCAGTGCTGCAGGTTCATAGGTGGAATCAACGACCCAAAAACCATCTTCATCCTCCTCGCATTTCCAGCTGCATTCATCATCATCGCAATCACACCAGTATAATGTATCTGCACCAACAAAGTTCAAAGAAGCTTCATCTAGGTCAGTTGTTCTATATAGCCCAATATAACTGGGGTACCCTGGATCTAAGTTGATCAAGCCAAATACATTTAGAACATGATCAAATTCAGATTCTAGATCTTCCCACTCATTAGTTGGATACAAACAACCAGTTATAATTGTTATCATCAACAAAACCATGAGATTTGAAAAAAACTTAAAAGTCAAATTTTACTCCAAATGTAAATATTAAAGGGAACATAGGCACTGCCCTTCTTTGGACTCCCAACTGGTCACCCGTATTAATGTCTCTCTTTGTCTGATATGCATACGTAAAAATATTCAAATGTTTTGAAACATTCATGACCTGCCAGTATGTATCATACTTAAGACCAAACAGGTTTCCATTCTTTCTGGTCATACCCACATCAATCCTAAAATAATCATCATACCGCTCAGTATTCTTATCTCCAACCATATAACTATCAACAGGATACCAGTAGGTATCACTATCAAGTTTTTGTTCCCAATCATATACTCGACCTAAGATCTTTGTAAATGGATTACCGCTTGATCGTGTAAGAGCAGCGCTAAACTCAAGTTCATCTGTCAATTCAATGTTACCAACCATATTAAGCGTATGAGTTCTATCAAAGTTGGGGTAGTGCCATCCACTAGGTTCTGTATAATACTTTGTCTCTGAATACGTATACCCAACCCAACCATTTAATTTACCTGATGATTTTTTCAATAGAAATTCTATGCCCTGGCTCTCTCCCTTTGTATTCCAAAACTCATTGAATGGTGATTCAGAGTCATTCCCTTCAATAGTATTTCGGTTTTCTTGTTTTAAGGTCAAAAGATTATCAAAATTCTTGTGGTAGATTTCCAATCGATAAAAAATATTTTTAGGGGACATGTATTCTAGGCCTCCTATGACATGTTGAGAGATGGCAGCAGGCTTGTTTTTAGGTATCCCAAGCCAAAGTTCAACAAGTCTTAGGTTCTCATCTTGATTATTGGCAGTTGTCAAGAATTGATGATAAAGACCCCAGTTTAACTTTAGAGCAATATTTTTTGAATAGTGATATTTGGTTCCAAATCTAGGGTCCAAATACAATTTATCATGTAGGTTATAATCAGTTCCTCTAAGACCAAATTGAAATTTTAGTTTTTCTGAAACTTCCCATCTATCTTGAATATAGAGTGCAAACTCTCTTGTATTATCATCTAATGCTAAAGATGAGAATGTAAGTGATGTGTCCTCAGTTGAGATACTCACTTCTTCTCCAAGTTCAAA
>NZWG01000036.1 GCA_002698235.1 Fidelibacterota bacterium | reverse complement strand
TTACTATTTTCTCGGATGATTCCATCGGCAGAGACAAATTCAGAATAAACGATTCCAGCTCCCATTTCCTTGCATAAAATTCGAAAAGGATAGTCCGTAACGCCTGCCATTGGGGCGAGTATTACTGGTGTTTTTATTTTGATATCACCGATATTCATATGAAAGGTTAAACTATTTAAATTAGGAACTAAATAACATTCTATGAGTTATAATTGGTTAAAAAGTACAAATCAAATTTCAATTATTTTTGTCTGATTTTTGTAGTGAATATTATCAAAGCGGGTATACCCTCAGGATACTATGATAGTGCATCTGGATTGGATGATGATAATTTAAAATCTGCTCTTAATAATATTATTGATGGGCATACGGAATTCCCATACACTAGTAGTGGCACGGATGTTTGGGATATATTAAAAGTTAGTGATCGAGATCCTAATAACTCCAACAATGTGCTGTGTGTTTACACACAATATTCAATGAGTGCTGCAGATGAGTATAATAGCGGTAATGGTTGGTCCCGAGAGCATGTCTGGGCAAAAAGTCATGGTGACTTTGGTACTAGCACTGGCACAGGAACTGATGTCCATAATTTAAAACCTGCAGATGTTTCAATAAATTCTACAAGAAACAATAGAGATTTTGATGAAGGGGGTGATGCTGTTACAGATAGTTCTCCTCCAACTGGGTATAATGGATCAACAGATTGCTTTAAAACTTCAACAACCTTTGAACCTCCTGATTCTCTAAAAGGAGACATTGCCAGAATTATCTTTTATATGGTTGTTAGGTATGAGGGTGAAAATAGTGAAGTAGACCTAGAAATGGTTAACTACGCAGATTCATCACCATCTGGAGAGCCATATCATGGTGTTCAATCAACGCTCTATTCTTGGCATGTTGCAGATGCGGTTAGTTCTTTTGAACAAAACCGTAACGATGTCATCTATAGCTATCAAGGTAACCGTAATCCATTCATCGATCACCCAGAGTATGCAAATTATATCTGGGGAGGAGAGAGTCCAACAACTAATGTTGAACCCACAAATCATGTTAATAATTTCTCTGTAGGAAGAGTAATCACGATAAAATGGACAGATCCATCATCAGGAGTCTTGCCTGATGGATATCTTATTAAAGCAAGTTCTGTTGGTTATTCATCCATTACCAATCCCTCTGATGGAACAGTTGAAAACACAACTAGTACATTAAAGTATGTTAGCTATGGTATTGAGACTGCAACTTTGAGTCCATTATCGAAAAACAATACTTATTATATCAGGCTTTTTCCTTACACTAATTCAGGTTCAAATATTAATTACAAAACGGATTCACCCATGCAAACAACTATTGTGGTAAACTAATTAAGAAATTTTTTAAAATTAGATTTTAAATTAAAATATATTTATAGCAATAAAATTTTAAAATAATACAGAATTAGATATGAATAAACTTACTCTTTACCTTTCTCTTTTCCTTATTCCCGAATATGGATTTTCTCAAATCGCTGCCTATTCAGGTAAATCAAGTCCATCTGCAACAGCAGCATCAAATGCTTCAGCAACTGCACTTTCTAGAGGAGCTGGTCTTGGAACTGGATCTGGAGCAAGTTTTAATAGCAATAATTGGACAACAACATCTACTGCCGGAGATGCTATAAATAATAACGATTACATTGAGTGGGCGATTACAGCAAATTCTGGCTATACTGTAAATGTAACTAGTATAGAAATTGATTATGATAGAAGTAGCTCAGGCCCTTCAAAAGTTTTCATAAGAACAAGTTCAGACTCATATGGCTCTGATATTTACAGCGATGCAAGCGTTAGCTCTAGTGGTGAGGAAAATACAATAAGTTCCTTAAACCTTACCTCAGCAAATGGTGGTGCAATTACCTTCAGACTATATGGTTATGGTGCTTCAAGCACTTCAGGAACGTTTGATATTGAGGATGATTTAGGAACTACTCTTGGCACTGCAGACATAGGTATTATCTTGAATGGTTCAATAAATTCTGCAGGCAGTGTAGATGACCCAACATCATTTTCTGCTTCAGTTCAAAGCGATACTCAAATTAACCTTAGCTGGACTGATAATTCGAATAGTGATGATGTTCTGGTAGCCTGGAATAGTTCAAATACTTTTGGAACTCCTTCAGATGGGTCAACCTACTCTTCTGGGAATTCAATTTCTGGTGGAGGTACAGTTCTTCAATATAGCAGTACAGACTCCTATTCGCACACAGGATTGACCTCAAATACTGCCTATTATTATAAATCATGGTCTTATGATGGTTCAAATTATTCATCTGGAACAACTACAAATGGTACAACTCTTAAATCAGAGCCAACCAATCATCCAACAAATGTATCAGTTACATCAACATATCAAAATATAACAATTACCTGGACTGATGCAGTCGCTGGCTCACAAGCTCCAGATGGTTATCTGATCCTTGGGGAAACTGATAATAATATAACAAATCCATCAGATGGAACGGCGGTAAGTAACGATACCGATGCATCCGATAATACTCTGGGATATAATGTAACACATGGCTCTGGAGCAAGTCATACATTTTCAAGTTTAAATGCATCAACCACGTATTATTTCGAAATATTTTCTTATACAAACTCGGGGTCAAATATAAATTATAAAACAGATGGCACCATTGTAGCTGGTAACACCACAACTGGTACAACACCAAGTGTTGTATTTAATGAGATTCATTATAATCCTTCATCCAGTCAAGGCGATGACACTGCATATGAATTTTTAGAACTATACAATTATGGTGGATCGGATGTAGATATATCAGGTTGGACAATATCCAATGGTTTATCATATACTTTACCAAATAGTACAACGCTTAGCGCAGGTGGTTATTTGATACTAGCAGTAAATAGTAGCAATTATTCTGAATCATTAGATTGGGGGAGTGGAGGCCTAACCAATTCAGGCGAGCAAATTACTTTAAGCGATGCTAGTTCTAATGTAATTGACGATTTAACGTATGATGACAATGCTACATGGGGAACTGGTGCTGATGGGTCAGGTTCAAGTCTTGAACTAATTTCAGCTAGTTCAGATAATAGCGATGGTAGCAATTGGGAAATCAGTGGAATGTTTGGTGGCACTCCTGGTAGAGCTAACCGTTCAGTACAAATTTCTGGTAACGCAGGTTTCAGGATGTTATCCGCCCCTGTATCCAATGGAACGTATACCGATTTACTTAGTGAGCTTTGGACTCAGGGCATGACAGGAAGTGATGCAGCAGAGGCCAGTGGGGACAATGTCTGGACCTGGACTCTTGGTTCTGGTGGAGCAGGTTCCTGGAGCGTTGTAAGTGACCTAGGCAACACCATGACCGCAGGCGAAGGTATCCTGGTCTATACCTTTGCTGATAACAATAATGATGGCACTGATGACCTGCCAGTGACTTTATCAGTTAGTGGTTCAGAAAGCAGTGGAGACGTGCGATATCCTGCACTTGGAACTATTGATCAAGATAGATATGGTTTTGCAGGGAACCCTTACTATCAAACCATTGATTTTGACTTAGTATCCAACGATAATATAAGTGGAACTGTATACGTTTACGATAATAGTGGTAGTTCACCTTCCAGTCCAGATGTAAATGTGGTTGGTGGTGGTATATATCGTGCCTGGAATGGGACAGCTGGTTCTCTTACCGATGGTCTCATCGCACCTTTTCAAGGATTTGTTGTAACTGCCAGCGGTGGGCCCGGATACATCACTATCCAAACAGCTGACAAATCAAGTACCGCAGCTACTTTTTACAGAACTTTGGATGGAGAGAGTGAGGGCAATAGTTACCTGGAGTTCTCTACTGTAGATGGAGGATACAGTAAGAGTTGGTTCTCTTTTAGGCAGGATGGAGAAGTAGGTCAAGATGATAGAGATGCAAATAGGCTAATGCCTTTAATGGCCAGCAGTCGTTTGATATCCTTAACCCATAATGGCCAAAATTCATTAGATATTAATAATCTACCATTTGAGCATGACGGAACGATATCCATTCCCATGGATGTGATGTCATTGAGCCTAGAAGAGGAGAACTATGTAACTGGTACCGCAGAGGTATTTATGAGCTGGAACCTGGATAACCTACCAGATCACATTGATCTTACCCTGTTAGACAACCTTACAGATGAGATGGTCTACCTCAATAATCAGATGAGTCACGCGTTTACAACAGAGCCTAGAGGAAGCTTTAGTGCCACCTATGAAGAGGCGGTAGCTACCTATCCACTCATTGGAGATGCTCGCTTTAGCTTACATGTATCCTATGGAGCTTTGGACAATGCTCCCTTAAAAGTGATGCCAAAGGATTATGCCTTAAGTCCAGTATATCCAAATCCATTTAATCCAAGTGCTACGGTACGCTTTGATNTACCTGAAGTAAGCAGGGTAGAGCTACAGGTCTATGATGTTACNGGAAAGCTCGTAGAGNNNTTANTNNATGANANGATGACTGCAGGACAGCATCANTATANCTGGCANCCACAGGANNTGGCNACNGGNACATATTTCTTNNGANTAATTACNGCAAACCAGACNTTCACNCAGAAAGTCACCTATGTTAAATAGGAGAGGGAAGATGAGAAACATTATTAGAAACACAATTACGTTCATANTAACCATTGGATCCATGGCACTGGCTCAGGGAATTACCCTTCCAGATANACCATCTCAGGCCCCCATTGGTGGTCTAGGTTGGTTGGCAGCCTTGGGTGGTGCATTGGCCTATAAGAAACTGAGAAAGAAATAATTGAAATAAAATTTGTCGGTGCAAGATTGAATCATTAATTTTGCGGGCTTTTTTCAGAATCATTTATCAAAAATAAGAAAAGAAATAATCATGAGTAGAGTTTGTGACGTAACCGGAAAAAAACCAATGTTTGGCAACAACGTTAGTCATGCTAATAATAAGAGTAGGCGTAGGTTCAACATCAACCTCCAGAAAAAGAAATTTTGGTTGCCCGATGAAAATCGTTATGTGACCCTACGTATATCCACTAGAGGAATGAGGGTTATTGATAAGAAGGGTATTACTAGAGTTGTAAAAGACCTTAGAGCCAAAGGCGTCAAGGTCTGATCATAAATTAGAAAGTTATTAAATTGTTTAACTAAGCCCCTCTTCGAGGGGCTTTTTTTTTGTACAAGCGCCCTAATATGTTAAAGGGCACTTGTACCTATCATGCTATTTATATGATAACCAACCAGTTTTATTTAATCGTGTTGCCTTCTTATGAAAGCAGGGATCTGAAGATCTTTACCATAGATCACAGGTGAGTCCTTTGTATCATCAAAGGTAAGCACCGGATTTTTCGGTTCAACTTCTTCCTTTTGAACTTCTTCTTGAACTTCAGTATCCTCTTTCTGAGCGTGTAGAGGTCTGTTTACTTGTTCCTGAAGTTGACGAGTAGGAGGAGTATTGACCGTCCTCATTTCAGGTCTTCCATGAAGGTCTTCAATGTCTGCTACTGCCTTTGGAATATTGAATCCAGTTGCGATAACGGTAACCCTTATTTCATCATCAAGGGTAGGGTCGATCACGGCACCAAAGATTATGTTTGCAGAAGGGCCTGCCTCTTCAAATATAATGCTGGTAGCTTCATTTGCTTCCATTAAGGTCAAGTCATTACCACCGGTGATGTTCACCAAGACACCTTGCGCACCTTTTATGGTTGCATCATCCAATAGTGGGCTAGATATGGCCTGCTGTGCTGCTAAAACAGCTCTTTCTTCACCAGAGGCAACACCTGTTCCCATAATAGCTTCACCCATGTTCTTCATTATGGTCTCAACATCAGCAAAATCTAGGTTTATAACCCCTTGTACGTTGATCAGGTCTGATATTCCTTTTGCGGCCTGATGAAGAATGGTGTCAGCCATTTGAAAAGCCTCTGGAAGAGTTGTAGACTTATCAACAATGGACATTAGTTTCTGATTTGGAATGGCAATAAGCGTATCGCAAGCTTTCTTCATTTCAGCCATTCCCTCTAGCGCTCTATTCATTCTCTTAGGACCTTCAAAGCTAAAGGGTAGAGTGACTATTCCAACAGTTAATACGCCTAGTTCTCTCGATATTTGAGAGATCACTGGCGCCGCTCCGGTGCCGGTTCCACCACCCATCCCTGCGGTGATGAAAACCATATCAGCACCCTCGAGCAGAGTGGTTATAGCCTCTCTATCTGCCTCAACAGCCTCTTTACCAACATTTGAATTAGCTCCTGCTCCAAGACCCTTTGTCAGATTTTTTCCAACTTGGATCTTGTGTTCCGAAGGATTGTTGTCAAGGTCCTGAGCGTCGGTGTTGATCGCAATAAAATCTACACCCTGCATCCCTGAGGTTATCATCCTTGTGACAGCGTTTCCGCCTGCGCCGCCAACTCCTACGACCTTTAACTTGGCCTTTTGTTCACTCAAACTATCAAACTCAAATAGCATGATCGTCTCCTTTTATTTTCTGGTTTGGTTAAAACATATCTTCGATGGTATGTCGAATTTTTTCTATTATTTCTTTGAAACCTCCACTCTTTGGTTTCTGCATCCTTGTGTGGTCGGTTGCATGAAATGGCCAGAGCAAAAGTCCCATTACTGTTGAATGACGAGGCTCATCCGCAATGTCTTGAGCACCATCAATTTTTAAGGGCTTTCCTTTTCTTACTTTAACGCCCATTGAATTTTCTGCGAGAGATATAATATTTCGAAGTTCTGCGCCTCCGCCCGTTACCACGATTCCATAGGTCAATGGGTCTTTTATGTCCGCTCTAGAGATTTCTCGTATGACCATTTGAAATATTTCCTGCATTCTGGCCTCAACATATTTTGAGACCTCGTGTTCTGGAATGGTTCTCTCGAGCTGACCCTCTTTTGCATCTAAAGTAATATCTAATTCTGAGGATGACATGGATGACTTTGCGGATGCATATTTCATCTTGATCGCTTCGGCTTCATTTATGCTTACCTGTAGCATTACTGCAATATCATTGGTTATGCTTGCTGAACCAATGGGTATGACTGCTGAATGTCTTACTGAACCNGCATGATAAACAGCAATGTTNGTCGTACTNGATCCAATCTCAACAAGGGTAACCCCTAACTCCATTTCATCATCTTCCANTGTTGCCAATGCTGCAGCTAATGGTTGAAATACTAGCCCATCAACTGAAATTCCTAATTCTTCAACACAGTTCACTAGATTGGTCATGGCTGTTGTNGCAGCNGTCACAAGATGAACACGACCTTCAAGTCTNCGACCAGTCATACCAAGNGGNTTTTTTATCTCATCTAAAGTATCAANCAGATATTCTTGGGGAAGAGTATGTAAGATATCNCNATCAACTGGTAAAGAGACCGCCTGTGCAAGATCAAGNACNTGATAAATATCTGCATTGTCAATTGTTCTATCNNCTGNATTNNTAGATTGTCCATTCATTCTATGCAANGGGATTGCAGCTTGTGTGTTNAAAGANCGAATATGCTCACCAGTTATAGAAAGTACAACACTNGTTACTTTGATGTTTGNCATAAGCTCCGCNTCAGACAATACACTCTCNAANNTATCTATCAACTCATCCCTATTTATTATNACACCTTTTTTTATNCCACAACTNGGTTTTGATGATATGCCTTCAAGTTTTATATNCTTGTTTGNTGTGTTTGCATGACCTATTGCACAGGTAATATTTGAAGAACCAATATCAAGNCCAACCGTTACCTTGAACTCTTGTCCGTTACTGATGGGGCTCATGAATGGCGCCTTTTTGCAATGACCTGGTTATTATATCTTATGTCCAGATAGCTATATCCAGAGATACTCNTGGGTCNTAATTCTTTTTCAAATTCTTTTAGAATATTAATNCGTGAATNAATNTCNTGATTGCCAAGAAATATGTGAGTGGGTTGGTCNGCAAGTATNAATTCTATCTCNTTGCTAGCTGACATTTTTATTTCNGANAGATTATCATANAANCCATCATANTNTTNTTTTAATTGAGACAACAANGATATGCATTCAATTATNTTTACCGATAAAGCTTTNTTNCCATGAGGGTAGAANTCNTNATCTGAGTTNAAATTGCTCATCACAGGNAAAATATGGTTANTTAGATTNCCAAGGTCGGGTAANACAAATCCACTCTGGTCTAATANGACCATTGGNTCTTTATTGACTATTGCTATGGGCTCACGTTCCATNATCTCAATTNTAATTTGTGAGGGATAATGTTTGCTCACTCTTGCTGCCTTAACATAAGGATGATCTTCNATCTTTTTTGTNATCTCACNNATTTTATCTTGTTTGGTGCTATCTTGCATCACTTCAGATANNAACGATCTATATGTGCCAATTTCTAATATAGTTGTTTCAGAAAATTTTAATTCAATNCTTGTTTCTTCTTTTAATCCAGACCACCAGTATGATGCACCAACAATAAATAAAAATAGTATTAAGGATAAAGCTATGTTTGCTACATATTTCAATTTTCTACTGATCTTATTTTTTTTCTTCTTTTTAGCCACGTGCCACTACCTTGTCTTGTTCAAACCCAATGGTTTTTATCTCAAGTTCTAGTTCAATATCAAACTTTTTTAGAACTGCATTCTTNGCNAATTCTATTAGTCCTNTAATATCTGAGGCNGATGCGTTTCCATGATTTATAAAAAAATTAGCATGATGAGTGGATATTTCTGCATCACCAATTCGTTTNCCTTTTAGTCCAACTTTNTCAATCAAATAACCAGCTGCATGGTCTTTTGGGTTTTTAAAAACACTACCNGCNGAACGAAATCTAAGNGGTTGATTTGTTTTTCGCCCTGAACTAGCCANTTTTCTTCTTTCGCTAATTATGTTAGGATCTTCAAATTTTAATGTAAANCTTGCNAGCANAATNAATTCATCTGTGCTAAAAGATGAAAAGCGATATGAAAAATCGATTTCATTAGCNTTATAGGNTTTCAATTTTCCNTTGGANGTCATTACATCAACACTNATCAAATAGTTTGAGATNTCTCCTCCAAATGCTCCCGCGTTCATCATCAATGCTCCTCCTAGTGTTCCAGGAACACCAATGAGACTTTCAAGACCAGTTAGATTTCTTTTCATGGTTTCTTTTACTAGCTTGCCAAGCATGACACCAGATTCAGCAACAATTGAATTTTCTTCTATTTCTAACATTTTTAGTGATTTTGCAGGACTGATGACAATTCCATTAATTCCATCGTCTGANACAAGGAGGTTNGANCCAGANCCTATGAAGTAAACGGTAATATCATTCTTAACGGCAAATTTCAGTATGCTGCACAGATCATNNCTATCTNTNGGNGTAATATAAGCAGATGCAGGACCTCCAATTCCATATGAGGTGTGNTTTGACATNGGCTCATTNTCTAGCAGNGANCCCTTTACTATTGANCTTAGTTCATTTNTTTNNATCAANTATATGCTCCTTCANTCANNGATTNNCNGTGGGCAACATAGGATTCATTATANCTCCAAATATCACCTGCGCCCATNGTCAGAATCATATCACCAGATTGAGNAATNTNATCTAATGTNTCTANNAGACCATCAAGNTCAGGAAGCAAATAGCANCNCTCTTTCAATTTAATGGAAAGTTCATCNTAAATTAATTTTGANGTAACNCCCGCNATTGGTTGCTCGCGAGCTGGATAAATATCTGTTATGANCACAATATCTGCAGTAAGCAGAGCATNTGCAAATTCTTTAAAAAATTCTTTGGTTCTTGAAAATAGATGAGGCTGAAAAACAGCAACGATTCTTCTATCCCAACCGGACCTAGCAGATCCTAACGTTGCCTCTACTTCTGTTGGGTGATGAGCATAATCATCCACAATTAAAATATCATCATAAACACCCTTTATATCAAAACGTCTCCTGACACCCAAATAGGACTTCATGCCTTTTGCGATCATGTTAAAAGAGAGGCCCATTTCTAAACCTAATACGACAGCTGCTAGGGAGTTTAGTATGTTATGTTCACCAGGAACATTTAACTCGATATCTCCCAAGCATTCCTCCGCACGAAAAACAGAGTATGTGGATTTATTCTCATGAAATCGTAGGTTTTTCGCTCGATAGGCCGCATCCCTTGACCGTCCATAGGTGATCATGGGCCTCTCAATTTTAGTAATTATTTCTTGAACTGCAGGTGAATCCACGCAGGCAATAATTGCCCCGTAAAATGGCACCGATCTGCAAAACTTAATAAATGCATCCTGCAGATCATCTAGATCTTTGTAGCAGTCCATATGTTCAAGCTCTATATTTGTTATAATGGCAATGGTTGGCTTTAGAGCAAGGAAGCTTCTATCAAATTCATCTGCCTCAACTACAATTATGTCTCCTGAGCCTAATTTTGAATTACTGTCCAAATTATGTACTAGCCCACCAACCACTAAAGTTGGATCCATTTTGGCATTGGATAAGACCGTCCCCGCCATGGAGGAAGTCGTGGTTTTACCATGCGTTCCACCAACAGCTATGCTTGTTTCTTTTACGGATATCAATTCTCCCAACATCTCTGCCCGTCTAATTATCGGTATCCCCTTTTGCTTTGCTCTTATAATTTCTGGGTTCTCAAGAGGAACAGCACTTGAATAAACCAAAACATCAATTTTGTTGGTTACATTATTTGGGTCATGGCCAATACTGATTTCTATCCCTAAGCTTTCAAGTCTCTTTACATTTTCATTCGCACTCATATCTGAACCAGAGACATTAAACTCAAGATTCATGAGTAATTCAGCTATTCCACTCATACCTATTCCACCAATTCCAACAAAGAAAACATTATTTATTCTTCTAAATTTCATTTATCAAGACTTTCCTAGGATATGGTCTACAATGGTGTTTGTTGCATTAGGCTTGCCTAATTTTTTCGAAGCTAATTTCATTTCTAGAAGCTTTTCTTTATTATGAATTAAATTCATTATCGTATGCATTAACACTTTTGATGTAAGAGATTTTTCATTGATTACTTTAGCTGCACCAGAATTGGCAAGCGCTTCTGCATTCTTTTTTTGATGGTCCCCGGCAGCGTGGGGGTAAGGAATTAAAATAGATGGTTTTCCACACACTGTTATCTCTGCAAGGGTAAGAGCACCACTCCTGCATACAAGAAGGTCAGACATGGCATAAGCATCGGCCATGTTATTTACGAATGGAACAATGTGTATACTTTCTGAATTCATAGAACTATATTTTACATATTCAGTATCACCAGTTTGCCAAAGTATCTGAATTCCAGCACCCGATATTTTCTTTGCAATTTTACTAATTGCTTTATTCAAGAAAGCAGAACCTTGACTGCCTCCGAAAAGAAAAATTGTTTTATTTATACTTTTAAAATTGAATTCTTTAAATCCGTTGTTTGGATTTCCATTTCCAATTCCAATTCTAACTGGGTTACCGGTTAAAAAAGTATTTGATTCTAAGGAACTGTTTGGTTCATCAAAAGCAACGCATATTTTTTCAGCTTTTTTTGCAAACATACGAGTTGTTATTCCGGGATATGAATTCTGTTCCTGTAATATAATAGTTGTAGAATCATCCTTTCTAGCTATCATATATAGAGGTATCGCTGAAGCATATCCTCCAGTACCTACAAGGACTTCAGGGACAAATTCTTTTAATAGATTATTTGTTTTGAATAATGATCTAATAATTCTAATTGGTAATATAAGATTTCGTAATAAACTTTTAATACTAAAACCTCTTTGCAGACCTCTTATGGGTAGTAAGGTATGCCAAACGTCTTTGATAGGATAAACTTTTGATTCCAGTCCAAACATAGATCCGATATAGTGTATCTTTGCCTCTGGTATTCTTCTTTGTATCTCTTCACCAATCGCTAATGCTGGAAATAGATGACCCCCTGTTCCTCCGCCTGCTATGAGAATATTCTTTTTACCCATAAAGTACAGGGCTCCAACCTTTTTTCCCACCAACCGACCTTCGTGACTGTGATATATTCAATAAAATGCCCATCATTGCCATATTGACTACCATTCCTGACCCACCATAGCTAACCATTGGCATGGGAAGACCTGTCACAGGAAAAACACCAGTAACCACTGCTGCATTGACAAATGCATATAAAACCAAATTGAATGCAATACCAATAGATAAGAAAATACCAAATGGGTCGGTGCACTCCTTTGCTATCTTAAGACCTCTTATAAAAATTAGCAGAAAGAGAGTCAATACGGGTACAGTACCAATAACAAATCCAAGCTCTTCACCAATTATTGCAAAAATAAAATCGGTATGTGGGGTAGGCAGAAAATGATTTTTTTCAATGCTATTCCCTAAGCCAACTCCAAAAATACCTCCATTGCCAAGACTAATTAGAGATTGATTTGCCTGATATCCTATCTCAGTATTATCACCAATTCCAAACCAACTAAGAATTCTCTGTTTTCTATATTCTCTTGATAAAAGAACGGGAATACCAACGAGCATAGCACCAGCACCTGCAGCTGAGAGTTGAGATATACTTGCACCGCCAATGAATAAGATAAGTACACCAATTGAGCCTATCATTAGTGCTGTGCTGTAATCAGGTTGAATGATAATAAGTGCCATAGTTATAGAAAGTATTCCTAGAGCAGGGAGGAGACCTAATTGAAAATCTTTTAGTTTATCCCTTTTTTTATCAGCATAGAAAGCCATATAAACTATCACAGAGAACCTTGCAATATCTGATGTCTGAACTGAAAAAGGGCCTATATAAAGCCATCTGGCAGGTTTATACCATGAATAACCTTTACCAAGATAATAAAATTTTGTCATAACCAGTAAAAAAATTGAAAACATTATAAGGTATGGAGCTATTTCTTTTAATTTTCTATAATCGAAGATTAAGAACCCGAAAAGAAAGAAAACTCCAACTAAAAGTCTCTTCAAATGATTTTGTAAAAATAGCATTTCTGTCCTTCCATTTGAAGAAGAGAAAGACTCATACCAACTAGCGCTATATAACATCACTGTACCTAAAACAGACAATATGCATAAAAATATCAATAGGTGGCGGTCATATCGCTGTATGAATACATCTATCATTTATATGTCCTAACAATTGACTTAAAATAATTTCCTCTTTCTTCAAAATTGGAAAATTGATCGAAACTGGCGCAACCTGGAGATAATAGAATAATATCTCCAGGAGCAGCCATTGATTGGGCTCTTTTCACTGCAGAGTTAAGATCCGTGACTAGCACAGATCTCACCGCATCCCCTAGATCAGTGTTTATTTGCCCACCGGCATCTCCATAANAGACTATGTCTCTAACATGACTTGACTTGATATGTGGAAGGAGTAGCCGAAAATTTGCACCNTTATCATAGCCTCCAAGAATTAAGACTATTGGTTTTTTAAAGGTATTTATTGCAACAATCACAGCATCAATATTTGTTGCTTTTGAATCATTTATAAATTCTACATCATTGATCAATGCGACATGTTCAAGACGGTGTTCAACACCTTTAAACGTTTTCATTGATTTTACTATATGATCTTGAGGTACTCCCAACAAATGAGAGCATGTTGCTGCTGCAAGAAAATTGAAGAGGTTATGTTTCCCAGGTATNTTAATGTNATNTAGNCTAAGTANTTTTTCNTCTGAGGGTCCAANTAAGTTNTTCCNATCNATATTAAATAAAACATTTTGGCTTTTAATACTGAATGGCTCTTTTGTCTTTGAAATTGAAGATAGAGCTTTTTCTAATTGAATATCATCAATATTGTAAATAATACAACCATCATCTTTGATGTTCTTCGATGCTTTGAGTTTCATTTTTATATATTCTTCCATTGAACCATGACGATCTAAGTGATCGGGAGAAATATTCGTATAAATTAAAATATGTGGTGAGAAATGCTTGATAAATTCCATTTGAAAACTTGAGATCTCTAAAATGTATAAAATGTTTTGTCTTGGATTCTTTATCTCATTCAAGATTCTTTCAGAAAATGGAATTCCCATATTTCCAGCCATAATAGTATTGGTTTGATCTGTGTTACACATTTTGGATAAAATATGACAAGTAGTAGTTTTTCCATTTGATCCAGTAACAGCGATTATTGGAGCATTTGTGTACCAACTTGCAAATTCAATTTCGCTGATAATGGGTATGCCATTTTGAGTGGCTTTTTTTACTATATCAGTATTTTTTGATATTCCTGGTGAAATAATCCAGAGGTCAGCATCGTATATCTTATCACTATGGATTCCAGTCTCACTTGCTATATGGTGAGANTGCATTAGTTCCATTGAATGAGAACAAACCTTTTCTTCGGCACTTGAATCACTTGCGAAGACCCTTGCTCCAAGGTGGTTTGCAAGTTTTGCAGCCTCAGTACCACTTAAGCCTAGTCCCAAGACTGTAACTCGTTTATCTCTTAAATCTATCTCTTCTTTATTGCTAATACTGATCATCTAATTTTGAAAGTAGTAAGTGAAAAAAGAGCCAGTAACAGTCCAATTATCCAAAAACGTATTACCACCTTTGTTTCTGGCCAGCCTTTGAGTTCATAATGGTGNTGTATNGGGGCCATTTTAAAAAAGCGTTTTCCTTTACCNTCAGTTAATTTGGTGNAACGGAAAAAAGATAATTGAATAATTACAGATATTGCTTCCCATACAAATACTCCNCCAATAATTAATAANAGTAANTCNTTTTTTAACAAAATTGCAAGTGTGCCAAGTGCTGCACCTGTAGACAAGGAGCCTGTATCTCCCATNAANACTTCAGCAGGATAAGAATTGAACCATAAATATCCAATACATGCNCCAGTCATTGCTGATGTAAATATTGTTAATTCGCCTGCACCTGGTATATAAATAATATTTAAGTAGTCCGAGTAATCTACTCTACCCGATATGTATGTGATTGCCGAGAATACAGCAAAGCAAATTGCTAGTAGACCTGCTATTANACCATCTAANCCATCTGTTAGATTAACAGCATTTGATGTNCCAGTTATAACCAATATGACCATNAGTGGATATAGNATGCCAAGGTCTATTTCAACATTTTTAAAAAATGGAACTGTAGTTTTTGTATTGAATTCAATGAACTCAGGTATTTGAAATATCCAGAANCTGATAATACANCCNAGAGANACNTGTCCAACGATTTTATAACGAGCAATAAGTCCTCGTTCCATCTTNTTTANAANTTTTAGATAGTCATCAATAAATCCAATGATTCCCATCCATANTGTTGCAAAGACAATAATTTTTATNAGANGACTATCCAATTTTCCAAGNAAGAGGGTNGGGAGGAGTACAGCCATTAAAATGATGACTCCTCCCATTGTGGGCGTGCCTCTTTTTTTCATGTGGGATTCNGGTCCTGTCGAACGAATTTCTTCGCCGATNTGGTTTTTTTGTAGTATGTGGATAACCCAGGGCCCAATAATGAAACTTATAAATAGCGCTGCTATTGATGCTGATGCAGCACGAAATGTGATATATTCAAATAGGTTCAANAATGATATTGAATCTTTAAATGGTGTCAATANTTGATAGAGCATTATNTGGAAAAAACTCCTTCAATTATTTTATCCATTTCCATTCCTCTAGAGCCTTTAAAAAGAATTTTATCACCNCTTTTCAGGGTNTCTTTTAAAGATAAAATAAGATTTTCTTTTGTCTCAAAATGCTTAGATAGAATTTTATTGTTCAATACAGAATTTGTATGTCTAGTATGTTCTCCAATTGTAAACACACCATCCAGGTTTAGGTCTGAACANCTTTCTCCTATTTTTTGATGTTGGTCATTTGAGGCTGGACCAAGTTCAAACATGTCACCAAAAACAAATATTTTCCGACCATTTCCTGTGAATGCATTAAGATAATCAAGCGCTGCCAATGAAGAAGTGAGGTTTGCGTTGTAGGTGTCATCAATAACAGTCATATCATTAATTTGGCTTACATGACATCTTCCCTTTGGCACAGAAAAGGATTGGAGTTTTTGTTTTAATTCATCCCATTCTACTCCTAGAGTAATTGAAATAGCAGAAACAGCTATGCAGTTTTTTATATATGATAGATTATATGATCCTGTTGGAATTAAATTGGAATCAATATCAAGAGTTATTGATCCATCTTTTTCATGGAAAATATCTGTAGGAAAGTCACAGTCAGGGCTTAAACCATAGGTTATACTTTTACCACTGAAACTAATCTCAGAGACCATGGTGTCGGCTTTATTTACAAATGCGATTCCTNCTTCTAGTGCCCTAAATAATGCACCTTTTTCATNCGCNATATTTTTAAGCGAGCCAAAACCNTCTAAATGAGCTGGTGCAATATTTGTAATTATTCCATGGGTAGGCCTAGCTATCTCACATAGANTTTCTATCTCTCCTGGAANACTTGCCCCCATTTCTATAATTGAAATATCATGATNTGNTTCAATATCTAAA
Source organism: Fidelibacterota bacterium (assembly GCA_002698235.1). Lineage (GTDB taxonomy): Bacteria > Fidelibacterota > Marinisomatia > Marinisomatales > UBA1611 > NZWG01. The sequence continues at coordinate 12,339 of NZWG01000036.1, read as the reverse complement.
AGGGTAAGGGGAAGCCCAATNGATGTATTGNAATTCCCCTTAGTGGCATGCGTCTTAAATTTTGATGATAATACATGCAATAGTAATTCTTTGGTNGANGTCTTACCATTCGANCCTGTTATNCCAATAATCGGAATGTCAAAATTCATACGCCATNTNTNTGCAATCTTTGCNATAGCGTTTAAGGTNTCATTTACTCTTATTTGCTGTATATCTATTTCATTATTNATATTGCATACCAANGCAGCANCAGCNCCATTAAGNAGAGCTTGGTCTAAAAATTGATGNCCGTCAAATCTGTCTCCTNTTATTGCGAGGTAAAGATCNCCATTTTTTATTTCTCTACTATCAGTTGAAACTCCAGTNATNGNNCNATGGAGTNTCGACTTTNTTGAGGNTTCAAAAACTGNAGAAAATAANTCAGGATGGGTTATTGATGTTCTCATTGATAATCCCTGATNATCTCGAGATCTGAATAAAAGATCTTATCATTATTAATTTCTTGATATTCTTCTCTGCCTTTGCCTAGNACTGCAACAATATCACCATTTTCAGCATTTTCAAGTGCATTTCTTACTCCCAATTCTCTATTGGGGAATATTGTATGTTTTAGACCCNTAAAGCCTTTAATGATATCATTATTGATTGCTTTCACTTTTTCATTTCTTGGATTATCAGGTGTAATAAAACAATNAGATGCGTGCTCTTCNGCNATTTCAGCCATTTTTGGTCGTTTATCTNTATCTCTNTCTCCACCTGCACCAAAAACAACAAATAATTGATGTTTATCAACTAACATCTTTTTTAAAGTCTTNAAAACTTTATCATAAGCATCTGGTGTGTGGGCATAATCAATGATCACTACCACNCCANTACGAATTAAATATGACTCCATNCGTCCAGGGATTGCAGTTGTTNCCTCGATACCANNTTCAATACTTGANTTGTTGATATTTAANGCNTGGCAAATTGAAACTGCAGCNAGGATATTCTCACTATTAAAGTCTCCTATTAAANCTGACTTAATTTCATACNTTTTATTAATTGCATTTACNCGCCCACTAATTCCTGAGGTTGNAATNTTTAGTATTTCAAAAAATATGGATGAANTATTTTTTTCTAAAAATGGTATAATTTGANCCTTAGATNAGCTTGCAATTTTTTTCCCATANCCATCTAANATATTTATNACTGCTTTTGANTTAGGNCTTAGCATTTTAAATAACTTTAATTTTGATTGAAAATAAGATTCTATCGTNGAGTGATAATCAAGGTGCTCAGGGCTAAGATTAGTAAATGCCGCTATATTNAAATCTANATCAGAAACTCTTTCTTGATCNAGAGCATGNGAGGAGACTTCNATNACAACATGGGTAAAATTTTCTTCTTTTAANTCGTTGAATATTTTTTGAATACTTATCGCATCTGGAGTAGTCATCGTTNCCNTATNAGTAATTCCATCACCGATGAGNCCGAGTGTTCCAACTTGTGCAGTTTTATGACCAGCTGCNTTTAGAATTGATCTAACTANTGATGCTGTTGATGTNTTTCCATTTGTTCCAGTTATCCCAATCACAATTAAATTTTCTGATGGGTNTTCATAAAATTNAGCTGCTATTGNAGATAGTGCTTTGCGAGTATTTTTTACTTTGACTTTGGGNACTGGTAANGTTTCTNAATGATAATCATTAGTTACTATTGCGGAAGCTCTATTTTTAATTGCCTNGTCAATAAAGTCATGTCCATCNANNTTGAATCCNTTAATNGCAACAAAAACATTTCCTGGCTTTATAANATTTGAGTTCATGGANANACCAGTGACATTAATATCTTGAATAANATCGTGGCTTATAACATCTATATTTGAAATAAGNTTGGTTAAACTCTTATTCATNTAAGCCCTACNTCNCATNNAGTACCTTTGNTGACTGCTTCACCAGGTTTAGGATATTGCCAGAAGACTTTTCCACTTCCATTTATTTTATATTTAAGACCTCTTTTATAAAGAGTAGCCATTGTCTTGCGCATACTTAGACCTCTGACTTCAGGTACTAAGACCTTATTTGAATTATTTGCAAATGTTGCCAATTGTATTTGTGATAGTTCCCTTGCTGATTCAAAGTCTTCCTCATTAACCTTTACAATTACATTCATTGGATCAAATACTTCTTCTATTTTTTTTTGGGTAGGGGGTAGGATGTCATCATCCATATTAATTATGCGTTTNATTACTCTTTTGAACGCAACTGCTGCTCCTTCATTGCCCCAATGAAATGGTTTTGACGGTTCATCAAGCATAATCAAGGCAAGCAGCTGGGGGTTATCATATGGGAAAAATCCGATAAAATTAGAGATGAACTCTTCATTTGAATATTTTCCACTCTTCCATTTCTGNGCAGTACCTGTTTTTCCTGCAACCTTCCATCCTGCAATATTTGCATTTTTTCCTGTTCCTTTTGTCACAACACCTCGCAACATTTCACGAACACTTTTCATCGTAGCTGAATCTGCAATCTTTCNAATTACAATTGGTTCTTCAGAATAAATAATATTTTCATTTTGATCCATTANTTGACGAATAATTCTAGGCTTTAAAAGATATCCACCATTTGCAATTACACAATATGCAGATGCTAATTGCATTGCGGTAACGCCTACTTCATGNCCCATTGCTATCATCCCAAGNGAAACAGCACTCCAATCATTATAGTGGNTTAGTTTNCCTGTAACTTCACCATTTANACTGATTCCAGTTTTTGAGCCAAATCCAAAATCTCTGCCAACTGTGAACAGTCTTTTTTGNCCNACTTNCTCCATCATTTTNACTATTCCTATNTTACTAGAATGATGCATNATTTGAGGNAGAGTNAACATGGAAAAACTCTCATGGTCAGTNATTTTTTTTGTNTANTATTCAAAAGANCCATCTTCACAATTAAACTCGTCTTCAAGATTTATGGTGCCATCACTGATAGCAGANACAGTAGAAACAACTTTGAAGGTTGANCCNGGCTCAAANTGATCTGTGATAGANCTNATCCTGTGAAATTCAGNCTTTGTTGATCTAAATTGATTATTATCAAAACCGGGAGTTGTTGCCATTGCTAATATTTCACCAGTTTCAGGGTCCATTATAATNCCAGTAGCCGAANTTGCATCAGTTTCAAATTGTCTTTTCTTAAGTTCTTCTTCCAAAATGGATTGATACTCAAGATCGATAGTNAGTTGTATNTTGCTACCATCAATAGGCCTTTCGAANGGCATTCCNCTTTTGTGCTGTACCTTACCACTCCAACCTTTNGTTTTNAATACCCATCCAGGATTGCCTTTTAAATANTGNTTGTAGTCTTTTTCTATTCCAGATATNCCTTCATCATCTAAATTAGTATAACCTAGAACTTGAGCAGCNATATAGTTATGAGGGTAATACCTNCTGTACTCTCTCTGTACGNTCAACCCNGGGTATATTGTGGTTTCAAATAAGCCCAATTCATCTCTNTGNAAATTTCTTTCTAGGTATTCAAATTTTGATTTTGAACTCAATTTTTCNAGATANTTTTCTTTGGGTTGACCAGTCCTCTTGCTTAATTCTACAGCCAATTCATTCTTNTTTTTTACTTTAGATGGATNAACNGAAAAGGTATAATGTATAATATTTCTTGTTAAGGGTCGGTTATCTCTGTCATANATATTTCCGCGATTAGCGGGTATTANTTGTTTTTTTTGAGATTGNTTTAGAACTGCTCTTTGATAGTGTTCACCATTGAGNACTTGTACTTGAAATAGNCTTGCNCAAAGGCCAGCCCATGAAAAAATNATGAAGNCTGCAAGGACCATAACCCTAGCTCTATATNTAATGTATGTTTTTGTCATAGGTTAGTATGAANAGATTGATCTACTTTTATTCTGAGGGTCTCCGGTTCNGTAAAAACCATATCTAGATTACTTCTTGCNTTTTCTGCTATTACATCNGCACGACTTAATGATTCAATATCACTCTTTAATTTTCCTATTGTATTTTGTAGTTCAGCNGCAGTTGAATTTTGNATCTCAATAGATANAATNGTTTCATCTACTTCTGTATANACCCANANNTANATAATCAGACATGATATNAGTGCAAATGTTGAAATGAAAAAGATAAGGCTATGGATAACNTTCATTGTCTTTTTTGAAATTCTCTTTTTCCCCATTATTNCCCCTTTTCAGCAGCGCGAAGCTTTGCACTTTTTGATCGACTATTTNNTCTCATTTCCTNTNNNGTTGGAANAATAGGTTTTNTTGTTAGGATATTAAANTTTTTTTCGATTTTTAANTTTTTAAAACTNTGTTTGACNTTGCGGTCTTCCAAGGAATGAAAACTTATTATTACAATTCTCCCNNCATTANTNAGCCTGTCATAAAAAGCAGAAAGGAANATGTCAAGTTTTTCTAGCTCATCGTTAACTGCTATTCTTATAGCTTGAAAAACTCTAGATAAAGATTTGTTTCTTTTAAATGGACGCGTTGATCGCCGTACTGCCTCAACAAGTTCAGAAACCTTTTCAATAGGGCGCATTTTGACTATNTTNCGGGCNATNNANCTNGACCGTTTTTCTTCGCCATTNTAAAAGAGGATATCAGCTAATATNTTTTCAGGNGTTTTGTTAATGATATGATTCGCAGTTTTTTTCTGGGACCTATCAAAACGCATATCAAGNCTNGCATCATTATTGAAAGAAAATCCTCTNTCNATACTATNTAGTTGCANTGAGGAAATACCNAGATCTAAAAGAATTCCATTCACCTTTTCAATCNCCAGATAGTCCAATATTGAATTGATGTTATGGTAAGACTGGTTGAGTAAAGATATTGATGAATTGCTAGAAGAGAGACTTTTTTTACATATTCTGAGTGCCTCTTCATCTCGGTCAACTCCTATTAAGTGCCCTTTTGGTGATAATTGAGACAAAATCATATTCGCATGCCCACCTAGACCAATCGTTCCATCTAGATAGATTCCATCTTTCAAAATGTTTAGATGAGACAAGACCTCTTTTGGCATTACCGGAACATGCGTTTTTGCTCCATATTGCCTGACTAGTGACATTAAATAGTAATTTTTTCAGCAAGTTCATCATATGCAGCAAGATCTATTTCAAGAGCCTCTTTTTCAGCTTTTTCAAGATTTTTAGTATTCCAAATTTCCATTTTATTTACCATTCCAATAATAAGTACATCCTTATCTAGACTTGCATAGTCGATTAGGGACGGAGGTATAGTTATCCGTCCCTGTTTATCGTATGTGGAAGGGGTGGCGTATCGCGCGGTATTACGCACAAATGTCCGATGAATTTTTGAGAGGGAGGAGAGACTCATCAAACTCTTCTCAATTTCTAACCATTGGTTAAGAGAATAGACCCAAATACAAGCATCCATCCCTCTTGTTGTGACAAATGTATTCTTATTATCTTTTGAAAGGGCTTGTCTGAATTTTGCGGGCATATTGATACGACCCTTTGAATCAAGGGAATAAGAATATTCTCCAATGAATGTATTTTTTGTCAATGTCATATTATTTAAAAGGTGATATTACCCACAACTACCCACAATCTTACTTAGATGCATGAATATTGTCAATGATATTTATATAAATAATAAAATAAAATAGCTTGTATAGTGACTGAAAATAAGTTTTGTGGGTGAAAGTGGGGAAAGCTTTGTGTAAAACTTTATCTAATCAAAGATAGTGGCTTAAATCGTTGAATCTTAATTGATGGAGGTTTAGTGTTTATAACCAATCTAATTGGATAGTCATATTCTGCTACCTTTTCAATTTTTTTGGCATTAATAAATATTGAGACCCCCCTAGTTTTTGTGAAAATTAATTCTGTGTTATTTATAAATGCATCTAGGTCTACTTCTTGATTTGATTTAATTGATTTGCTTACAGGGGATAGAGTATCTGTAATAAAAGTATAGGCAGTTTGTTCTAAGGTTTTAATTTTTAAAAAAAATGGAGGCTTAACCTGAAGTAATTCATCAATTGTTTGATCTAATATATAATCTTTTTGTAAATCATCTCTCAAAATTGGTTGAATCATATTTTGAATTTGAGGTCCTTCCTTAGTTATAATTGCTTGACTATCTTCATTGAATATCTTTTGGAAAATTGCAATTGCGAAGAGAAGTATAAGCGACAGTACTCCACCAATTAAATAATCTTGTCTTAATTTTTTACCTGATAAAACTGACCATTGATTACTTTCAAAATCAAAATCATTATCCATCTCATCTTCAGTTACAGAATTAGCAATTACACTGGGACTACTTGTGCCCAGAAATGAGTCAAGTTGTTCTAATGACCTTTGAGAGTCACCTCCTATCTCTTCTGCATATGCTCTTAAGAATAACCTCAGGTAAGGTGTCTCAATTTCACCAAAATTACCAGACTCAATAGCATTTAAATAGGAAATATTGATTTTTGTTCTTTCACTAATTTCTTCAAGAGAGATTTCTCTGGATTGTCGAAGATCTTTTAATTCTTTATAAAATTGCGCCATAGTTTTGTAATAGTGTTCCTAAAGTTAAAGATATAGTTCAACCCTTAATAAGTTTAATCATAGATATTTGGCTTTTTTCTTAGACTCTTTTTTTCACTATTTATTTTTTTTGTTAATAATCGCTTTTCTTTTGATTTTTTTGTAGGATGAGTTTTACGTCGATATTTAATCCGTTCGCATGATTTTTTGAACAACCTAGTGAGTCTATTTATTGCGTCCTCTTTATTTCTTTTTTGGGACCGGTATTGACTGGACTTGATTGTAATTACTTTATCATTGGATAGTTGGGAGCTGTTAAGATTTTTCTTTAGAGCATTTAAAAACCACTCTGGATATGGTTGATTACTTACATCATATTTTAATATTACTGCAGTAGAAACTTTATTCACATGTTGCCCGCCTGGGCCTCCTGATCGTATGGCCTGAAATTTTATTTCATTAGTAAAAATCTTGATCTGACTATTGATAACTATCATTTGTCTAGGGTTCTCTTTTTATAATTTCTAAAAAATGTTTATAAAATTCAGAAATTGGTAACCCCATCACATTGTAAAAGCATCCATCTATTTTCTTAACATATACAGAAAAACTATCTTGAATACCATAGCTACCAGCCTTATCGTAAGGACTATGAGTATCAATATAATTATAAATATCAGAATTTGTTAAAGTATTAATTGAAACATATGTAGAGGTATTGAATAAAACATCTACTCCAGAATCTATTTTGATAATTGATACACCTGTTAAGACCTTATGGGTTTTTCCAGAAAGTGATTTAAGCATGGAAATACTGTGGTCACGGTCTTTTGGTTTTCCTAATATGTTATTGTCTAATACTACGATTGTATCGGCTCCGAGGATATATGATTTGGGGTAGTCCTTTGCTATGTTCAAAGCTTTTTCCCTAGCCCAGTGTTTGCAGAATGCCTTAGGTGGCAATTTAATGGAAAAATCTTCAGCTATGTCACTTGGTATTGAAACGAATTTTAAGTCAATTTTTGATAAAATAGACTCTCTCCTTGGAGAAGCAGATGCAAGTATTATATCATGATCTTCCATATTGATTTTTATTGATATTTTGCGCACTTCCCGATATGAGTTATAGTCGAATTATTGCCAATAGCCTTTATCTTGTACAGATAAACACCATTGGCAATCTTGCCATTAAAAGCATCATTCCCATGCCAATCAATTACATGAAAACCCGCATCAAGATCAAGATTCATTGACGACCATACCCTTCTTCCCCCAAGGCTATAAACATCAATCTTCAATCTCACATTTTCTGTAATTTCAAAACAGAATTGAGTGGCATTCATAAATGGGTTTGGAAAATTATATGCATTATAAATTTTAAGTACTTTATCATCTGAACGATATAATTTTATTGCTTTTTGAGATGGATTATTTGCATTATCCCAAACTCTTACATTTAAATGTATTAATTCTTCACTTGTGCTGTAGTTTAATGTTCCAGTCGTAATGCTATTCATATCATAAAAAAAATCATTTGTTACCGTTAAAGACTGCATTGAATTTTTATCTTCAATAATTATTTCATGTCCAGTTTCATTTGTTAAGTTTATCCCCAAGGGGTCAGATAATCGGATAATAATTTCGCCATCGGTATCAAAATGATCTCCATATTCAAGTCTTGTACCAATTTTATTCTCAAAATAGATTTGAGGACCAAAATTATCATTGGATGCATTGCTTCCTGATAGGTATATATTACTTATTGCAGAACGAGCTTCATTTTCTTCATCATATATATAGATTAAAAGAGACGATGGATTATTTGAATAGGATATGTCTTCAGGTATTCGAAGTGCACCGTTAATAGTTTGGCCAGTGAAAGAAAAATGCCCTCTAAATAATGTCGCGCCAGGCAGGATATAGGTTAGTGAATATGTCTCAGATGAGATTTCATATTCACGAGTTACTGATTTTGGAGCATCTTGAAGCATAACATAGCCATATCCATTTCCAGAAATAGAATTTTGGATTCCAAAATAATTTGCAGTTTCAAGTGTTTTAAGTGTATCAGAGGAAATTTCCAATGTTTCTAGGGAATCAAAAGGCATGGGTAGTTTCATAGCTGGATCCCCGAATAAATGAAAATATTGAGATTCACTTGACCCATCTTTTATGGATTGGAGTATTATACCCACTTTCTCATTGTTCAAACCATTATCCTTAAAAATTGTTTCAAATATATCAAGTGTGTAACGTTCATTTCCAACAACAGTGATTGGCCTGCTAGTTGAAATAACCATGGAGGCAGCATTCATTGGAGATCGAACTAACTCTTCGGAGAATGATTCTGTTGTGGGGTCGTCAAAATGTCCAAATGAACACGTCCCAACTATCCATAGAGGAAGTTTATTCCCTGTTTTGATTTGGTTTAAATCACCACGATTTAAATCAAGTAGTTTTTCTTGAGCTAATTGATATGGAGAACCATGTCCTATGTATGATATTATCGCGGTTCCGGAACTCAGTACGTTGAACAAAGCATCAGTTGCGTCTGGTTTGATAACTCCATATGCTGAAGCATCACTAACTTCTGGAAATTCCATCATATATACTTTTTCTATTTGAATTGATGTTGGAATTATAGATGCTAATTGTTCTGAGTTAAGTGTGTGAGATTTTCCAGTATTGATAGAACCATGCTTAGGCTCAGGCCTAGCTGCATCATCAGCAACAAGTGTGACTTTTTGACGCCAAGGTCCGTATTCAGGATTGGTCTCGATGCTTATCACTTTGTTCACAAAATCAATTACCTCTTGTTCATTACGTGCTGGATATCTCCCTGTTGCGACTTCAGGTATATTACCATATATGGATACTAGAAGATCATCTGTTGCGTAGGTTCTCGATGCTTGCACTTGGATTGTTGGAACCAAAATTGTTGATAGCCCTGTTATATTTCTATAGTCATAGCCTGATTCTCCCATAATTAAAACGCAAGTAGGGTGAGGTGCATTCCACATTTCTTGTGTCCATTGAATAAAACTACGGATTGCCAAGGGATCAGAATTACCAGCACTGAATTCTGTGTATATTTGCTCTATACTAGCATATATCGCTGGACTTCTAAGTGATAAAAGGTCTTTACTCTCGTCTCTAAATTTATCTGGGCCAATGATTATATAATCTGCTTGGAGGTTTGTTGCTCTTAATGTTGAAAAAGAATGATTATATCTAGGTACAAGTTCACTTATCAAATTAAGATCTTGTTCGGAAAACAAACTAAATCTACTTTTATTTGTAAGGTGATGTGAAACGTTACAAAAACCATCACTGTCAATCTCAATATTTAGAATATTCGAAGGGTCACTGATGTCCCACAATCTAATTCCCGATTGTCTTTGACCTGAAAAAGAAAATCTTATATCTTGATTGGAAATTGGAGATTGAAATTCAAAATTTTGACCAAAGCTAAGTTCTCTACTATAGTGAATTTCAAAGTAATCCAAATAGGGATAAGAGTTACCGTCTGTGGAAACATTTTTAATATAAAAGATGTTAACCCCATCATTTAAATCTAATGATTCAGAAATCATTGAAAAGTGTCTAGATGAATTTCCAGTCCAACTAGTCAATGGTCCTATCTGGTTTCCATTATCACTACCATATCTTACACTTAACTGATGATTTGACAATGATGTTTTTGTCAAAGATTGACCTCTAAATCGAGCGCTAATTGAAGTATTCGCTCCAGACTTAGGTGTAGGTAAATCAAGAAAAACTGGTTGTGAACTTCCAGAGGGTATTGGATTTCCAACCCATTCGGTACCTGATGCTTCAAGATTTATCAAATCAGATTCTATGTGATGTGACGATATTCCATAATCTAATAGTACACCTGATGCTGGTTGTTCTGCATCGCTAACTCGCTTTCCTCTGTATTCACTATTGTCAGGTATCAGGAGCCAACAAGAATTCGAATTGTAATAAATATTTTGTTTCCATGTGATGTCGTTGTCTTCTAAATCAAATCCAGATGGTCCACGGCCATAAAAAATTATTTTATCATCAACGTTAAAAATTCCATCTTCTTCACCGGTGACTAAAATAGAAATTTCGGTAAGATTATCTAATATTGGTTGATCAAATGAATCATTTATTGGTCTGCCCAATTCATTACTCATATATATGCTAAATGATCGTGGATCATATTCATTAAGATTGTTGATCAGCGAATCTAAAATCTTAAACTCTATTGAAGATATTCCATCTTGAGTGATAAAGAATTGAAACCATTCGCCGCTTTGTAAACTGACAAATCTATTGACTTCTTTTTTTCTATCTATTATCCAATTTTTTGCAATATCCCAGTTTATAATACGATTTTTTAATAATTCAAATTCAGAAGGATATGGAAGTCTATATTTTTTTATTTCAGTATGATGCTCAATCGTAATAATAATCTGTTGATAGTAATTTTTTTCATCTATCAGAGGCGAGATCCTTAGTGTTGCGGTTTCAAGCCCCTGCAATTTTTGTCTATTCACCCAATCGAATCTAGGCTCTACCTCTTGAACGGTTTTGAATGATATAGGTGCCTCACTTTCATAAGATATTGAGGTAATTGGAATTTTAGAATTTGGTAAGCCTATCAGTAAGGAAATTGGATAAAGATCGGCTTCTGTTTTTGCTAAGATGTTTAATTTAATCACAAGAGCTTCTGAATCATTTCTTATTATAGTTTTTGTTACATCAGAAAAGATGAGATTATGAACAATTGCGATATATAAAAGTTGCCTAAGCATAGCTCTAAAATATGATAAAAATAGCATCAAGTACGTTGGAAAGTATCGTAATATTCAAGTAGATTCATACTCTTGATTACACAAGATTGTTTCAAGTTATATTTTACTAAATCTCAATAGCATATTGGAGTACAAAAGCATATGTTTGATCTAGATATAATAAAAAGTGTCTATTTAAAGATGGGAGAGCGCATTGAGAGCGCCAGAAAGTTATTGAAAAGACCACTTACACTTTCCGAAAAAATTCTTTACACCCACTTAAGCAATGAGACAGCAGGTGTTGCTTTTGAAAGAGGAAAATCTTACGTTGACTTTCTACCTGACAGAGTTGCTATGCAAGACGCCACCGCACAAATGGCTCTACTCCAATTCATGATGGCCGGTCGAAGCAAGGTTGCTGTGCCTTCGACCGTTCATTGCGATCATTTAATACAAGCTAAAGAAAGTGCAAATAAAGATCTGGCACAAGCAATGGATGTAAACGGAGAGGTATATGATTTTTTAGAATCTGTATCAAATAAATATGGAATTGGATTTTGGAAACCTGGTGCTGGTATAATCCATCAAGTCGTACTTGAGAATTATGCCTTTCCTGGTGGGATGATGATTGGAACAGACAGTCACACTGTGAATGCCGGTGGATTAGGAATGGTAGCGATAGGTGTTGGAGGTGCAGATGCAGTAGACGTGATGGCGGGAATGCCTTGGGAATTAAAATTTCCCAAATTAATTGGAATTAAACTCTCTGGGAAGTTAAGTAATTGGGTATCTGCTAAGGATGTAATACTAAAGGTTGCAGGTATTCTAACTGTTAAAGGTGGAACTGGAGCAATTGTTGAATATTTTGGACCAGGTGCTGATGATATGTCCTGTACTGGTAAAGGAACCATCTGTAATATGGGAGCAGAAATAGGAGCAACTACATCTATTTTTGGTTATGATGAGCATATGGGTAAGTACTTAAGAGCAACAGGAAGGAGTAGTGTAGCTGATCTAGCAGATTCATACTCAACCTT
>NZWG01000035.1 GCA_002698235.1 Fidelibacterota bacterium | reverse complement strand
CCCCATCAAGTCCAAACATTAATGGCATACGATGGGAGAATCCTACAATGATGTCTTCTGCAGTAACTTTATTGAACGAGCGCTTTTTTAAGTCTGGGTTATCATAAAGGAATTTATTTATCCCTGCGGCATATCCCTCGCATACAAGCTTAACGTCATCTGCAACATCTGACTCATACCTTTCGTCTATCATTTCCCAGTAATTCATGAGGTGAACGTAGTAATCATTCACTGCAAAATTGCGACCATAGATAGATGCTAGTTCGCCTCTAAGCGCATATATCACATCCTGTAGAGTTGCATAATCATCCTGAGAGTGAGCATAAGCAAGACCAAATGATACATCTGCATCCGTCTTGCCATAAATATGCGGAACTCCCCAATCATCTCTCTTGATCTCTACAGAAAAGAGTGAATCTTTAACTACAATATTATCTTTTTCAGCAGATAGCATTTGAATTGAGAATATCAATAGCAGGATTATTTTCATTGATTGATTCCATCCCAATTAATCAGAATACCTTCAGATGCCTGATCCCAAATTTTATGTTTGGTCATAATGGAAATAAATAATTTTGATTCCTTAAAAGATGTTAGCCACTTTGATAAGTTTTCAAAATTTTCATTAAACCAGAACAAGTCTACATGTGCGCATTGGCGAATGAATGGCATCAATGCAATGTCTGCTAATTGAATTTTTTCTCCAACCATGTATCGGCTAGATAGTAATCTCTCATCATATAATTCAAGATTTTTAGCAATATCATTACGATAATCTTCTAAAGCATTGTCAGGAAACCTGACATGGTATTTATATTTATCCAATCTTTTTTTGAATTCATTATCATTCATTTCAACCAGTCTATCTTGATCTTCTTTTTGATATTGATACCAATCTTCTGGATCATTTTGATCTAGTGCCCATTTTATTATATCGATGCTCTCATCTATGACAATGCCATTGCCCAATTGTAAAACTGGAACGGTACCTTTTGACGATATATCATAAAGACCTTGAGGTCTGTCTTTTAATGATATCTCCCTGTGTTCATAAGAGAGTCCGCTATATGCAAGTCCCATTCTAGCTCGCATTGCATATGGACAACGTCGGAATGAATATAGTACAGGTAGATCCACGATCATGTATCCAATTTTGGTTTAACTCTAGAATCAAAAAATGTCCTAGAGATTATTCTTTCTGGATCTTTACGCAATGCTTTCTGCTCATCTAAGGGAAGTAATGCAAAGTCTTTACACTCTTTTGAACAGCATCCATTTAATAATTCACTACATTTCTCACACTGAATAAAAAGTATATGACAGGCATCGTTTTTACAGTCAGTATGGTCATCGCAGGAAGCTTTACATATATGACAGTAAGAGATAACGTCATCCGTCACTCTCTCTCCAAGTCGGTCATCAAATACAAAGTTTTTCCCTTTAAACCTTGAATCAATGCCTTGCTCTTTGATATCATGAGCATACTGAATGATGCCACCATGCAATTGGTTCACATCCTTAAACCCATTGTGAAGTAAATATGAACTGGCTTTTTCACATCTAATACCTCCAGTACAGTACAACAATATCTTATCGTTTTCTCGACCGCTTAAGAGTTTTTTTACTTCAGGCAATAGTTCCTTTGAGGTTTCAACATCAGGAACCAATGCATTATCAAAACGACCTATCTCGCTCTCATAATAATTTCGCATGTCAACAACAACTGAATCATCTCGGTCCATAGCAAAATTATATTCATCCGCTGAGAGATGCTTACCAACCTTTCTCATATCATACGCTTTTTCGGAAACACCATACGCTACGAGTTCATTTCTTACTTTTATTTTGAGTTTATAAAACGAGTGCCCTTCCTGTATTGCTTGTTTAATTGAGATTTCTCCAAGTTCAGGAATGGTCTTCAAATAATCACAAAACTTATCCCAATTATGTTCAGGAATACTAACCTGAGCATTAATACCTTCACTTGCAATATAGACTCGACCAAATACATTCATCTGATTCCACTCAATGTATAATTTATTACGAAAGCTCTCAGGCGAAGATAGTTTTACATAATGATAAAATGATACAGTATAACGCTCGAAGGTTTCACTAGAGAGCGCCAATTTGAGTTCTTCTTTATCTATCTTATTAAATAGATTGTTTTTAATAATCATAGTTCGATCACACGATTTAGATGGCCATTAGCTTCCTTCAGCTTACGCCTTCCTTCCTTAGCATCACACTCGTGACACTGCATTACTAATGCAAGTTTAACGGACCTATCAGCTTCCATTAATTTCTTCTTTGCATCCTCATAATCAAGACCACTAACCTGCATTATAATCCTGGTCCCTCTATCGACTAATTTATGATTTACCGCCATTAGATCGACCATCAAGTTGCCATATACCTTTCCCAATTTTACCATCACAGTTGTGGAGATCATGTTAAGTATCATTTTGGTTGCAGTACCGGCCTTCATACGGGTGGAGCCTGTAATGATCTCAGGTCCTGTGTCGGCATAAATAATAGTATCCACCTTTGTCATTAGATGAGGTTTTGGATTTGTAACGATATAAACGGTACTAGCTTCTCTTTCCCTAGCATGATCTAATGCTGAGATAACGTAAGAAGCAGCACCACTGCAGGATATACCGATCAATGTATCTTTATTATCTAGGTTAAATTTCTCAAGATCACGTATTGCATTGGTAACACTATCCTCTGCCCCTTCGATCGATCTCCTTAACGCTTTGTCACCTCCCGCTATGATACCATTGAAATTATCTAATGATGCAGAAAAGGTTGGCGGTATTTCAGAAGCGTCCAAAACTCCTAATCTTCCACTAGTACCGGCACCGACATAAAATACTCGACCACCATTTTTAACTGATGCGACAGCATGGTTAACTGTCTCTTCAATTTGTGGTATTGCAGACTTGACCACGTCAGCAATGCTTGCATCTTCATTATTGATGGCGTGCAAAATTTCATCCACCTCCATTTTATCAATGTCTAGTGAATTCTTATTTTGTTGCTCTGTATTTAAGTCGCCACGATAATTCATACCTCGTAAATTACAAATCCATGAAGTATTGGAAAAATATAACTATTGATCTTCCAGAAATTGATCTGGAGGTTGCAACCGATAAGATATTAGATCTCAAAGTATTATCTGTTACAATTATTGACAAACGAGATCCAAGAGAATCTGACTGGTTTCATAAAGCTACAGAGCCAATCTCATTCAATAGTGAGACACACCAAATTTCTATATTAATTGATGAAAAGCATGATTCTGAAGAACTAATAAATTCTATCACAAGTATATTAGGATTAGACGAAAATCCTAACTACAGAGAAATGAAAATTAAAGATAAAGATTGGGTAGATTACACACATCAACAATTCAATGAGATCTCAGTAACCAATTCATTACGAATTGTACCTCCATGGTCAATAGGGTCAGACTTTGATGGCCACACTGTAATAATTGAACCAGGAAGTGGTTTTGGAGTAGGAACACATCCAACGACTCAATTATGTTTAAGATGGATTGAACAAAATATTGTAAGTGGTGATTCATTCTTAGACTTTGGATCTGGTTCAGGGATTCTATCAATTTTTGCAAAAAAACTACATTGTATAAATGTAGAAGGTATCGAAATAGATCAAAAGGCCATTGATAATGCCAAACATAATATCAAATTAAACAAGTTGAATATCCCTTTTCACAGATCAGATCAAGATATCATAAATGACAGTTTTGATAATGTTGTTGCTAATATATTATCTGAAACTCTGATCGATCTTTCTCCTAAACTCAGATTACTCACCAACAAGAGGCTTGCGTTGTCCGGTATATTAAATAATCAGGTAGATAGAATTATTAAAAAATTTTCAGAATGGATAGAGCTAAGAGTTCACGCAAAGTATGATGATTGGGTTATTTTAGATGGAGAACTATAGATTAGAAAAATATCGTTTTGACTCCTCTAAAACCTTTGGAGCCAGTAAAAAGGTACTTACCATAGTAGGAATCACCATCAATGCGTATGCACTATCAACAAAATTTACTGCAATATCAATGGACGCTACTGAACCAACAACTATCATAAAAACATAGACAAAATTGTAAGCATTTTTCCAACGTGTGCCAAAAACAAATGAGGCGCATTTTTGCCCATAATAAGAGTATCCAAACATTGTAGATAAAGCGAAGTTAAGTACGGCAATTGTAAGAAATATCTGTCCATAGATTCCTAGCTCCTTTTTAAAAGCCTCAGCAGTCATAGATACTCCATTAAGGTCATCAACATACACACCACTTAAAAGAATGATTACAGCTGTGATCGTGCATACGATCAATGTATCTATAAAAGGACCGAGCATTGCAACTAGTCCCTCTCTAACTGGTTCTTTGGTCTTTGCCGCACCATGTGCCATTGTCTCAGTACCAGTACCAGCCTCATTAGAGAACATTCCTCTTCTTACACCAATAATGATCATACTGCCCAATGCTCCTCCAGAAACAGCATTGCCAGTAAATGCATCACTGATTATAAGTTTAAATATGCCAGGAACGTCAGTTATGTTCTTAGCTAGAATCAAAATTGCAGCAATGATATAGAGACCAACCATTGTGGGAACCATTCTGCTAGCGACCTTTGCGATTCTTTTAATTCCACCAAATATCACCACCGCTACTAAAGTGGCTACCAGTATACCGGTCACAAAATTTCCTGCATTTGGATTTCCTTGAAATAATTGCATAGGCTCGTAGAGATAATCACGAACGATTTGAGATAATTGATTTGCTTGGAAAAATACTATACAACCTAATAGTCCAGACATACTGAACATGATTGCCAAAGGTCGATAAGAATGACCAAGACCCTCTTCAATAAAATACATAACCCCACCCTGTATCTCACCTTGGTCATCCTTCCCACGATACATTAGTGCAAGAGTGCACGTGAAAAATTTAGTACTCATTCCTAATATTGCAGTGACCCACATCCAAAAAACTGCGCCTGGTCCACCTGTATGTATTGCAACTGCTACCCCTGCAATATTACCCATCCCAACAGTTCCTGCTAACGCACTAGATAGAGCCTCAAAATGGGTTATTTGACCGGGGTCATCATCTGAATCATATTTACCAAGTAAAATATCTATTCCATGTTTAAAATATAGCATTGGAACTAGGCGACTATATGCAGCAAAGAATACTCCACCACCAAGCAGTAACATAACAAGCGGTGTTCCCCAAAGAAAACCAGCAAGGTTGGCCATTGCAGAGTCTATTATATTATACAAATTCATTCAATATCATTTTATTGTTGGCACATTTTGATGAAATTTAATTTTAATCACTTCCTAATTTAATGTTAAATAAACTCGACAGATATCTCATAAATCAATTTTGGATAATTCTTGGTATCGCCATCCTTGGATTTTTATCCATTTTCATGGTAGTTGACCTAATTGAAAATTTAGATAGATTCATGGATAATAAGGTTCCGTCTCCAGTTGTATTTAAGTATTATGTTTATACTTTACCATATTTCATTAGCATAGGCCTTCCAATGGCAGTATTGATCTCAACTGTCTTTAGCCTTGGATCAATGGTAAAGCGTAATGAATGGACCGCAATGAAAGCATCAGGTATTAGTTTGTATAGAATTGCATTACCTCTTGTTATATGTGGTGTGCTACTATCAGGGATATCATTCTTACTTGATAATAAACTTGTTGCATATGGAAATGAAAAAAGATTTGAAATAGACAGAGACTATGTTAAACGTAAATCAAGGCACAAGTTAAAGAATACACTGAAAGATATTTTCATTCAAAAAAATTCATCAAACCATATTTCTCTATCTAAGTACTATTTACAAAAAACAGTTGGCTATGACCTAACTATGGTCGATCTGGGCGATCTAACAATAAATGAAAGAATAGATGCAAAAAAGATCTCTTGGGACTTAGATTCATTAAAATGGTCAGTTAGTGACTATTCTATAAGGCAATTCAATGAACATGGCCTAGAAACAAATGTTAAGATTGGTACCAGAGACAGCCTTATCGATCTCGGATTCATGCCAGTTGATATTCAGCAACAAGCACGAAAGCCAGATGAGTTAGATTATTATAGGTTAACGGAAAGAATAACGCAACTAAAGGATAATGGAGTAGATACTGTAAAGTGGGAAGTGACTCGATATATAAAAATCTCTTTCGCCTTCACAAACCTTATTGTAATACTTTGCGGTATCCCTCTAGTTGTATTCAAAGAAAGAAGCAGTCTATCATTTGGTGCAGGTGCTAGTGTATTTGTGATATTCGGATATTACGCATTAATCAAATTTGGACAATCACTGGGATTTAAGGGTGTCATAGAACCAATGTTTTCAGCCTGGCTTGGTAACATAACATTTATTTTAGCTGCTATAGTTTTATTCTGGAGAGCAAAAACCTAGTTAAAATTATCTAAGGTTTTGGTTGTGGGCCTTACTTATCTGTTTTGTTTGGATCTTTTTCTTTGCCAACGTATGTAAATCCAAATGAAAGATTAAACCCTTTCATTGTGTGCAACCACATTCCATTTCTAAATGCAAATCCAAAGTCAAACATTATAGAACCTCTTTTTATTCCAAAACCCATTCCAAGTTCTTTAAAGTCACCACCACCCCAACTATATCCAATTCTCATAGGCATCTTGGGCATCCTTGTCCATTCAGTTGCAATAGACCATTTCCACTGTTTTCTAGCATAATACTTATCTTGAAATCCTGCAACTAGATCAGAGGCAATCAAAAAGTTATCCAATTGTTTTGATGCTCCAAATCTGAATGTTGCTGGAACTCGTATGATAAAATCTTTCGTATTCTTAGGGACAAAAAATCTAGTCTGATTCGTAAATAATGAATCACCACCTAATTTATCCGC
Source organism: Fidelibacterota bacterium (assembly GCA_002698235.1). Taxonomy (GTDB): domain Bacteria; phylum Fidelibacterota; class Marinisomatia; order Marinisomatales; family UBA1611; genus NZWG01. The sequence goes on along the minus strand of NZWG01000035.1, from coordinate 13,752 downwards.
TCTTATGGTATCAATATTAAAGGTATATAATATCGATTCGTCTGAATTCAGGGTACTATCTCCCCATGTAAAGGGATAAAAACTAGATGTGAGAGGATTTATACTAGCTGAACTATTTCCTCCTCCTTGCTTCCAACTTATTGTCCCTGTAAGATTAATGATGGATGCACCAAACTGCCATCCCTCGTATGGTCTAGAGACAACACCAACATCAAGACCGAATCCCGAACCTCCAACACCCTGACGGATCACATACTTGCCAGACCCATAGATTCCTATATCATCTGTAATAAGGTTAGATGAGGAAGAATCTTCATCAACACCAAGATAAAATAAACCTTGCATGTATTTCGCTGTAATACCCCATGACATTGATTTAAAAGGTATACCAAAAGAGAATCCATATTCGTTCATGCCAAGTATCTCATAATTGAATTCTAAATCAAGGTCTTCTTTTTGACCATTACCATAGAACATTAGCTCTAATAAACCCATCGGAAGACGATAGTTTTGAAGTATCATATTATTAGCAGTAAAAGCTTTATTACCCATAGAGATATTCATTAGTGGTATTGGCATATGAGTATCCATAAAAAATGCCATTCCATCGGCATCTTCTAATTCTCTGAATAATGCATTCTTATCTTTTAAGTCAAGTGTATCTCCACTGTAGTTTGCAATATTTTGGATAGAAAAAAAATTGCCAACTAGACCAAAATCGAGCTGAAAACCTTGGATCATCATTGGCTTATTTTGTTGCAATCCTATTAGCCCAGGATTGTAGCCCACGCTAAAGATACCATTTGCTATTGTTGTATAAGAACCAGCCATTGCGACGACCCTTGGATCACGTTTGGTCTGTGATTTGATGGAAATAGAAAGTAAAAGAATAATTAGAATAAACCGGTTCATTTATTTCCCCGAACTATTCTAGAACCTACTGCCCTATATCCAGCAGTATTCGATGGATCTCTAACTTTAATGTAGTGTCCATTTATATCACATGCTTGACCATTCGAAGCTATGATCTTTAGTCTTAGAGAATCTGTGTTCGATAAACCACTTGAAGACAGATCCCATTCATAAGAACCTAAGTTATCTAGTCCTCCAGCGATCAATGTCCAATTATCCGTAAATACACAATAGCCTTGCTTATAAGTATTTGTATCCCCTTCTGTTGAGTAATAGAGATCAACAGTCTCATTACTGGCGCCATAAGATGCCCAGGTTATATCATAGGTTTCATTAATATATAAGGTTTGTCCGCCGTTAGGATAGGTCATTATCAACTCATTTTTTGCTGAACCAAATGCACCAGAACTACTAAGAGTAAATGTAATGAATGAACTTATATCCAAGTAGTCCTCAACTGACATAAAGACGCCTGTATTGCCAGTTCCAGGAAGATAAAATCGTGGCATAGTGTAGTGACTGCCATAATCTGTCAATAAGAAAATCTTTGACGTATCGATCGTACTAGGATACACACCGGTGCCTGGTACTGCTACCATACCTTCCGGATAACCAGTTGAATCATTCTCTCCATAGTACGATATAGGATCTGGTAATAAAAATTTAAATAATGTATCAACATATGAGAATATCGTATCAGTACCAGACCCATTAGATCTTACAATATATGGCAATCCATCAATGCACTCTGAATGATCTGTCATTATATCATATATATAAATATTACTATTGCTATCTGGAGATATGTCAGCACATTTACGAACGATATATAAACTATCTATGAGGGAATCTAGAATGCCTTGAGCTGCGAGCGTATCTCTGAAAAAATTGAGTTGCTCGCGAGAGGTATCTGTTGGAAACTGCGGATAATTACTAAGTAGAACTGATACCTCTGCACCGAAGGGTAGTGCATTTGTAATAGTAGAGACAAGGCTTGTTTCTAAGAGACTATTTCTGATCTTGTACCGTGTCTCATGTTCGAATTCTTCGATCTCTGTTGCCGTACCACCCATGAATGTCATTGGCTCTAATTGAAGCACAAAAGGAATGGTGACCTTGAAACCACCTGCAATAGCAGTTCCAGGAATAAGATCCCCTTTCCCATCTATCTTGACCTCAGGTTTGATGATCATCTGCACGGGGTTTGATGCTAAAAGATCAATAATCGTAGAACAGGTATCACAAGGTGGGGTTGTTTCTTTATATGAAGGTAAAGAATCTTCTATTGAATTAAATATGGTGATAGTAGTACCAAGTTTGTTAAGAGCAATAACTGTCATTGCAGTATCTGTTTCATCCGATGTCAGAGGAATACCAATTTTATCTATGTTTATTGGGACATACGTAAGCTCTCCCAAAGAATTATATCCTTTGAATTCCATTAGCATCTCAATCGGAAGTCTTATCTGGTTCTTGAAGATTATTTCTATCATTGCTTCCGTGGGAATTGCACCTGTAAACCCGGGTGGAAATTCTTGCTCGGTTGGATCTGCTGGCATTTCCATGTATATATTAGCACCAATCTGTGAAAATACAAGTTCATCCATCTGCATGTTCATTGTAAACTCACCCAATGGTGAACCGTCAAGCGGGATAGATGCTTTTTGCTCAGGTATGGCAATATCAAACAAAAGATCAAAGCTAGTGAAGGCGCTGTCAGGCCACTCATCGTCATCGCAATTACCCATTGCCCAGTCCTGATATGATGGGCAAGGTATACCGTCAAGCCCGTCGTTATTACCAGATGTACTTTGCAGGCTGTATCCCTGCATGTCAAAGGTTCTGCTAATTGATACTCCTTTCTTCAAAACAGTGTCTATCTTTACAGAGTCTCCTCCAGGAGAAGGAGAAAAATTCTGAAAGTTCATTAAGAAATTCATATCAAAAGGCATGGTACTTGCAAGATTTCCAATTACAAGTTTATTCTGATTAAATGCAAGATTTGCATCACTCAGTATGTTTCTGTAGATTTCCATTCTGCTTATACCTTGCTCTGACATATCCATTTCAGGTAACTCAAGAGATGGCATCTCAATAGCATCAGACAAGGAATAATTATTTGTTGTAACATTGATACTGTCTATACCTGCCATCTGGAAGGTCATTTTAAAATCAACATACAAAGATCCTGGAGGAATTGTCACATAGTCATATGCTGGTGTCAACGCCATGTTTGTGGCAAGTTTTAGATAACTTGTCAATCCTTTGCCAGAGAGATCTGTTGTATCTGCATAGGTTTGACCATTTGAGATTGTTGGCATTGTGCTATGATCTGCAAGGGTGTCATTAAGAAATAAATTACTATTTCCTGCAATCATGTTTGAGTATACATTTTTAATATCAGTAGGGATACCATTATTACTAAAGAAGGTTCTGTATATACTATTTGTTGGATGATAACCAATGATCAAGGTATCGATACTTGCAATGATTGGTGGATCATCTGGTAGAGGAATAGAAGAAAGACCCAGATTAATTGTAGTGTCTAGAGCGGAAGATAGAACACCCATTACTTCGTCAAACAATGAAACAATCAAACTATTATAATCCTCAGGAGCCATTGTTCTTGCAGAATCCGTTGGAAAACTAAATGGTCTTCCAAGGGTATCACCTGTTTCTGGATCAGTGAAACATTCAACCGTCTCAACCCCAAGAACTGATATCGTAGTACAATATGCTGCGGTATCTTGATAGATTCTCTGACCATATAGTACTACATCAATTCTCTGGTCAATTGATAGACCAGGAAGCTCAATATCTAAGCTTATTCCCGGTATCTCTCCTGATGAAATGGATTGGTCCATGCCTATGGGCACAGGTGCGAATTCGGGTAATGGGGTTCCAGGCATTTCACCTTCTTGAATGATCTTAAAACCAAGGGAATCATCGGTCAAGAATATTCCTGAGGTCGTATCTGAGATATCAGCCATTTGATAACGTGTCTGAACCAGAGGTATTTTTAAATCAAGGTACCAAGTTGGCATTTCAAACTTATCGGGGATATCAAAATCACATGCTCCTGTTGTAAATACCAACAGTGTTAGAAGGGCATGTACAACCCCCTTCTTCCAATAGGATAGGATATGTCTCGGGTTTACCTTCATGTTATGCCAAATGTTTTGGACTTCCGCACTCGAATTTGTAGAATTATTTTGAGAGAAACAAAAACAAAAAACCCCTTACGAAAATAAGGGGTTTTTTATTAGTTATGTTTTGTAGGGATCAATACCTGTAATGATCAGGCTTATAGGGACCATCTTTTGAAACTCCTATATAGTCTGCCTGCTCATCTGTTAGTTCAGTTAAAACAACACCAAGATGGTTCAGATGAAGACGAGCCACTTCCTCATCCAACTCCTTTGGAAGCAGATAAACACCTACTTCAGGAGCCTCTTTTGCAAGAGCAATTTGAGCCATAACTTGATTTGTAAATGAGTTAGACATCACAAAACTAGGATGACCAGTTGCACAACCAAGATTGACCAACCTACCCTCTGCAAGAAGAAATACNTCATGCCCATCAGGAAATTCATATCTATGTACCTGTGGTTTGATGGTCTCTCTTTTTATNGACTCATCATCATTAAGTGCATTAACCTGAATCTCGTTATCAAAATGACCAATGTTACATACGATTGCCTGATCTCTCATCCCATACATATGTTCCTTTGTTATCACATCCTTNTTACCAGTGGTGGTTACAAANATATGCCCNTCCTNNAGAACATTNTCTANNGTTGTNACTTCAAAGCCTTCCATCGCTGCCTGNAANGCACATATNGGGTCNATCTCTGTCACAATAACNCTGGCACCATATCCGCGCATTGATTGAGCGCATCCAGTTCCAACATCACCATAACCACAAACTACAACTGTCTTGCCTGCGACCATTACATCAAGAGCCCTTTTTAGTCCATCTGCCAATGATTCTCGACACCCATAGACATTGTCAAACTTTGATTTTGTAACTGAATCATTAACATTATAAGCCGGAAAGAGTAAATGACCATCTTTTTCCATTTGAACCAGTCTATGAACTCCAGTGGTAGTCTCCTCAGATACCCCAATGACATTCTTCTGTACTCTATGCCAATGCTGTGAATCTTTATCTAATACCTCTCTCAATAAATTTTCTATGATTATTTCTTCCTCAACATCTGTTGTGATATCTGGAACATTACCATATTTCGCAAAGTATTTCTCTAATTCGTAACCTTTATGAATCAAAAGTGTAGCGTCTCCACCATCATCAACTATGAGATCTGGTCCTGAACCATCGGGGAAAGTAAGTGCTTGCATGGTGCACCACCAATATTCCTCAAGGGTTTCTCCTTTCCAGGCATAAACAGGAACACCAGATTCAGCAATAACTGCGGCGGCATGATCTTGGGTAGAAAATATGTTACAACTAGCCCATCTAACGTCTGCACCAAGTTCAACCAGTGTCTCTATAAGGACTGCTGTCTCAACCGTCATGTGAAGAGATCCAGTTAACTTTTTTCCTGCCAACGGTTTTTCAGAGCCATATTTATTGCGCGTTGACATTAAGCCAGGCATCTCTTTCTCAGCAATATCAAGAGCCTTTCTTCCATCATTGGCCAATGACATATCTTTTACCTTATAAGGTAGTTTCTCAACGATAGTGTTCGTCAAAAGTGTATCTGACATTATTTCTCCTATATTCTTTTTAGTAAGGCGTCGACCATGTCGGTCTTTTCCCATGTGAATTGCTCTAGCTCTCTTCCAAAATGACCATAAGCGGCTGTTTCTCTATATCGAGGCTTTTTTAAATCTAAATGCGCAACAATTTCGCCAGGTTTTATTGGGAATACATCCCTAGCAAGCTTTGTGAGTTCATCGTCACTTTTTTTCCCAGTCCCTTTAGTCTTTACATAAAAAGAGGTTGGTTCTGCAACACCTATTCCATAGGAAAGTTGTACCTCACAACGTTCTGCAAGGTCTGCAGCAACAAGGTTCTTCGCAATATACCTTGCCATGTAAGTTGCACTTCGGTCTACCTTAGAGGAGTCTTTTCCTGAAAAGGCTCCGCCTCCGTGAGGAGCATAGCCCCCGTAGGTATCTACAATTATTTTTCTCCCCGTAAGCCCAGTATCAGCTTCTGGACCTCCATAAACAAACCTTCCAGTTCCATTAACGATAAAGTTATCCTCATAATCGTATTCGTATGAATCTAGTATCGGCCTGATCACGTGCTCTATTACCTGAGCCTTTACAAATTCAAGTTCACCTGTTTCACTACCATATTCAGCAATCATATCATCATGCTGAGTGGCGATGACCGTCTTATCTATTGAGATAGGTTGTTTATCATTGTATTTTACGGAAACTTGTGATTTTCCATCTGGCCTGAGCCAAGGAAGTGTACCATCTTTCCTCAACTTGGTCAATCTTTCAGTGAGTCTGTGGGCTATTTGAATGGGAACAGGCATTAACTCAGGTGTTTCCTTACAAGCGAATCCGAACATAAGACCCTGATCACCGGCACCTTGTTCAGCTATGTCACTCGAATCCACTCCCTGAGCGATCTCGGGACTCTGCTCATGAAGTTTTGATAAGACCTCTACTTCCTCGGGGTCTACTCCACTGTTATCCTTATGATAGCCTATTGTCCTTATGGTATCTTTTANGACTTTATCAACATCAATTGATGCTGTTGTTCTAATTTCTCCTGAAATNACAACAAGACCTTTTGTAGCCAACGACTCACAGGCAACGTGTGCCTCATTGTCCTTGGATAAAATTTCATCTAGAATAGCATCTGAAAAAGCATCACANGCTTTATCAGGATGACCCTCNGTTACAGANTCTGAGGTAAATAAAAACTCGCTCATTTATAATCCTTTTGATTTGTAGGTAAAACTTTGGTTTTAACAGCCGCGAATATAGTACATATCATATGGAATAATTTTGTGTTTTAATACAAAACTCCCTATAGATACGAGCTAACTCCTGCAACATTTCTACCGATGACTGAAAATTGTAAGACATTATATGCTCAACATTGAGCCCAACGGGTACTTTTAAATTATTTTCCTCTATGTTNACCAAAATCTCATTCAAAACCTCAATTGCTACATCAAGCGATCGCTCTTTCATTGAGCCCGGTCTACCCTGCAAGTATTTTTCGGTACCTTCAGGTATTTCAACACCAAGCCACTTCAAGAAGTCTATGTTCTTTTGAGATGATACGGGTGCAAAGCTTAATAATATTCTCCTGGGAAATGTATTTAGTTCATTACATCTTGTTTGATAATTGTTCATCATTTTTATTATGTTTTTAGAGTCATAGAGTACTTGTGTCGTAAAGAACTCAGAACCATTTTTACTTTTTTTTATCAAATTTTTTGATTCTTCNTTCCTACTAGGTATAGCAATACCTCCACAAAANATATCTTTACCTTNNTTNTTGTAAGTNTTTGATATAGCTTCTAAGGNTTGANTAACTGTTGGNCCAGGATATTNTACATTACTTGATTCACCACCTACAATGATCATATTCTCTATCTCATATACTAGATTGGTTTCTTCTAGCCACCTCATTTGCGTATCGTAATNATCATGGACAACAACTCNATTGANAATGGCCTCTATTCCAACGATATCTTGTAATAATCTTCCAAATTCTCTTGGTTCACCTCTTTTNTAATTAGCAATTGGACGATCACCTCTGCCAGCCTCATCAAGCACTTCAGGTATGTTNATAGCATCGATGTGAGTTTGTGATAATAGAGAGCTTATTGTCTCAGCATAGGAGTTCAATGTGCCGTCTTTTTCTCTTGGTGGCAATATTTCATATGCCACAACAGGTCGTTGCGGTTTTTTTATCTTATCGCGTATTCTCATAATTACCTTTCATTTTTCAACACACTAAAGTACTGTGCCTTTGGATGAGAGAAGTACCAACCGCATACTGATGCAGCTGGAAGCATAGCCCTTGATTCGGTCAAGCTAATACCAGCTGTCTCTTTTACTTTTAAGAGTTTCCATATCTTATCTTTTTCTGCATGATCAGGACATGCTGGATAACCTGGAGCTGGCCTGATTCCATCGTATTGCTCGCTCAACATTCCATTTAAATTTAAATTTTCTTCTTTTGAATATCCCCAGTAAACTTTTCTAACCTTTTCATGTAACCACTCTGTAGCCGCTTCGGCAAATCGATCTGCTAAAACCTTGGTCATTATATCATTGTAATCATCATTTGCTAATTGATATCTTTTAATTATTTCGCTTATCCCATGACCTGCTGTAACAGCAAATAGTCCGATATAATCATCACTATTTGGCGAAATGTAGTCGGCCAGGCAGAAGTTTGGCTGGCTTCCCTTATCAATTAATTGCCTAGGGAAATTAAATGAGATACCTTCATCTATTAATTGTACTTCCTCATCTTTTGATCTTGCCTTGTAAAAACCATACACTGCTTTTGATTCGAGTTCTTCAGATTCAATAATTTTATCCATTAAAGCCTTAGCATCATTAAAAACTTTTTTGGCTTCAACACCCTTAACTGGATCTTGGAGAATTTCAGGGTAAATCCCTTTGAACTCCCATGCATGAAAAAAAGGTGACCAGTCAATATAGCTGGACAACGTTTCCAAAGAGATTGATTCAATTTCAAAACTACCTAACTCTTGTGGCCTTACAGGCTCATGCTTTAACAATGGTTTTTTTCTTCTGGCTTCATCAATGGATAACAAATTTATATTTTTTTGATTTTCATAGAATGTTTCCTTAATTGATTGATATTTTTTATTTGTCTTATCAATCAATTCAACCTTGTCGCTTGGTTTCAATAATTTTGCAACAACCCCTACACAACGACTAGCATCTTGGACATGAAATACATTTTGAGGATATTTTTCCTCGATCTTGACAGCTGTATGTTTTTTACTTGTTGTTGCACCTCCAATAAGAAGTGGAACATTAAAATTTAAACGTTTCATTTCTGATGCCACGTGTACCATCTCATCTAAACTTGGAGTAATAAGGCCCGATAAGCCAATAATATCTACATTAGACTCTTTGGCTTTAGCGATAATTTTATCTGCTGGAACCATTACACCCATATCAATTATCGAATAGCCATTACATCCCAAGACCACGCCAACTATATTCTTCCCAATATCATGAACATCTCCTTTTACTGTTGCCAATAGAATAGATCCATTTGAAATATCACTCAGGCCTTTCTCTTGTTTATCTTTTTCAATAAATGGTATTAAATGTGCTACTGCTTTTTTCATAACACGTGCAGATTTCACTACCTGCGGGAGGAACATCTTCCCTTCCCCAAAAAGGTCTCCAACCTTATTCATCCCATCCATTAAAGGACCCTCTATTACTTCTATTGGACTGTTTGCCTCAAGTCTTGCTAGTTCAGCATCTTCTTGTATGAATTGATCAAGTCCTTCAACAAGAGAATAGGATATTCTATCCTCAATTGATAACTGTCTCCATTCATTATTGCTCTTCTTCTCTTTTCCTGAGCCTTGATATTTATCTGCCAATGAGACTAAGGTATCTGTAGCATTTTCATCACGATTAAATATTACGTCCTCAATAGCATCTCTTAACTCAAGCTCGATGTCATCATAGACAGTTAGTTGACCTGGGTTAACAATACCCATATCCATCCCATTCGATATGGCATGATATAAAAAACATGAATGCATAGCTTCCCGAACTCTATCATTACCACGAAAGGAGAAGGAAAGATTACTCACACCACCACTAACATGCACTTTTGGCATTAGTTCTTTAATGGCCTTGGCTGCATTAATATAGGCCTCACCGTACTGGTTATGCTCTTCGATACCAGTTGCTACTGCAAAAATATTAGGATCAAAAATAATATCCTCTGCCCTCATCATAACTCGATCAGTTAAGATATAAAAAGCACGTTGACATATCTCAACTTTTCTTTCAAAAGTATCTGCTTGACCATTTTCATCAAAAGCCATGACTATTACTGCTGCACCATATTGTTTCACTAATTGGGCCTGTTTAATAAATTCGTCTTCACCCTCCTTTAAGGATATAGAATTCACGATTCCTTTACCTTGGATATTTTTGAGACCTGACTCAATTACACTCCATTTACTAGAATCAATCATTATCGGCACCTTACTAATATCTGGCTCAGAGGATATAAGTCTAAGAAATCGAACCATAGCGCTCTCACTATCGATTAACCCTTCATCCATGTTGATATCAATTATCTGAGCACCATTCTCTACCTGATCTCTTGCTACAGATAATGCTTCATCAAATTTATCTTCTTTAATTAAGCGCTTGAATCGTAATGATCCAGTCACGTTTGTTCTTTCTCCAACATTAATAAAATTAGATTCTGGGCGTATAACTAACGGCTCGAGTCCACTTAGTTTTGTAAATGAGTCCACAGACGGAATAGTACGAGGCGATTTACCCTCAACACTATTTGAAAATGCTGCAATGTGGTCAGGAGTGGTGCCACAACACCCACCAATTATATTTACGAGATTAGAGTCAGTGAATTCAGAAAGTTGTATCGCCATACTTTCAGGTGATTCATCATAACCACCAAACTCATTTGGTAATCCCGCGTTTGGATAGACAAGTATATTTGTATCAGCTATATTCGATAAAGATGCCAAATACGGTCTCATTTCTTCAGCACCTAGTGCACAGTTTAAGCCAACAGCCAATAGATCTACGTGGAATATTGAATGCCAAAAAGCCTCAACTGTCTGACCAGATAAAAGTCTTCCGCTAGCATCTGTAATAGTGCCTGAAATCATGACTGGTATGGTCTCACCAGTTTCTTCAAATAAAGACTGAACAGCAAACAATGCTGCTTTACAGTTCAATGTATCAAATACAGTCTCAATTAGTAAAATATCTACGCCACCATCTAAAAGACCTTTTGTTTGTTCTTTGTAGGATTCCATCAACTGATCAAAATCTACGTTCCTATGCCCTGGATTAGATACGTCTGGACTCATTGATGCAGTTTGATTTGTTGGCCCAATGGCACCGCAAACAAATCTTGGTTTACCTGGTTCTGATCTAGTGAAATCATCACAGACATCTCGCGCAATCTGAGCCGATAAAAGGTTAAGCTCATATGCCAAATGCTCCATATTATAATCTGACTGGGATATTGAATTTGAATTAAAAGTATTGGTCTCAACTAGGTCTGCACCTGCATCCAAATATGCATGGTGTATCTCTCTCACAATTTCTGGCCTTGTAATGGACAGTATATCATTATTTCCTATTAGGTCAATAGGATGGTCCTTGAATTTAGAACCGCGAAAGTCACTCTCTTTTAATCCATATCCTTGCACCATTGTACCCATTGCGCCGTCAAGCACTAGCACTCTTTTCTTTAATATATCTTTTATTTTATGCATAAAAAACCCGGCGCATAGTCCGGGTATCTCAATTATTAGATTCCTTTTTAGCGCTTTTCTTTAATGTCGCGGCAATATGGTGCAAATCACGACAGGTTAAATTATTATTTATTTAGATTTTGTTCAATAAAAAAAAATTACATGTCATTTTTAGGCCCAGCGCTACGAATCAATTCATCTCCTAAATCATATTTTCTGTAGTTTAAATTAAACTTCTTTACCAGCTCTTTTGCAGATCGATGATATTCTTCAAGATCTATCCAAGCCTTCATTGGATCAAGGAGGTCTGATTCAATATCATCAAGAGATAATGGAATCTGAAAGCCAAAATATTGATCTTCTCCAAATTTAGAATTCTCAATACTTCCGTTTAAGATGGCATCTAGTATCTTCCTCGTCTTGGGCAGACTAAATCTTTTTGCTCCTGATTGAGCATTAGACCCAACCCAGCCAGTATTGACCATATAAACACTTACATCAAATTTCTCCATTTTTTCTTTGAGCAACTCCGCATATCTAAGCGGATGAAGAGTGAGAAAAGGTCCCCCAAAACATGGAGAAAATGTAGCAGTTGGTTCCGTTATTCCTCTTTCAGTACCGGCAACCTTTGCAGTGTATCCGCTAATGAAATGATACATCGCCTGCTGAGCAGTTAACTTAGCTACGGGAGGTAAAACACCATAAGCATCGCATGTCAGAAAAATGATTTTTCTTGGGTGAGTAGCAATACTAGGCTTTCCCTTACCTGATATAGAATTATCGATATGATCTAGTGGATAGGAAACTCTAGTATTCTCTGTTTTTGATCCATCGTTAAAATCAATTTGTAATGTATCACTATCATAGACAACGTTTTCTAATAAAGCTCCCTGCCTTATAGCATTATAGATATCTGGCTCTTCTTTAGAGTCTAGATTGATCACCTTGGCATAACAGCCACCTTCAAAATTAAATATTCCATCATCAGACCAACCGTGCTCGTCATCACCTATCAAGGGTCGTGCAGGATCTGTACTAAGAGTGGTCTTTCCTGTTCCTGAAAGCCCAAAGAAAATTGCAGGATTACTACTATCATTATTCACATTTGCTGAACAGTGCATTGAAAGCACACCTTTGTCTGGCAATAAATAATGAAGTACTGAGAATATGCCTTTCTTCATCTCTCCACCATACTCAGTACCACCAATTATGGCAATTTTTTTGGCCATATGAAAAATGATAAATGTCTCTGAATTCATTCCATATTTTTGATAATTTAGATTCTTGACATCCGATGCATTTATTATTGTGAATCCTGGTAAAAATTGATCAAGCTGTTTCTCTTGAGGTCTAATGAACATGTTATGAACAAAGTGTGCTTGCCATGCTTTTTTTGCAATGATACGAACGTTCAAAGCATATTTAGGATCTGCGCCAGCAAACCCATCAAAGACGTATGTTTTTTTATCATCATTGGAGTTATAAAATTCAGTGACCTGACTATATAAGCCATTAAAAATATCTTCAGATATTTTTTGATTTACTTCCCCCCACCAAATATTCTGATTCGAAGATGACTCATCAACAATATATTTATCCTTTGGCGAGCGCCCAGTATATATGCCGGTGTCTACCATAGCTGCCCCTCTAAGTCCTATTAGACCTTCTTTATTGGATACTATGTCATCAACCAATTCTTTAACAGATAAATTTCGGTGCACATTAACTAAGTCGACCAATCCCAATTGATTCAGTCCGAGATCATTTCCACTTTTATTCATTATTTATACTTTTTTTAAGAAGCGTGAGGATGTGCATCTTTGTAGATCTTTTTTATTTTTTCTGGATTGACCTTGGTGTAGATCTGGGTTGATGAGATGCTACTGTGGCCTAATAATTCTTGTATAGAACGTATATCAGCGTCATTATCAAGCAAATGAGTACCAAAAGTGTGCCGTAATATGTGTGGACTAGCGCCTTTTTTGCCCCCCAATATTTTTTGGAGATACTCCTTCAAGCGGCTTTGAACGGTCCTCACAGATATTCTTTTATCTTTTGTACCAACAAATAACGGCAATTGAGGATCAGATGTCCATCTATAATCCCTTGAGTTCAAATATTGTTCAATGGCCTTCTTTGCTTTATCTCCAAATGGTACAATTCTATCTTTATTTCCTTTCCCAATCACTTTTAGTAAGTTTTCCTCGTGATTGAGTGATCCGATATTCAGACCAACCAATTCACTCAAGCGAATACCTGTTGCATAAAACAGTTCTAAAATAGCGTGATCTCTTTTGCCTCGCAATGTTGATCTATTGGGCATTCTCATCAAGTCTTGAATTTTATTTTCTTGTACAAAATTTGGAATTTGTTTTTCTATCTT
>NZWG01000034.1 GCA_002698235.1 Fidelibacterota bacterium | reverse complement strand
AAATCAATAAATTAAATTAGTATTCTGTGAATTAAACTTTTTTTAATATTTTTGTATAAATTAATCACACTAGAAACGGAGTTATAGAATGGTACATTATTTTTTAGAAGGCGGAGCATTTATGTGGCCTATCCTTTTAACACTTCTCTTTGGGTTGGCATTTGTTATCGAGCGAGCCTACTCTCTAATGATGTCAGCTGTAGATTCTCAAACCTTCTTTGAATCTGTAAGCCAATCCATAAAAGAGAATGGAACAGATGCGGCTACACAAATTTGTAGTGAGACCGAAGGCCCGGTAGCAGCAATTTTTCATGCTGGACTTAGTAAAATGAGCAGAGGTTTAGAAGAAGTTGAAAAAGCTATACAAAATGCTGGCGCTATAGAAATGGCTTTTTTAGAAAAAAACATGATCTGGTTAAATGCCGTTATAACGATAGCTCCTATGCTTGGGTTCACAGGTACGGTTGTTGGTATGATAGCTGCTTTTGATGCTATTAAGGCTGCAAATGATATTTCTCCAGCTGTTGTTGCTGGGGGTATATCACAAGCTCTTCTTACTACTGCATTTGGACTTATCGTAGCAATGATCATTCAAACTTTTCAAAATGTTTTTGTAGCAAGAATTGATAAATTAGTTCTGGAAATGGAAGAACAGTCGATAAAGATAATAGACCATTTACAGGACTTAGAATCAAAATAACTTTCTTAACCAAAACATTCCATGAAAAAGAATAGAAGATTTAAAGGTGGAGAAATTCCAACTTCATCAATGGCAGATATTGCATTTCTATTGCTGATATTCTTTTTAGTTACTACAACAATTGATACTGATAAAGGCCTGGGGATTATTTTACCTCCACCTGGAGACATGGAAATTGAAATTCGTAAAGAAAATATTTTAAATTGCCTTATTAATTCTCAAGGGAAAGTATTGTTAGACGAAGAACCAACCAATGTCGAACAACTTCACCGCATTGTTGGTGACAAAATAAGAGCTAATGATAAATTAGTTATATCAGTAAAAGCTCACCCAAAAACTGCCTATAGTGATTATGTCAAAGTAATCGACCAATTAAAAATGGCTGATGCAAAACGTATATCTATCGCAAATAGTAATTAATGAAATTTTCTAAAAAAACTAAGATCTCTAGTGAGATTCCAACTGCGTCAATGCCAGATATAATTTTTATGCTTTTAGTGTTTTTTATGGTTACAACTGTTTTAAAAGAATATTCAGGATTACCTGTAAATCTTCCAAAGGCAAAAAGGATTGAAAAACTAAAATCAAAAAGACACACTGTTCAAGTATGGGTTTCAAAAGAAGGATTAATTTCAATTGATGACAGATTAATGGGCGTGGATGATGTATCTCTCGTTATGTATGACAAGCGTGTTTCTGATCCACAAATAGTTGTTTCTCTAAAGGGTGATGAAGAAGCAGAAATGGGCCTAGTGTCAGATATACATGAGAATTTGCGTGAAGTAGAAGCCTTAAAGCTTAATTATTCATCTAAAACACTGGTTGATTAGTGAAATTTACTAACCCTTTAAAGGCTCGATACCCTCTTGTTGTTCGAATTACAACACTCACTGGTATTGGCCTAGTAATATTAAACTTTCTCCTATTTCCAAGATTTGGGAATAGTCTTGAGTTTGAAGATATTGAACAGGTCATAATCGAAAACATTGATATTCCACAAACTCAACAAATCGACAACACTCCACCACCAGCAAGACCCTCAATACCTGTTCCATCAGATGATGAAGATATTGCCGATGACTTAACACTTGATGAGTTAGATTTTGACGACTTTTCCAATTTAGACGCTCCACCTCCACCACCATCAGGCCCAAAGGTTGTTTTTATCCCTTATGATGATCCGCCCGTTGCGATGTCACCAATCAGACCTAAATATCCAGAAATAGCACAGGAAGCTGGTATTGAAGGGGTTGTTGTTGTTCAAGCATTCATTGATGAAAAAGGGCGAGTTAAAGAGACACTTATTCTTAAAGGGGTTCCAAATACTGGCCTAGATGAAGCAGCAATGGAAGCCATAAGAAAAACCAAATTTAGACCAGCAAAACAACGTGAGAGAGCAGTGGGAGTATGGATATCCATACCTGTTAATTTCAGGTTGAAATAATTTGTAGTTTAGTCTATCCTTTTATGTTCGATAGATTATAATCCACATTCATTTTTCTTATATAATCAACTGATATTTCTTTTGGGCATTCTGCTTGACATGCTCCAGTATTGGTACAGTGTCCAAACCCTTCTTCATCCATTTGTGCGACCATTTTCTTAACTCTTTCGTTTTTTTCTGGCTGTCCTTGTGGAAGAAGCGATAACTGAGATATTTTTGCAGATACAAACAAGCTAGCTGATGCGTTTTTGCATGATGCAACACAAGCGCCGCAACCAATGCATGCAGCGGCATCGAACGCTTCCTCAGCTATGCTTTTTGGAATTGGAATCGCATTGCCATCCGGTGCGCTACCTGTATTTACAGATACATACCCCCCTGATTGAATGATTCTATCAAAAGAGGACCTATCAACAACTAAATCTTTTACCACAGGAAATGCTTTTGCCCTCCACGGCTCAATGGTAATAGTATCACCATTTTTAAAATGTCGCATGTGTAGTTGGCATGTAGTCGTCCCTTTCATGGGCCCATGAGGCCGTCCATTGATGACCATAGAACACATTCCACAAATACCCTCTCTGCAATCGTGGTCAAAAGCAACTGGTTCCTTATTTTCTTCAACTAGGTTTTCATTTAAAACATCTAACATTTCAAGGAAAGACATGTGAGTATTTAAATTGTCAACTTCATATGACTCAAACTTTCCAGATTCAGATGAAGATCTCTGGCGCCAGATATTTAATGTAAGTTGTAAGTCAGTCATTATTTATAACTCCTTTGGGTGGGTGCCACGGTCTCAAAGTTTAAATCTTCTTTGTGCAAAGTTGGTGGTTTATCAATGCCTTTAAATTCCCATGTAGATGCAAAGGTGTAGTTTTCATCATCTCTTAGAGCCTCACCTTCTTGAGTTTGATACTCTTCTCTAAAATGCCCACCGCACGATTCTTCTCTTTCTAAGGCATCTCTCATCATAAGCTCACCTAATTCAAAAAAGTCAGCCACTCTCCCAGCCTTATCCAACTCAGGATTATAAGTTTTATCATCGCCTGGTACCTTAACATGCTTCCAAAATTCTTCTCGCAATGATTGAATGCTTAAGATGGCTTCATTTAAGCTTTTTTGGTTTCTAGACATACCACAGTAGTCCCACACAATTTTACCCAAATCTCTGTGAAAACTTTCTACAGATCGACTACCGTTATTTTGTAGCAGGATTTTAGTCCTTTCTAAAGCTTTCTTCTCTGCCGTATCAAAAGCTTCGTGCGCAGTGTCCATTGGTTCAGTGCGTATATCTTCAGATAAATATTTCCCTATTGTATATGGTAAAACAAAATATCCATCCGCAAGTCCCTGCATTAAAGCTGATGCTCCTAATCTATTCGCTCCATGGTCTGAAAAGTTACACTCTCCTATCGCATACAAACCCGGTACAGTTGTCATTAAATCATAATCGACCCAAAGCCCGCCCATGGTATAGTGAACTGCGGGAAATATCCGCATTGGTGTTGTATATGGATCATCTCCTGTAATTTTATCATACATAGCAAAAAGATTACCATATCTTGCTGATACAGTCTCTTTTCCTAGCCGTTTAATTGCATCTTCAAAATCTAGATATACTGCTAGACCTGTATCACCAACACCAAACCCTTCATCGCATCTTTCTTTTGCTGCTCGAGAAGCAACATCTCTTGGAACAAGATTGCCGAAAGCTGGATATCTTCTTTCTAGATAATAATCTCTTTCATCTTCTGGAATTTGGCTTGGTTTACGGTTATCACCTTTGTTTTTTGGAACCCATATACGACCATCATTGCGTAATGATTCAGACATCAAGGTTAATTTTGATTGATAGTCGCCAGAAACAGGGATGCAAGTTGGATGAATTTGCGTAAAACAAGGATTTGAAAATGCAGCGCCTTGCTTGTAAGCTTTCCAGGCTGCTGTAACATTGCTCCCCATTGCATTAGTTGATAGGTAGTACACATTACCATAACCGCCAGTTGCTAATACTACAGCGTGACCAAAGTGTCTAGAAAATTCCCCTGTTAAAAGGTTCCTAACAATAACGCCTCGTGCTTTTCCGTCTATTTTAACAATATCAACCATCTCGTGTCTATTGTACATTGTTATATTGCCTTTAGATATTTGTCTGCTTAAAGCGCTGTATGCTCCTAAAAGAAGCTGCTGTCCTGTTTGCCCTCTAGCATAAAAAGTTCTTGAAACCTGAACACCTCCAAAAGACCTATTATCTAGAGTTCCCCCATATTCACGAGCAAAGGGCACACCTTGCGCTACACACTGGTCAATGATACTGGCACTTACTTCAGCAAGTCTGTAAACATTTGCTTCTCTTGAGCGATAGTCACCCCCTTTAATGGTATCGTAAAATAATCTATAAACAGAGTCTCCATCGTTCTGATAATTCTTTGCTGCGTTTATTCCTCCTTGAGCCGCTATTGAATGCGCTCTTCTGGGACTATCTTGAAAACAGAATGATTTAACCTTGTACCCCATCTCAGCCATTGATGCTGCCGCTGATGCCCCAGCTAAGCCTGTCCCAACTACGATGACTTCTATTCTTCTTTTGTTTGCAGGACTCACAAGCGGGACACTGGACTTATAATTTGTCCATTTGCTTTCAAGGGGTCCTTCGGGTACCTTACTATCTAATATCATAGGTTTTTAATGTATAAGTATATTGGTATTGATGCAAAGGTTGCGGGAATAATAAGAGCTACAGATTCTGCAATATATTTTAAGGGCTTTTCATAGTTTGGAAGTTTTAGGCCAATGGTCTGTACTGCAGAACCCACTCCATGCTTAAGATGTAACGCCAATGCGATCATGCTGAGTATATAAAACAATGTATATAGAGGGTTATTGAACGCACTAGTTGTAATTAAATACAAATCTTTTATTTTAGTTCCATCGTCAAGATATTGGTAAGGCATTTCACCAAAGTGCATTTCATACCAGAAACTTCTCATATGAACAATGATAAACAATAACAAAAATGTGCCAAGGATTGCCATATTGTTGGATGACCATGAACTATTTGAATTCCCACTTGAAACAGCATAACCAATCGGTCTTGCTTGTCGAGACTTAAATGCAAGGTATAGAGTTAGAACAACATGCAATAGTATTGACGCATAAGTAAGAATAGAGAGAAGCTTAACCACGGGGTTTGTGGTCATGAAGAGCGCATATTTGTTAAACTGAGTTTGTCCTTCAACTCCTGATATAAATAGCTGAAGATTCCCTGCTAGGTGCCCGAGCAAGAAAAAAGTCAGAAATAAGCCAGAAAGAGCCGCTAAAATTTTTCTAAAAATAGTTGATGTAAAGTAATTATTCAAAGTAGTTCTATATTAACATTGCAAATTTATAACACTAAACCAATAAAATATTCACATGTTTAATCATTCTCTAATTAGAGTAGAAAAATATATGCTAATACTTAACAATAAGGTAAAGAAATATAAGGAAGGAAGAAGTGGAGAGGTCTCAAGAAAAGAAAACACCAGGTAGTATAACAAGATAAGGACAAAAATCATTATTGTGTGGATTGAAGTTCGTGCCTGTTTAGTGCCTAGCTTGGTAACCCTTACAAATGTTATGATTAGTAGACCAATTGTAATTAACCATAGTCCAAAAAATCTATAAATTACTTTCAGATAAGAAGATAGGTATTTGTTGGGTCCAAAAGAAAAAAGTTTTTCGTATGTAGTTTGAAGTAAAATCTCATTGGGTGATCGATCAATCAACCACGGCTCTGGATGCCAAAACCAAATTAAACCAAGTATCAAAGCTGTAATTCCAATTAAAAAATTGGGAAGCCATACCAAATTATGAATAGTGCGTTGATTCATCAGACTGTATTTTTAAACTAAATGGACCATGTTCGATTATACAATTATAAAATTCTTGAAATAGTTTTTCTTCGCCTAGCCCCCTATTTCCTAAGCCCTCTATAGCATAGTCAGAAAATATATATATCCAATCACCATAGGATTTCCCCTGTGGGCCCTGTTGGTCAAGATTCAATTCAGACACACAGCGGTTAAACAACTTTCTATCTTTGATTGACCATTGACTTAAGTGACCATTGACCTTTTCTCGTGTTTTTTCATCAAATAATAAACCAATCCAAAATGCCGCTGGTGCTATTTCGTATCCGACTGGCGTGCGATCTGCACCTCTAATTTCAACAAGACCTTTTAAACGAACATTTGTAAATATTTGATGTAATCCTGCTTGAATGTCTCGCTCACTTATCTCACCTCTAGAACTTAAGTTAACAAGTCTTTCTCCTATTTTAATTTCAGATTCTGATATTTTACCAAACCTGTCAAGTTTAAAAATATTTGGTACTGACAAAATATAATCAGTGTATTTATCGATGAGGGCATTTGATTGAAAAATACCATGGTCAAATAAGTTCCTACAACGCATGTCATCTGTTTTATCCCAGATAACCTGTCTAATGTTCTGCCTTCCCGTTTTTTTATTTTCCTTGTATGGACAATTTGCAAATAAGTATGAAGCAACAGGGTGAAGACAATCTGAAATAAAAGCAATTTCCTCCATGTTTTTATCACATGTAGAATCAAGATTGATTTGTATGCTAGCAGTGCTTCTCATCATCCATTTACCCATGGTCCCACTTTTTCCCATGTGCTTATCCATTAAAATATATTTTTTTTGATTAATAAGTTCTACTTGTTCTGGCGAGAATATTGGATCTAACCCGTAGTCTATTAGTTTTAATTCTTTATCTAACAAAACAGAGTCAAGTAATGCCCTGTATAAGCTTAATGAATTTTGTAAATCATTGAGATCAAAAAATGCTGGGCTTGACCACTCTAACTGCCCTCCAGGTTCAAGTGAGTGAAGACCATTTTCATCTTTGTTATTGTTCAATATATTTAAAAGGTCAGTTGCTGTAAAATAATCACACTGATTCACCAAGAGCCTTTGATTGTTGTTTGTATAAATTATACTCTCTAATTCAATTCCTACTCTTTGTTCATTTGTTATACGGGAAAGAATGGTTGAACGTACTTTATCTTTGATTTTCATAAACTTTTATATTTAACAAATGAACTTACAAAGAATCACATTGAGTATAGGATCATACTCATTACAAAAACAAACATAGGAAGACCAATGTTTATTCCTCCTTTTAATTCTGTCCACTTTTTTGGTGTATCACCCATTTTATTAAATTTTAATTCTATAGTCTCAAGTTTACCGGCCTCTGCATAAACTGTTGTAGCGCCATAGGATTCATTATTCTGTATTATTGAATCACTATACCCTACAAACTGTAAGCCTCCTTCAGATGCTAGGTGAGTATATACTGGCGAAAAACCACTTACTTGGTGCCAGCCGGGCTCAACCTGAATAGGTCTACCAAGTGGTGTTTCACCAACATACTTACCATCAATATAAATAGGCACACCGTCCATATTAGACTCAACACGGATTCCCCCATTGTGGTAGTACATAAATGCTGGATCCGTTTGTCTCTTTGGAAAAGATTTTGGTTTATTATCAGATAATTGATTTCGCCATTGATGTTGATTGTTTTGTCGATCATAGTAATCCAATGATTGTCTTTTATTTTGTAAATGTTTGGGCACTTCTCGTTCGTTCCTGAAATCCCATTTTAACGATTGTTTAACTGAATCATTTTGAAGTGGAAAATAACTCAGCCACGTATTACCATCTAAAGAATCTTCTTTAAATGGGGTTTCTTTATTTGAACTGTAGCTACGGACAGCACCTCTATTTTTAAATTCTGTTTTTATTCTTTCTTTTAGAATAATTGGGTCTGTGAACTCTGGTGTTTGTGTTGGAGACTCCATAGAATAAATATCTTCCGTAGGATTAAACACAAGGTTATTTTTTTCTGAGGGGATATGCTTCTGTTGCAATCTGGTAACATCATATTCATCAGAAATTATGCTTTCATCTAGAAACCATGCTTGAACAACATTTGTATCCGGAGACTGTGTGTTTTGTGGCAAAGTTGCATATGGATAGGATTCCTCTTGCTCTATAAAAGTACTCTCTTTTGTAGGAGGAATGTATTTTTTCTGTAGTCTAGTTGCATCATACTCATCAGAAATTATGCTTTCATCGAGAAACCATGCTTGAACAACATTTGTATCCGGAGACTGGGTGTTTTGTGGCAAAGTTGCATATGGATAGGATTCCTCTTGCTCTATAAAACTACTCTCTTTTGTAGGAGGAATGTATTTTTTCTGTAGTCTAGTTGCATCGTATTCATCAGAAATTATGCTTTCATCGAGAAACCATGCTTGAACAATATTTGTGTCCGGTGCCTGGGTTGGAGAAGAGTAATACCTTTGTGTGGATAATGTATCATTTAGAACGGTTAAATGATCAGGTATATACCTCTTTTGGAGTTTTTGATAATCTGAATTTTTTGATTGAACTATTTCCGCTATATCAAGCTTAGCAACTGTGTTTGTATCTGATAATTGGGTTGTCGATTCAATGAAACTATCATCATTGATAGATCTTAGATTTATATTCTGATTCTTTGTTGGGATATATCTTTCCTGTAATAGTCTATATTGCTGTTGAGCAAGATTGATCCCATCTTCAGTTGTGCTATCTGCATCCCCATTCTTGTTTTCTACAATATCGATGTCGATTGCTCTTTTATCACTTTTACGTTTTTTTAGAAAATCAAAAAATTTATTCCACTTTATTGCCTTTTTTGATTTTGTCGGCAAGGACTCAACTAAAATTGGTTTTTCTTTTACTACTGTAGTATCTTTTTGTTTAGGTAATTCTGAAAGTGATTTTAAATCATTGTTTGCGTTTTTAAACGAAGGAAACAAGCCACTAAACCAGCCATCATCTTCTTTTGTTTCAATGTAAATCTCTGGTTCTTCTAATTCTTCTTCATGCTTTTTCAAGGTAGGAGATTGAGCAAGATTTTCTGTTATTGTTTCACCTGTCTCAATATTAACATAGGTTTCTTCTATCAACCCGTTAGGTGAAAAAACATCTATTTGGTTGGGTTGAGCTTTATCTATTTTAGAATTTAATTTGGACTGTTCTACTAAAANTGATTCAGAAANTTCCTCTTTTTCTCCAGGATGATTCGTNGTGTATANCTTNCCATGATATTCAAANATGGCATTNGGACCCAATTCTTTNCTTGCCTCATCAAAAGCGCTTTTAAAATTTGTGTTGTATTTTGGAAACCCAGAAGATTTTGCAACATTGAANACAGAGGTNCCTTCTTCCTTTATGTATTCTTTTAAACTANCAACTTCAGACTTTTTCATTTCAGTATGAATNAAGACTATGGTNCTNGGNGAGGTCTTTGAATTAATAATATCATATCCAAGAATTGGCTTACGAATTAAAATTGCTAATTGNGTAGACTCATCAAAATCATCAATGACGATTTTCCTAACTNCTCCAGAGAAGTCTTCTTGCGGCTTCTTTCCNTTTGGAGACCTCACGCCAAGAAGAGTTAAATAAACCCAACCNCTGTCNGACTTCCATCCAATAATATCATCGTCATCAATGGGTTCCGTATAATCCAGNTTAACCATTATCCCATTTTGTTTAACNCTATAGCTAACATCTTTTANGTTAACGCCCATNAANATGGACGCACAAAACACCANAAGACATTTGATGAATGTATGATTCAAATAGAACTCCGCATGAGTGAGTCTTTAATAGACTCCCTATATTTTAGAATATAATNGTTAATTAAAGCAAGAATTAACTTAACCTAGTTAAGTCTTGTTATATNTGGATTTATTATTGNTAAACTTNTAATANTTTCATATAANANCCTTTAGNAATAAAAAGCCGNTTAAATTGAATATTTGATATAAAGACATCAGATAGATAAAATCTGATTATGCNTATTCAAATAAAATATTTTATTTGTTGTTTAATTCTTTCCTTTTTATCNGGGGAGANATCAACAACAATAAANGTATTTCATATTTTTGAAAGTTTTGGAACAGAAACGCAAGAATTAAAAAATTCAATAATTGTAAATTTTAATTCAAAAGGATTCATNGTTGANAGCACCATATACACCCATACTTTGCCACTGAGTGAGAAATATGTTTACGTATCAGGCCCCAATGAGGGTCTAAAGTTGAGAAGGAGTTATGAACAAGAAATGGTTTTATCTTACCGATTTGAACATGATAACCAAGGAAATAGAATAAGCACATCCTTGTTTGGGTCTGGTGACAGTCTTTATTGGAGAGAATATCAAAAGTTTGACAGTAACAATAGAATGATTAAGCGCATTAGATATAACCCAGCTCAAGCAATCAACCCAGATATGGTACATGGGAATAGTGGCTCAGAAAACATGCTTTGGGGAGAAGATTATAATTACGATTCAACAGGTACAATGCTTGAGCACAAAGAAATCTATAATAACTATATCCTTGTAGTAACTAATTTTAGATTAGAATCGGAAGGAGCCCCAAAAAGAGAAAGCCAATATTTTGACCCTTCAGTAATATTCCAAACCATATTTTTTCATAATACCCAGGGGAAAGTAATTGAAGAAAGATCTGTTGGTAGGCTAGGGCAATCACTGGGCTCTATTTCTTACAAATATGATATTCTTGGCCGTTGTATTGCAACTACGAGTTATAATGAGATAGGTAAAGTTGAGGAGAGATTCAATACGGTATATGATGATGAAAATTTTAAAACCTATGATTATTACTCAGACTCTAATGTAAAATTAAATTCAATTAGAGAGATTCTATTAGACAATCAAGGACGTAAATATATAGAAGCAATTTTAGATGGTCAAGATCGAGTATTAGAAAAAAATGTATATCTATATGATGCTAAAGGAAAATTAAAAGAGGTAAAAAACTATGATATGTTGCGCCGAGGAAGAGAAGGAAAAAGTGAAATTCCTATTAGGGTTAATACCTATGAATATGATTAAATTAAGAACTGATCTCCCAATGGCAATCGATATCGGAGGAAATTATGAAAGTCATTGATCCAAAAAGTATGTTAATCGGTATTTTGATTACTCTGCTGGTGTTTTCGACACTAGGACTGAGACCAAAAACAGACGAACTTGGGCACCTTGTAGTAAGAAGTCTCACAATTGAAGACGATCGTGGTGTAATTATGGGTTATTTAGGAAACGGTTACATGCAAACATACAATCAATATGGAGAGCCAACCTTGTTCATCGGAACAGGTAAGGATGGCGGAGGCTATATGAGAGCATATAATGGAAATGGAGATGAATCTGCATATGTTGGCACTGGCCGGATGGGAGGCGGATACATCCGGACCTATAATAATTCTCAAAAAGAAACTGCATATCTTGGTACAGGCTCAGATCACGCTGGGCAGTTAAGAATATATAACAAAGAGGGTGAGACATCATCCTACCTTGGAGAAGGTTATTATCAAGCTTATAACCAATTTGGTGAGAGGACTCTTTTCTTAGGTACGGGCACTAGTGGTGGAGGATACCTTAGGACATACAATTTTAACGGTCAAGAAACTGTTTACCTCGGTACTGGCGCAGACAGCTCAGGACAAATGCGAGTATACGATGCCGCTGGAGAAACCGGAACATTTCTTGGGAGCGGTTATTTTCGTACTTACAACCAGTTTGGGAAGATGACTACATATCTTGGAAACGGGAAGGATGGCGGGGGCTATCTAAGAACAAATAACAAGTTTGAAACTGAGACGTCCTTTTTA
>NZWG01000033.1 GCA_002698235.1 Fidelibacterota bacterium | reverse complement strand
ATCGTTACCCAAGAAACCATTTTGTTAAATACATCTATTCGAAATAATATAACTTATGGTGCAAATGATATCGATGAAAAAAAGTTGATCGATGCTGCGAATGGTGCAAATGCTAGCGAGTTCATAGATCAATTAGACAGTAAATACGATACTGCTATAGGCGAAAGAGGAGTCAAGTTGTCCGGTGGGCAACAACAACGCATTGCAATTGCTAGAGCGATTTATAAAAATCCTTCGCTATTACTATTAGATGAGGCAACCTCTGCATTGGATACAAAATCGGAGAGACTTGTTCAGAGTGCTTTAGATAACTTAATGAAGAACAGAACTGTATTGGTCATCGCACATCGTCTTTCAACCATTAAAAATGCTGATAAGATCATAGTGATGGATATGGGCGAAATCGTAGAAATTGGGACCCACGATGAATTACATAATTCTGGTGGAGTTTACAATAGATTATATGATATTCAATTTGAAACCTAAAATCATACTCACATATAAAGTTTATTTACTGTAAGTCAATGAAGAAAAAAATTTCAATTTTATTTGACAGCTTTCACCTATATCATTTACCGCAGTTTGAGTCTTTGATCGATCTTTTGTCAGATGATGATAGATTCCAAATATATCATTCCACATCAACAGAAATACAGAGTAAGGAATATGAAATATGCAGGTCAATTTTAGTTAAAAAACCTGGGAACTCCATTTTTGCAGAAAATGAAGATGAACGTAAGAAAAAGATAAAAAACCTTAATCTTGATGTATTTATTTGTGGCTGGTCAAGGTATAATATAGATGAATACGTCAGTAAAAAAACTCTTGTAGGAATGGCATACCATGGAATAGGAATCAAACCTTCATACTGGCGCGATAATCATGACCGATTAGATCTTCGATTTGTTGAAGGTCCATATAGAATGAGTCAATTAAAAGATAAGGGGATAAAAACAGATCTAGCTCTTACTGGTTTTATGAAACTAGATAGTTTATTTAAGGATATCAAAAATGATAAAATTCTATTAAAAGAGAACTTTAGTTTGGATAAAGAAAAAAAGACTATTCTATTTGCACCAACTTTTTATCCAAGTTCGTTTGAATTACTCGGGACAAGGTTAGGTGATTACACAAGAGGCTATAACCTTTTGATCAAACCTCATCTTTGGACGATGTATAAAAATAATTTTGCAGGAATGAGTCATAAAAAGCAGAGAAACCTTTTTCAAAGAGTTGCAGATGATTTTGAGCATGTTCACCTTATTCCGCCTGAAATGTATAACATTACACCGTTCTATGAAGTCTCTGACATGCTTATTACGGAGGCAAGTAGTACTATCTATGAAATGCTAGCTTTGGATAAACCTATATTGGTCAATCGATTCTACAAATTAAAACTATCTCATCGCATTTTCAAAAAACGCATCTATAAGGCAAGACTAAATGAAGAAATGGAAAAAGAGATAGCGGATTTTTGTTTTGAGGTTCATAAACCAAATGATCTTCCTCAAGTTATTGAGGAAGCATTCACTAATATAAATTCTAAATTATCTGCCATGAAAACATATAAGGAAAAAATGCTATATAAGCTTGATGGAAAAGCATCTTTAAGGGCTAGAGATGAAATCTTGGCAAGGTTAGATTAGGATGAAGAAAGTACTATTTGAGACACATCATCTCTACTATTGGCCAAACTTTTTACCTGTGGCTGAGGAATTATTAAGTAGAGGAAAGTATGATGTAGATGTGTCGATGCCTAAACGTTCATCTTCTGCGCAGGAAAATATTTTGACTGGCGTATGCTCTTTGTTAGGTCTCCCATATATAACTGCAGATTCAGAGGAGGAGCGCATTAATAAATTAATTAATAAAAATTATGATATAATTATTGTTGGGAATGTTGGCCAATTGAATAGAATATCATCTCCAGAAGCATTGGTGGTGATGATATATCATGGAATCGGATTAAAACAATCTTATTACACTGATATTGATGAACGTATCGATATTCGATCTGTTGAATCAGAAGCAAGGTTTAAAGAACTCAAGAATTTCGGGCATGAGAACCTTGTTTTAACAGGGTTTACAAAGCTCGATAGATTAATTAATATGTCCACTAAGGAAACAGCAAGTATAAGATCAAACCTCAACATTGACCCCAATAAGAAAACTTTATTGTATGCGCCTAGTTTTTACCCTTCATCCATTGATAAGCTGCACCCTTTCTTTCTTGAGCTTNGTAAAGATTTTAANGTAATTATTAAGNTGCATGGATTNAGTTGGGAACAAAAAAAATATTTCTATCAGAATGTTCAATGTTCTGAGTTATCAAGGATCAATAAGAATATACATTTACTACCAAATGATGACTATGATATCATCCCGTATTATTTAATTGCAGATATTCTTATNAGTGATATATCATCAACAATGTTTGAGTATCTGCCTATTGATAAACCGATNATACAGGCTAAATGTTACAATCTTAAGTTNAAGCATAAGATCTTTAAGAGACGTTTTTGGAAAAAAATGGACCTAGATAGGCAAGACAGTGTTGATTTTGCATATCAGATTACAGAACCCGATGATATTTTAGGTATGGTTTATTATGCNATTGACAATATGGATGAGATGTCAGACCAAAGACTGGAAGCAGCTAAATATTATTTATATAAAACGGATGGCAATGCATCCTATAGATTGGTAAATGCAATAGAAGAATATTGAGATGAGNATNGGTGTATACAGTCCAAACTGGATAGGTGACTCTGTNATTGCTATTCCATTTATACAAACTTTGAGGATTCAAGAGCCAGAAGCAGAAAT
This sequence comes from Fidelibacterota bacterium, assembly GCA_002698235.1. Taxonomy (GTDB): domain Bacteria; phylum Fidelibacterota; class Marinisomatia; order Marinisomatales; family UBA1611; genus NZWG01. Next base: position 34,780 of record NZWG01000033.1, on the reverse strand, counting down.
AATCGTNGTATGTAAAGATTGGGTAGCAGGAGTATATGAAAATCATCCNTCCGTAACAGAAGTATTACCANTATCACAGTCGCATTTAAATGGGATAATAAATCTTTTTAAAACAGGTACTGGTCTTAAGAAATATNACTTTGATAAATTTTTCACACTTACAGATTCGTTTAGAAGTGCACTTGTCTTGTGGCTATCAAAAGCTGAAAAAAGATATGGNTATGCAGGACAAATNCGTTCCATCTTNTTGACAGATAGTATTCCACTACCTGCACAGATNATGCANAGATCGGAAAAATATTTAAGTTTAATTANTTCAAGTTTAAAGGCTTTCGGTAAACCAAAAATTCATNTATCAAATTNTGAAATTAAGTGGGCGAGTCAGGAAATACGTAGACTTGGTCTTAAAAGGCCNATAGCACTTTTNCCNTTNAGTATNGCATCAAATAGGACCATCCCTGGTAANATATTAAAAGATTGGATCAAAGACTCAGGTGAAGATCATCTTGTATTTGGATCTAAAAATGATATCGATTCAGCAAAAANATTGATCAGTCTTTGCGATGGGGTTTCCATTNAATCTGTTTGTGGTAAATATAGCCTAAGAGAATCCATTGCTTTNATCTCAACTTGCAAGTTTGCATTGGCANCGGACAGTGGNNTGGGTCATATTTCTGCTGCATTAGGCATACCTACAGTATCNTTTTTTGGAGTNGGAAAAGANACNGTGACAGCACCAAGAGGNGACAAAAATATCATTATTAAATATTGCANTCCTTGTCTNGGTGATNTATGCATTGANCAAAATGAAGANAGAACTTGCATAAAAGAAATTTCAAGATCAAACATAGAATATGCTGTCAATAGCATGACAAATCTGTAATTTTATTTTATCATGAAAGCATTAATACTNGCAGCTGGTGTATCAAGAAGGCTTTATCCNCATACTTATGCGACTCCTAAATGCTTATTGGAGGTTGATGGAAAAGCAATCATACACTATCAATTAGAAGCCTTAAGAGAACTTGGGGTAAANGACATTACAATGGTAATAGGTTATTATCGTGAAATGCTTATNGCCAATGTTAAAANTAATTTTCCAGATCTAAGGTTTAATTTTGTAGTTAATCATCATTATTTTGAAACCAANACGGCTTACTCAGTTTATACCGCCAAGGAAACTTTTAATGGCGAATATTTATTGATGAATGCAGATGTGGTNTACCCAAAAGAATTGTTGGTCAAATTATTCAATTCACATTATGAAAATGCNCTCGCAGTTGATGTTAAATCATGTGGTAGAGAGGAGGTTAAGGTTATTGATGGAGGAGAAAATAAGATCGTAGCAATTGGTAANGATCTTATTGAAGATCAGTGCCTAGGCGAATTTATTGGTGTTGCCAGATTTTCTTCAGTATTTGTTGATCATTTTGTACGTGCATTAGGAACCCTTATTGAGGCAGGAGGGAAGAATGATTACTTTGAAGCTGGTATCGAACCTCTTTTGGNAAACTTGCAGGTACATTACGTAGATGTATCGGAGTATCCTTGNCTTGAGATAGATTTCATAGANGANNTAGAATCCGCACGAAAATTATTTAAGAGCTAAGATTATTTTGGCAAAAATATTACCCTTNAAAGGATACCACCCACCTCAGTCATTAGCAGGGGNAGTATCTTCCCCACCTTATGATACCCTNTCTTCTGATGAGGCAAGATCAATGGTANAAAAAAATAATAGGTCATTCCTGCGAGTGATCAAGCCTGAAGTCGATTTCAAAAAGGGTAATGAGCCATTGGCCCAAGACCTTCATAGCCNTGCTCTGAAAAATTTAAATGACTATATANTTNNNGGGAATCTAANAAAGGATGATGATGAATCTTTTTATGTATATCAGATATCAATGGATCAGCATGTCCAAACTGGNATCATTGCTGCNGTATCNATAGAAGAATACAATAATGGTNTGATNAAAANACATGAGCANACTCGACCCGNAAAGGAAGATGATAGNACNAAGCATATCCAAGTCACTGGCGCAAATACCGGTCCAGTCTTTCTTACATTTAGAAATGATGGTGGTTTTAAAGATCAAATATCTGAGGTCGTGATTCAGGAAAAAGATATTAGTTTTAAAGCTGATGATGACTCAACTCATTCAATTTGGAAGATCAAAAATATAAAACTGATAAACATAATTAGTGCTTATTTTCAAACAGTTGAATGTTTGTACATCGCTGATGGGCATCATCGAGCAGCTTCAGCATCGAGGGTGCAGAAAATTAGATCTGAAAATAAACATGGACATAATGGAGATGAGTCGTATAATTATTTTTTGGCAACGATTTTCCCACATGATGAGGTTCATATCATGGCATACAACAGAATCGTTAAAGATTTAGGTGGACTCAGTGAAGAGCAATTCGTTAATGCTCTTGATCCTAAGTTTGAGATTCAAAGACTACCTAGGCAGGAATCTCCAAAAGAAAGATTTAGCTTTACAATGTATTTAAATGAGAAGTGGTATTCTTTGAAGGCAAAGCAAGAAATCATCAATAAGGATTCCGTCGATGGACTCGATGCTTCGATTCTTCAAAATCACATTCTTTCCCCAGTTCTAAATATTCAAGATTCAAGGACAGATAATAGGATTGATTTTGTTGGCGGAATAAGAGGCCTAAACGAGTTAGAGCGCAGATGCAAATCAGATTATAAAATTGCCTTTGCGCTTTATCCAGTTTCAATTAACGATCTTCTAAATGTGTCGGATCATGATAAGGTCATGCCTCCAAAATCAACTTGGTTTGAGCCTAAGTTAAGATCGGGATTGCTTGTTAGACTTTTGGATTAGGTGATAAAGCCAAATGATGGAATGATTAAGTTATCATCCTACTAAATCGATATATCTTGAGGATTAGTTTATGAATCTATTAAAAGAAGAATTAAAAAAATGCATTCCCATCGCACAGGGTGATATCAAGCAACTTATTAAAGATAAGGGCGATCAGAAGATCAGTGATGTATCTGTTGCACAGGCTTACTCAGGCTTAAGAGGGATAAAAGCATTTGTGTGCGATACTTCATCCGTTTCTGCCGATAAAGGATTGATTATAAGAGGGATGCCTCTGCTAGACATTACGCATATTTTACCTGAAGAAGTGTTTTTTCTCCTTTTGACGGGAAGACTTCCTAATTCAACAGAGCTAAATGATCTGAATGATGAGTTCTCTGCGCATTTAAATGTTCCTGAATATGTTTGGAATGTCTTGGGCGAAATGCCTGATGATGCACACCCAATGACAATGTTCAATACAGGAATTCTTGCCATGCAAGGAGAGAGTGTTTTTAGAGAACGCTATGATCAAGGAATGGCAAAAACTGAATTCTGGGAAGCAATACTTGAGGATGGTATAAGGTTGCTTGCAAAACTTCCTGCCCTTGGTGCTGGAATCTATAGAATGAGATTTGATAAGGGCGAAAGAATTGCGCCTGACCCTCAAAAAGATTGGTCAGGTAACTTTGTTCATATGACTGGTCTACCGGATGAGAGTGGAGACTTTCATAAGCTGATGCAGTTATATTTTATGTTACATTGTGACCATGAAGGCGGGAATGTAAGTGCCTTTGCATCGCACACGGTAGCATCCGCACTGTCTGACCCATACTACTCTGTTTGTGCAGGGCTTAATGGTCTTGCCGGACCTTTACATGGCCTTGCGAATCAAGAGTGTTTGAAATTTGTTCTAAGCGTTAGAGATGAATTTGATGGTCTGCCAACTGAGGATGGATTGAGAGAATATTGTTGGAATCGTCTCAATAATGGTAGGGTCATACCTGGCTATGGACATGCGGTGCTTAGATGTCCAGACCCTAGGTTTTCTGCATTTGTCAAATTTGGTCAAGACCATATCAAAGAGGATGATGTTTTTGGCATTGTAGATCTACTCTTTAAAGTTGTCCCGGATGTTCTGCAAGAGCATGGCAAGGCCAAGAATCCTTGGCCCAATGTTGATGCCGCATCTGGTTCATTATTGTATTATTATGGATTAAAGGAATTCAATTTTTATACGGTCTTATTTAGTATCTCTAGAACCATGGGCATGATTTCCCAAATGGTTTGGGAACGGGCGCTGGGTATACCGATCACTCGGCCCAAGTCTGTTACTACGGACTGGATAAAGTCTAACGCATAGAAATGAAAAAATATTTGCCATTGCTCTATGTTTTGGCTTTATTGAATTCTTTTGCTCTTCCTAAAGATATTTATCAATCGATCAGAGTATATCAACCAACGCCGGATATAATTGCAACGATAGGAGGCTTGGGTATCCCTCTAGATCATGTTAGCGGGAAACAGGGAATCTTTTTAGATCTTGTAGTGACAAAAGACCAGACCGTTGAATTAATTTCAAGAGGTATTGAGCTTGATGTATTGATCAATGATCTTACATTATACTATAAATCAAGAAATCGACCAGCAATCAGTCGTGATTTCCCTCTTGGTTCAATGCAGGGAAATTATACTTGGGATGAATTGAATGATAGGTTTGATGAACTACAATCACTGTACCCTAATATCATTTCAGAGCGCGTTGTCATTGGACAATCAGTTGAAGGCCGTGATATATGGGCATTCAAGGTTTCAGATAATCCAAATGATGATGAGGATGAGCCAGAGGTTTTGTATACGGCTCTTACGCATTCAAGAGAACCGCTAGGGATGATGAATTTGATATATTTTGTTCAATTGTTGGCAGAGGAGCATGGCTCAGATTCAGAGCTAGAGTATTTGATCAATAATCGTGAAATGTGGTTCCTACCCGTAGTTAATCCTGATGGTTATGTTTACAATGAGTTGATTGAGCCTGAAGGTGGTGGAATGCATCGTAAAAATCGTTTAAATACGAATTGTGGTAATGGTAGTAATCGCGGCGTTGATCTCAATAGAAATTATGGATACGGTTGGGGGCTGAATGATACTGGTTCATCTCCAAATCCTTGTTCTGCTACCTATAGAGGAGAGTCTGAGTTTTCTGAGCCTGAAACGCAGGCTGTTCGTGATTTTATTATCAACCGTCAATTTAATAATGTTTTTCATTACCACTCCTACTCCAATGTCTATATTCATCCTTGGGGCAATGGATCATTTCCAGAAGAGCCAGATAGTTCTACTATGGCTGAAATTGGGGAGGAAATGGCAAGATATAATGGATATCCAGTTGGAACAGGGTTATCAACAATCGGATATACAGTAAATGGTGATGCTGTGGACTGGACTTATGGAGATCAAGATATTATTTCATATGTACCTGAGGTTGGTTCAACCTCTCAGGGGTTTTGGCCACCTGAAAGTGATGTGAATCAGTTGTGTTTAGATCAGGTTCACCCAAATAAGATATTTGCATTTGTTGCAGGCTCTGACATTATTATGCATTCATATGAAATGTCAGAAGAGGACATTATTCCTGGAGAGACTTTAGAACTCGAGATCATCATTCAAAATCGTGGCCTCAGTAATTCTGAGGAGGATATCAATGTTAATATTGAGGCCTTAAATAACTTTGTATCATTGAATGTAGATTCGTATACAATGAGTGAAATGGACGCTAGAGATTCTGATTACCTTTTAATTTCAATAGAGGTCATGAATGAGGCACCATTGGGTAGTACATCTGGTTTGATAGTGGGCATAGAATGTGAAAGTAGTTTTTCTAGGCTTGATACTATTGAATTTGTAATCGGACAGAGGCAAATGATTTTTTTTGAGGGATTTGAAAATGGGTTAGTAGATTGGTCTTTAGATGGAGACTGGGGCCTAACCGATGATGCTGCTAATGGAGAATTTGCATTATCAGATAGTCCAGAGGGTGAATACCAAGAAGGACAAGAATCAATAGCAGAGTTAGATAGATTTATAGATCTTAATTATTTGAGCAACCCTGTAGTTAAGTTTAAGGCAAAGTGGGAAATTGAATCAAATTGGGATTTCATCCGTTTTCAAGCATATGTAAATAATATTGGGTGGGTTAGTTTAAAAGGCAGGTATACTGAATTTGGTTCGGGAAATATTGCACAACCAATTGGTGAGCCTGGATATGATGGCATGCAATTCGATTGGGTTAATGAGATAATACTTTTAGACCAGTTAAATGGTGCAGATATATTGGGGTTTCGTTTTATTCAAACTTCTGACAATTTTGTTGAAGGCGATGGATTTACTTTCGACGATCTATCTATTTCAGGCTTTCCTACTGGCACAATGGGTGATTACAATTTAGACACCTTAGTAGATGTATATGATCTACTTGCGATTGCTGATGTTTTAATTTTTGGTGGTGAGCCATCACCATCTCAGTTATTTTTTTGCGATTTGGATGGCAGTGGTGTTTTAGATATAATGGATTTAGTGGCCATATCTAATGTGATTTTAGGTATTCAACAATGAGACTAATTTTATTTCTATTTGCTATTCAAAGCATTGTTTTCTGTGAAAAATATGATATGCAAGAAATAATGGATTTAGGTAAGAGAGGTGATAATTATAGAGTCTGGCTTTATTTTATAGATAAAAGGGGATCTATACCCATTGTGGTAGATCAAAAAACAATTGATCGTAGAGCTAAAAATGGAGTTCAGACTAACGGTTTATGGTATGATCTAACCGCATCAAAGAATTACATAGATCAAATATCTTCGCTTGGAATAATGGTCAAGACCGAGAGCCGCTGGTTAAATGCTATATCTGTTATTTGCACATTATCTGATATTGAGAGAATAGCGGCATTTTCATTTATTAAACAAATAAAGCCTGTTGTTGGATATCATAAAAGATTAAACATTGAATATCCTGATATCAGTCCTCATTCAAGAGACTTTGATTATGGCAATGCATTAGAACAAATAGAGCAGATTAACGTAAATGAATTACATGAGCAGGGTTATACTGGTTCTGGGGTAAGAATTCTGGTAATGGATACTGGATTCAAGCTTACTCATAATGCACTTAGAGAGATTAATGTGATAGATCAATGGGATGTCGTAAAGGATGATCAAGAAACTGCAAATGAAACTGATGAGGAATCTGCTGTTGGTCAGGATTATCATGGAACTGCAGTTCTTTCCACGATTGCGGGGAATCAATTAGGAGAATTTATCGGGGTTGCATTTGATTCTGAATTTCTTCTTGCAAAAACAGAGGACGTCACTCAAGAGATTCAATTAGAAGAAGATAACTATGTAGCAGGCTTGGAGTGGGGAGAGGGAAATGGCGCAGATGTTGTATCGACTTCGCTAGGTTATTTAGATTGGTACGAATACTCAGACATGGATGGGAATACAGCAGTGACTACGATTGGAGTTGATATTGCAGTTGGTTTGGGAGTGGTCTGTGTTACTGCGGCAGGTAATTCAGGAAGCAGTAGTTGGTACTACATAATCGCGCCAGCAGATGCAGACTCCGTGATATCAGTTGGTGCTGTATGGGAGGATGGTGTTATTGCGAGTTTTAGTAGTCATGGTCCAACTTATGATGGCCGAATAAAGCCTGAAGTATGTGCAAGAGGAAAGCAGACATGGTGTGTCAACCCGAATAGTAATACAAATTACTCTAGATTAAGTGGAACATCGCTCGCTTGTCCACTCGTTGCTGGAGCTGTAGCTCTAATCATCCAAGCAAGGCCTGATTGGAGTGCAATGGAGGTTAGGGATGCTATAATGATGACTGCTTCAATGGCCGATAGCGCGAACAATACTTATGGGTATGGAATCTTAAATGCTGGGAGTGCGATCAATTATGGGGTAACCACTAGTTCAGACAATTCTGATAATCAGCCAAATGAATATAATTTAATTAGAGCCTATCCGAATCCATTTAACCCGATCGTAAATATACTGCTTGATATTGGAAGGTCTTCTGAGCTTAAAGTAGATATCATATCTTACGATGGAACTCTTGTTAATAACGTCTATGAGAGTTGGACAATAGGCCAGGTTCAGCAATTACAGTGGAAGCCAAAAAATATCTCAAGTGGAATATATTTTATTAGAGCTGCTTTTAATGGCAATCATTTTCTTAGAAAAATCACATATATTAAGTGATTTGCTTGTAAAATGTATTTCTTGCCTTCGTTATAAAATCCTTACAAATTAGTTCTCGCTTAAAAGTTATATCTATGGTTCAATTAACTAAAAAAATACTAATAATGTTTGTCGTCTCGAGCTTAATGTGCGCTTCGGAAGATGATCATGCTTCTAAGTTCTATGATTCAATTAGCCCTATAGACCTTTCTGTATACGATGGAGAAGGCTCAATACTTATTTCTTGGTCAATTCCTGATTCAATCGTCGTAAATGAAACTATAGTTTTTATTAAAGAATTTGGGCAAGAAAACTTTGAAGTAAAATCTGTGGTTCATAAAAACACATTCCAATATCTTGATTTGAACTGTACCCCTGGTACTCGATATTTTTATAAGGTAGAGGTAGTAGATGTTAATGGAAAAGTATACTATAGTGATTCTGAAACCCCAGCATTTGGGACATGTAAAAAAGTTAGCAAATCTAATCTTTTTGACAATCCCATTAAATCTGTTCATCATTTGGTTATTGAGCATCTTGATTTAAAATTAAAAAATAGTTATNCATANCAANATCTAAGGCCAGTTCTCGATCTTTTGAGTCCGGGTTTAAGGTCTGGTCACAAATGGATAGAATTATTTCCCTTAGATGAGTTAGATGGGATTAGGNCATCTATTTCTATTTTGGATGGTGTAATCAATGATGATCGTCTTATTGAAAGCATATCCAATGATGGAGAAGTATACAGAAACCATTTACTTATAGAACCATCTGATTGGGATATAACAGTAAATGAATCAATNATTNGCATTAGAAATNNGTGGGAATTGCTAANNGGTCAATACAATAATGCTTTAAGTCTTTATGAGGTTATAGCNCCNGTAAGGATTGTTGGATGCNGACCNGCTGATGATGGGAAAATATTGGAACTATNTNTATTCCATCCNGAACAAATACAAAGTGATGAGATATANTTAATCTNTGGAAAAGAGTTTATNAACATTAATGNTCAGCAAGATATAACCTCAAATATGATATCGGTTCAAATACCTGACACTTGGGATTATGTTGACCTTATTATGGATGATGTTTTCATTCAAAATTGCCCNTTATTCATAGGTGATTCAATAATCTTTACNATTGAGGGTGACATCATTCCTATGGATTCTAATTCAAAGGNTATAATAAGAGTTGATGCACCAGAATCAACATTAAGACTTAATGAAGTGACCTGGANTCCTTNTACAAAAANAGTTGGTCTAGAATTNATGGGCANGCAAAANATTGGTGATGCATANACTATTGTGAATGANAANACCAACCTNTGGAGTGTATATAACTCGTTAGNNCTGGATGTTCAGTATATTGATTCTTCATTTACTTTAGATAGTGAGATTGCATTNCCAACTGTAGTTAAACTGCAAAAAATATTTGAAGGCNCATCTAGGACCTTNGAATATATTNTTTTAGATACACTCCCATATGCGGTGAATAGGANGCCTGATGGTNGNGCTTGGCATTATTCAGATTCTCAAACATTTGGACTATCAAACGAGCCAAATAAAGTTTATGANANTCAGGANTTAGTACCTGAATTATTTGTTCTATATCAAAATTATCCAAACCCATTCAATGGTCAGACCAAGATATCATTTGATCTTCTTGAAGACGCGGTTGTGAACCTTTACATAACAGATGCAACAGGTCGGATACATGATAAATTAATTGATGAAGAATACAAGAATACTGGCATATATAATTATCTTTGGAATGGCGATGGACGATCGACAGGAATATATTTTATAACACTTGTTGCTCAAGTTAATGAAGCCCCTCCAGCAGTTTTTAGCCGTAAGATGATATATTTAAAATAAGTTTTTCATTTTAGGTTTTAATCTCTTAAAGATTTCTGTATTTTTATTGTAGATATGATAAATCAGAACCTTTGCCTTATTTTTATTATTTTGACTTTATATGGTGTCGGATGTTCTTCGCATCCACCTGTTCTGCCACAGATACCAGTTAAGGGTGAGACAAATACGGGTTTTGCATTCTCTGCAGAAAACGTGATTCCCGTAATGTGGTGGAGACATGGTTTAAATAAGTACACGGATATTGGATTCAAGTTAGGTATTCCATTTTCAGGTACTGGAATAGATATTAATCGTGTTCTTAAAAAAAGAGATCGACGTTGGGAAGTCCTTAATCTTGCGTATAGTTTTTCACCTAATTCCAGTTTTGACCTTACCTATTATATGTTCAAGGGTAGTCTTAGAGATGGTAAGGCGAGCCCATTTAATATTGGCTGGACTGGATTTAGGGTGATGATAGTGCCGGATGGAAATTATGAGAATCCTGGTCCTGAGAATGATCAAAGTATTAGATTTGGTCCTCTTCTTGGTAGAAGGTTTGGTGCAAGGTGGGGATTTGAGATAGGATATTTTCATGATTTCAGAGCAGGTTTTGAAGTGAAAAATCCAGACTTCCCGCATAAGAATCCAGATAATGGCTGGCCCACTCAATTCTCAAAAGGCACTGGCCTATCTGCTCAATTATTTATGTATCTTGGGCCAACAAATAAAAAGAAAAAGTAAATAAAAGATGGCTGGCCACAATCTTCGATCTGCCTTGATTGATAAAGATAAACAGGCTTGCTATGATATTGTTTCTTCTAAATTAGTTGGGCAATCATTGATAGGTGTTATTCATGAAATGATTCTAGCAAGTATTTCTGTTATCTATGATGGTAAGTTAATGTTGCATCCTATCTGCGTGATTAACTCCATTAAAAATTTTATTGGCGACAATAGACACGATCCTTCTATTTCATTGATGAGATTTGCAATCGATTATCTATTTGAATTTGATCTTAGAAACAATGACTCTAGTACTCTAGATGATATCGTAAAAAATGGTTTAGGAGACACTGTGTTTGTTGGTGACCTAGAAGACGCCTGCCAAAATAGCGATTGGGAAAAAGCGGAGGCTATAATGTCAAAAACATTCCTGGCTTCAGATAGGTCAAGGGCGACACTAGACACGCTAATAGAGCTTGCTTTACAGAATGCTCCTACTCATGCAATATTTGTATATCATATTTTAAGGAGTTATCAATTTCAGGAAAGCAAGAATGAAAATTGGGCATTTATTAAATGCGTCTTTGAACAAATAAGCTCGAATGGACTTGATAATGCGCATGCTTCTGTAGAGACTTCTCCAAATGATATCAGAGAAAATATTATACAAAATGGGGATGTTGTTTACTTTTCAGCTATTGATAATATATGGAATGGAGAATATGTCAGAAGTCGGGGATATAAGAGAGAACTAAGCTATTGGCTAAGTAAAATAACTTTGAAAGGGTCTTCTAAAATTGAACTGCTCGATGGTCACTTTCTAAAAGATCAAGAGAATTTATCTTTTACCATGATGGCTCAGGAAATAATCAATAAAGAAAAAACACAACAAGAAAAAGCTCAAGATCTGGTAATTTTAGAAGCAGTGCGTTCCCTTTCTAAGATAACTAATAAGCAAGAAATTTTATATCTAGGTTCAAGATATAATCATTTAGCATTATGATGAAGATTGGGGACTATGAACTCTACAGTATTGAGACGTCTGAATTTGGATTAGATGGTGGTGCTATGTTTGGAATCATACCAAAGCCTTTATGGGANAAGNAAGTAACTCCAGATGANCTTAATCGTATCAGTATGGTTACTCGCTCACTACTGCTTGTAAGTGANNANAGGAAAATACTNGTTGATACCGGTAATGGTACAAANTGGGAANAGAANTATAAAAATATATACAANATAAACACCGANAGATACAGTATAGAGAAATCTTTAGGTAAATATCANNTTTCTGCGGAAGACATTACCGATGTCATTTGTACTCATTTACATTTTGATCACATTGGNGGTAATACTAAGTTAGAATNAGGNAAGGTAATTCCAACTTTTCCTAATGCAAAATANTGGATGACCNNAGAGAATTGGAAGCTTGCTAATCANCCAAGTCAGAAAGACGCAGGTAGCTTTATNGAACANGATTGGAAAGTTTTGGCAGAGAACCAAATGATTGAAATTGTTGACGGGAAAGAATCATTTATCGATGGTGTTGAAACTTATTTAACCTATGGTCATACACCAGGGCTATTACATCCCATTATCTCAGATGGATCCAAAAAATTATTTTATGGAGCGGACATTTTCCCAATGGTAGCACATATACCGATATCATGGGTTATGGCATACGATGTGCAACCTGTCTTGACNATACAGGAAAAGCAAAGACTTTTACCCCAAATGGAGCATGAAGAATGGATANTATTTTTTGANCATGACCCNTTTGTACAGGCATGTACTGTGCAAAAGGATGGGAAACATTTTAAGATGAAAGATAAGGTNTCTATCAGTGACTGAGGAANTGATTAAAGCAAGATTATTTCAAGAAGGGCTTTCTCATTATAGGTCTGGCGATTTTTTTGAATCGCACGAGTCTTGGGAAGATNTATGGTCTGATTATTATCTTAAGGATAGAAAGTTTGTTCAGGGGCTCATTCAACTGTCAGTGAGTTTNGTTCATTTGGGGAATGGTAATATGAATGGTGCAAAAAGTTTGCTAAATAAATCAAAAGAAAAATTTCAACTTTTTTCGGGAGTCCATCGGAAGATAAACATCAAACTATTATTAGAACAAATCGAAACGATNANNATTGCATATNATGAGTGTGAAAGTANTTCTGATTTTGATTGGGGTCTTGTACCAAGCTTGGAGTAGNGATGATAGAGGTAATTTTATTTGTAAAAGATTTTGAACTTGGTTCCAAGTTATCTGCAGCNTGCGTAGANCTTGACCGTAATATTCAGTTTACTGATGAAAATAGTGACCCTGACCTGTTTAGTGAACACGCAAAAATGGCGATCATAGANCTTGATGAAAAAGTATTTTCTTCTGTGGGACTCATTTCAGAGCTAAAGCGAAAAAATCTCAAGGTCATTGGGAGTATGGGNNGCATAAACAATCGAGANGCATCTAAATTTCGTTCNTCTGGTTGTGATATTATTGTTNCTAGAGCAAGTCTGGTAAAGAATATTCCAACTCTTATTNCTGAATTATTAGATACAGATNANTAGTAGNTCTAATTCATANTCGTTGATGGAATAAGNAAGGTTATAAATTGATTTAAATAATTAGACCATCTCTTGTTTAATTCTTTTTTTTGATGCAGCCCAATTACATATCATACATGTTTTNAGGTNATGCCCTCTAGCAGGACAATGCTCNCGACCAAAAAAAATNATTTGTANATGNCTCCTGTTCCATTNGTCCTCGGGCCATATTTTTTTTANATCTCGCTCNGTCATCTCNACANTTTTTGCTTTTGANAGTCCCCACCTNGCTGAGAGTCTATGAATATGNGTNTCAATTGGGAATGCAGGAAATCCATACCATTGNGACATNACAACNCTGGCTGTTTTATGACCAACACCAGCCAAGCTTTCAAGAAATCCCCAATCCGGANGCATCCCACCAGCATCAATTAATTGGTTAGCCATTTTTTTTAAGTTTTTTGCTTTTGTAGGTGCTAANCCAATCTCTTTNATNATATCTTGNATCTTTTCTAGTTCTAAATTGGCCATNGCTTGAGGTGTGTTGGCATGTTTAAATAGTTTAGGGGTTACCTGGTTTNCCTTNTTGTCTGTAGTTTGCGCAGATAACATGACCGCAACGATGAGTGTGTAAGAGCTATTGTGGTCCAGAGGTATNGGAGTTTTAGGGTATAGTTTATCAAGTATAGAGCCTATTCTCTTTGCTTTATCCAATCTCTTCATTTTTGAGTTTAAGTATTTATTGATTAAAGTTTAATCAAATATTNTNGATGCTGAATATTTTTGGATGTTGGTTTTAATTGCTTACCAACATTGAAGTAAATTATACNNTANAATTANNGCTTTTGTGCATTAGTTGATTTANGATATAGAATCTTGTNCAACTNATCATAANTGAAAAATCCAAAGTATTAAATAAAATAANAAAGTTTTGANTTTAAAAATGAGCAATCCNATACTAACGAAAAAATATCACTTTTGCGCATCGCACAAATATGGNAATGANCATTGGACTGAAGAAAAGAATTATAAAGTTTTTGGAAAAGATTACAANACCCATGGACATAATTACGTTTTAGAGGTNTCAGTCACNGGACCTGTAAATCCTGATACTGGCTGGTTAGTNGATCTACCGAATTTAAATCGAGTTGTTAAATCAAATGTTGTGGATATTTTAGATCATTCTCAGATTGAAGAAGATGTTGAATGGTTTAAAGGCAAGCAACCATCATCTGAAGTGCTNGTAATATGGATATGGGAGCAAATTGAAAAAGACTTNAANGAGGCTAAGTTANACAANATCAGGCTTGTCGAAACTCATACGATNCACACCGATTANTACGGGCCANNCAGGTAATGAAGTTTAGAGACCAGTTCTACATCATCCTTTCTGGAATTTTTATAGCTTCCCTGGTAACATGTAATTTAATAGCAAATAAATTTGTCAATGTTGACCTTGGCTTTAAGGTCTTTATTGTATCTGCTGGTATTCTTCCGTACCCATTGACCTTCTTGGTTACTGATTTAATATCTGAACTATATGGCCAGAAAAAGGCAAATCTTGTTGTTTTCTCTGGATTTATAGCTTCCATGTTCGTTCTCCTATTCTTATGGCTAGGTTCGCAATTTGATGCTATACCTAGTTCTATTGTAAATGATATGACATATGACTCGGTATTTCAAAATGCTTGGAGGTTAATAGCAGCCTCGATGGTTGCATATTTATTTGCTCAGTTCATAGATGTTAGAATATTCCATTTTTGGAAGAAATTAACAAANGGGAAGCATCTATGGCTGAGAAATAATGGATCTACAATTGCCTCTCAGCTTGTTGATACTACTNTGGTGATATGTATATTATTTGTTGGAGTTTGGGANACAGATCAGATCAAATCAGCAATCATTGANGGTTGGCTGTTTAAAATGCTTATGGCATTTATCGACACNCCAATAATTTATGGCATTATACATTTATTGAAAGGGAAGATAGATATAGCAGAATTAGAGGAATGAAAATTTAATGAAAGAAACAGAGAACATAGAGNAGTTAACAAGGTCNCTACTTGANGAAATCGGTGAGGACCCNGATAGAGAGGGACTCATTAAGACNCCCANCAGAGTGGCCAAAGCATGGNAGTTTTTTTCGCGTGGCTACACACAAGATATAAATAAATTGATCAATGATGCAGTTTTCAAAGAAGATGCCAAGGATATGGTTATTGTTAGGGATGTAGAGTTTTTCTCATTGTGTGAGCATCATCTTATTCCATTTTTTGGTAAAGCGCATGTTGGATACATTCCAAATGGAAAAGTGATTGGACTATCTAAAATACCAAGAATCATAGATATGTATGCAAGAAGACTTCAGGTCCAAGAGCGCTTAACAAGTCAGATCGCAGACGCAGTTAATAACGCGCTTGATCCCAAAGGTGTTGCCGTTGTCATGGAAGGTCAACATATGTGTATGCAAATGCGTGGAGTAGAAAAACAAAGTAGTTATACTTCAACTAGTGCTATGCATGGAAAGTTTAGGACCTCAGCAGAAACTCGTTCAGAGTTTTTATCAATAATTAACAGGCGACTTGACTAATGTCCCGGTTCGACCTTGCAGTTTTAGGAGGGGGTCCAGGAGGATACGTTGCAGCAATTCGTGGTGCTCAGCTTGGTAAAAAAGTTTGCATCATCGATAAAGAAAAACTTGGTGGCGTATGTTTGAATTGGGGTTGCATCCCTACCAAAGCACTCATAAAAAATGCTGAGGTCTACAGCCTTATAAAACAGGCTGATAAATATGGTGTGAAAGTTGGAGAAGTAAAGGTTGATTTCAAAAGTAACGTCAAACGCAGTCGCGATGTTTCTGACCGCTTAAGTAAGGGCATTGAGTTCTTAATGAAAAAAAATAAGATCAAACACTTCAATGGGACTGGCCGCTTGGTATCAAAAAATAATATNGAGTTAAANAAAGAAAATAAAACAGAGTACATNGAANCAGATAAANTAATCATTGCNACTGGTGCAAGGCCTAGAACATTCCCTGGTNTAGAGTATGANGGGGAAAGANTCATTAGTTCAAAAGA
Source organism: Fidelibacterota bacterium (assembly GCA_002698235.1). GTDB lineage: Bacteria > Fidelibacterota > Marinisomatia > Marinisomatales > UBA1611 > NZWG01. Next base: position 18,509 of record NZWG01000033.1, on the reverse strand, counting down.
GGCAATGATATTAGAAGTCCCTCCAAAAGATCTTACCATTATTGGNTCTGGTGCAATTGGAGTAGAATTTGCATATTACTTTAATGAATTTGGGACNAANGTTCATNTAGTAGAAATGATGGATCGNATATTGCCAAATGAAGACCAAGATNTATCAAAAGANGTTGAAAAACATTTTGAAATATCTGGAATAAAAGTATCAAANGGAGTGAAGGTCTCAAAGATTGANGGNATGAAGACAAANGCCAAGGTCTATGTAAANAAAAATAAATCTGANGAAATAATTGAGGCAGATAAGGTTTTATTGGCAGNAGGTGTCANTGGTAATATTGAAAATATAGGATTGAAATCAATAGGNATTNAGACAGAGTCGGGTTCAATAAAGACANATCAATTCAATAAAACAAATATAGATAACATATATGCAATAGGGGATGTCACNGGTCCTCCNTGGCTGGCACATGTTGCATCAGCTCAAGGTCATGTTGCCGTTGAACATGCTTTTGGNTNTGGAGNNACTCCAATTGATTATTNAAATATTCCNGGNTGTACTTATTGCCAACCACAGGTTGGNTCATTGGGTNTNACAGAGGAGCAAGCANTAGAATCNGGNTATNACATTCAGGTAGGAAAATTTNTATTNNAAGCAAGTGGGAAAGCAATGGCAGTTGGAGATACAAGAGGATTTGTAAAACTGATCTTTGATAAGAGGTATGGTGAACTAATAGGTGCTCACATTGTTGGTTCAGAAGCNACAGAAATGATTGCTGAGTTAGGTATGGCNAAGGCATTGGAGACCACATGGGATGATATCGCCATGACAATGCATGCGCATCCAACTCTTTCAGAGGCAATTATGGAAGCTGCATTGGATGCACAAGGATNTTCNATTCATCAATGATCATNGATGATGTAAAAGAGGTTAAGGTCAATACAATGAACCTTGGAAAAAGNTCCTATGGNGAAGTGTGGAATCTTCAAAAAAAAATGCAAATAAAACGNATGGCTGGTGAAATAGANGACCTATTGATCTTAGTTGAGCACGACCCTGTNTACACATTAGGTAAGAANGCAGATGTGAATCATCTATTACAAAGTAGAGACAGAACTATTGAGGTCTTCAATGTTGAACGAGGTGGAGATATCACATTTCATGGGCCAGGTCAACTAGTGGGTTATCCAATCATTGATCTTGCAAACTATAAGAAAAGTGTTAGTTGGTACATGCANTCNCTAGAACAATTAACTATTGAAGTGCTTAGTGANTTTGANATCTCAGCAAAAAGAGTNAAAGGTNTGACTGGAGTATGGGTAGGTGATAAGAAAATTGCGGCACAAGGTGTTAGGCTTACTAGATGGGTAACAATGCATGGTTTTTCCATAAATGTTAATACCGATCTATCNTATTATAATGGAATAATTCCTTGTGGGATTTTTGATCGTGGAGTTACATCCATGGAAGAGTTGCTAGGCTCAACTCAAANAATGGAAAAGATAAGAACACTGGTTATTNATAAATTCAATCAGANATTNATGAGAAATTAGTTCTAATGGCAAGACTAAACGGGTTCACAAAAAAGCAAATCANNGAAGTATATAGAAAGATGGCCCTTTCTAGAAGATTGGATGAAAAGATGCTTATCCTTTTAAAACAGGGAAAGAGTTTTTTTCATATTGGTGCATCGGGGCATGAGGCTGCGCAGTTAGCTGCAGCTATAATGATGAAGCCAGGACAAGATTGGTCATTCCCATATTATAGAGATGGTGCATTTTGTATTGGATTAGGAATGACTGGTCGCGAACAATTATTGTCATTTTTGGCAAAGGCCGATGATCCTAATTCAGGTGGAAGACAAATGCCTCAGCACTATGGACACAAAGCTCTACGAATCGTTAGCCAATCTAGTCCAACAGGGACACAGTTTCTTCAGGCAGTAGGCTGTGCAATGGCATGTAAGATGGAAAAGTCAAAAGAGGTTGTTTATGTTTCATCTGGAGAGGGCACNACAAGCCAAGGAGACTTTCATGAGGCATTGAATTGGGCAAGNAATNCAAAAGCACCTGTGATCTTTCATATNCAAGATAATGAGTATGCAATTTCAACGCANCGCTCAGAGCAGACGGCTAGTTCTATATATGANATAACATCTGGGTATAATAANCTTTCAAGATATGAGGTAGATGGATCAGATTTTTTTGAAACTAGCNTAGCTTTNAAANAAGCAGTCGAAAGGGCTAGAAGAAACAAAGGCCCNTCTGTAATTGTCTCTCATGTTGTCCGTCTTTTACCTCATTCAAGTTCAGATGATCAAAGAAAGTATAGAGATGAAAAAGCATTGACTGCTGATCAAAAAAAAGATCCTCTCGTTANNTTAGAATCAACATGTGTGAGCGAAAAANTCATAATGCCTGATGAGTTTGAAAAAATNAGATCNCAAATTGAAAANGAAGTAGANGNNGATTCAGGGTGGGCCGAAGANCAAGATTATCCAGATCCAAATACTGCAATGGATCANATATANGGCGATAGAGATAATATTCAAGAATCCNTTATAAATCCTATTTCTGATAAGATCGTTATTGTGGATTCNATNAATCATGCTCTTCATGAAGAGATGGAGTTTAATGAGAAAATGGTNATCTATGGTCAAGACATTGCAGATCCTAAAGGTGGTGTTTTTACAGCTACAAAGGGTTTGTCNAANCGTTTTGGAGCTGACAGAGTATTCAANTCNCCATTAGCAGAGTCATCAATCGTTGGAACTGCTGTTGGAATGGCNGTAGCAGGATACAAACCTGTGGTTGAAATTCAGTTTGGGGATTACATTTGGACGGCAATGATGCAAATCAGGAATGAAGTTGCGACTATGAGGTACCGCTCAAACAATTCTTGGACATGTCCAATGGTTATAAGGGTACCCGTAGGGGGCTATATACATGGTGGATTATGTCACAGCCAATCAATTGATGGTTATTTCATTCATTTACCTGGTATATATATCGCATATCCATCTTGCGCTTCTGATGCTAAGGGACTATTGAAAATGGCCTGTAGAATGAATGANCCTGTTATTTTTATGGAGCATAAAGGGTTATATAGACAAGGCTATGCATCAACAGANGAGCCNGATGATGAATATCTATTACCCTTTGGAAANGGCAGGCAANTAGCTGAGGGAGATGAGTTAACATTAATTACTTGGGGTGCAATGGTGCAAAAATCGTTGGAAGCNATACAACTACTGGAACTCCCAAATGATNTCATTGAGGTACTCGATTTACGTACATTGAACCCTATAGATATGGATNTAATTGAGTCCTCAATNATAAAAACAGGTAAAGTGTTGGTGGTTCACGAGGATAATATGACCAATGGTCCCGGAGCAGAAATATCAGCTATGATAGCAGATAAATTTTTTGAATTATTAGATGGTCCAGTTCGTAGAGTTGCAGCAAAGGATTCTCCAGTCCCATTCAACTGGCAAATAGAAGAAAAGATCTTGCCCCAAACACAAGATGTCTCAAATGCAATTAAAGAACTTTTGGAGTATTAAATGATTGTCGACGTTGTAATGCCTAAAATGGGCGAGTCTATTAATGAAGGCACCATTCTTGAATGGAGAAAAGAAATTGGTGAAAAAATAAAATTAGACGAGATCTTACTAGAGATAGGTACTGACAAAGTAGACTCAGAGATTCCATCATCAGCTGCAGGAATCGTTATTGAAATATTAGCAAAACCCAATGATGTTATTGAAGTAGGTGAGGTTATTGCGAGAATTGATACTGATTCTGATGGAAATGTAGTAATAAACAAACCTTCTGAACAGAAAGCTGTTAAAACTAAAGACGTTGAAAAAGAATCGTTGCCTCCAGAAGTACCATCTAGCCATAGCAAGACTCAAACAGATAATTCTCTTAATAAAAANATNTTCTATACCCCAGTTGTGATGAAGATTGCATCAGAGAANGAGATACCATTTAACGAGTTAGAATCAATACAAGGTTCTGGAAGAGGNGGTAGAATAACAAAAAAAGATATTCTTCAATACGCAGAGAATAAAACATCCTCGGCATCAGTGCCCATCCATAAGGCACAAGCTGTTTCGAGTACTCAATCAGGGCGCTCTGAAGAGATGCATCATATGAGAAAGATGATATCAAAGCACATGATGGATAGTCTTTCTACTTCAGCCCATGTATATGTAATGACAGAAGTTGACATGACCTCAATTGTTGATTTCGTAAAAAATGAAGAAAAAACCTTTAAGCAGAAAGANGGCTTTGGTCTTACCTATACTCCATTCATACTTGATTCAGTTGTCAGGGCACTTAAAGAATATCCTGAGATGAATTCTTCAATCAATGGAACATTGGTTAATTACCATAGAGATATAAATCTTGGTCTTGCTGTTGCGATCGATAATGGCCTAATGGTTCCTTCGATATCAAACTGTGAAGAGAAGAATTTTTTAGGGCTTTGTCGCTCCGTTCACGATGTCGCAAAAAGAACACGTGAAGGGAATATAGATTCGGATGAACTTTCAGGGACAACATTTACAATTACTAATTTTGGAGTATTTGGTGTTACCATTGGTACCCCNATCATTAACCAACCAAATGTTGGAATATTAGGTGTTGGNACAATAAAGAAGCAGCCNGTAGTAATTGAGGCTACGGAAGGTGACTCGATTGCAATAAGGAGTATGATGGTACTTACCTTGGGTTTTGATCATAGATTAATAGATGGAGCNGGGGGGTCGAGGTTTATTGAGAGTATTCGTAATCATATTGAAACAATGGACCTGAGAGACATTTTATAATGGCGATAGACCACGTACTAAAACTCTACTCTGAGACCATTCAATCTTCATACCTGCACTATGGTTTTTGGGATGACCCTAATGCAATGAAGTTAGAGTTAATGACGCTTCAAAATATTAAAGACGCTCAAAACCGATACATTGAACATTTAGCATCCTATATACCTGACGACGTAAAGAATATTCTTGATGTAGGCTGTGGAATAGGTGGNAATACTAAATTTCTTCTGGATATTGGTTATGAAGTGGAGGCACTTTCGCCAGATGATTTTCAAAAGGATGTTATTGGTGAAAAATTNTCAAATAAAATCAATTTTCATCATTGCAAATTCGAACAGTTTAATGCAAAAAGAAAATTTGACTTGATCTTAGAAAGTGAGAGTGCTTGCTANATTAANATCAATGAAGGATTCTCAAAAGCAAGAGAAGTATTGAGAGATGGGGGCTATCTNCTTGCGTCTGATTATTTTGTGCATTTTAGAGACTCCTCAANAAATGCACACTTACGGTCATCACACGATCTCAATATTTATCTGCAGGCTGCAAAANACNATGGTTTTGATTTACTAAAGGAATATGACCAAACTGAGAATACTATGCCGACGCTTGACTATGGAAAATATTTTATTGATCGATTTATTGAACCAACNATGGACTACGTTATCTATTCTGCAAAAAAGAATTATCCAAAAATGGCTTCTTTAATAGGCAGCTACATAAAACCTAAATATGATTCAAAAAAAGATCAACTTGACCTTCTAGATAGCCATCAGTTTAGGAGATATCGTAAATATATGATNTATTTATTTAAAAAGNTATGAACCAAAAAGTAATAACAAAGAGTATTAAACCCAAAATACGCCTTCAAATGACAGAGGGCTATAAGTTTGTTAATGATGTTGTGCAAAAGAACAAACTAAATACGGTATGTGAAGAAGCAAGATGCCCAAATATTTATGAATGCTGGGACAGGCGTACTGCAACNATAATGATTTTGGGGGATGTGTGCACCAGAGCCTGTGGATTTTGTTCGGTAAAAACAGGTAAACCAATTTGGGATGACTCCCTAGAGCCATATAGAACTGCGATGGCAGTTAAGAAAATGAATCTCAAGCATGTTGTGATAACCTCCGTTGATAGAGATGANCTTAANAATGATTATGGNGCCTCTATTTGGTCTGAGACAATTGACCAGATTCACCATCACGTGCCAAATTGTAATGTCGAAGTTTTAACCCCAGACTTTAAAGGTTTTAAACCATCACTACTAAAAGTGTTTAACTCTCAGCCAGAGATNTTTAGTCACAATGTTGAGTGNGTTGAGCGAATAAGTAAACAGGTGAGGACACAGGCAAATTGGCAAAGAAGCCTNGATGTTTTAAGTTTTTCNGTAGANAATAANTTAAGAACTAAAACTGGTATGATGGTTGGGCTGGGTGAGCGTTTTGATGAGGTCATTGATACTATGCGGCAAGTTGCAAANATTGGAGTCAAATTATTTACNATTGGACAATATCTTCAACCTACAAANAATCATCTCCCTGTTGAGCGCTACGTTGAAGAACAAGAGTTTAATGACTACAAGGAGATTGGTATTGAAATGGGCTTTGACAGNGTGAAGTCTGGTTCTCTGGTCAGAAGNTCATACCATGCAGANGAAGGGGTCTANTGGGTGCTAATTATTCAATTTGANCCNCACGTTGTACTATACGCCAATATTGCAGACTAAATTTCANTTTAAAGACGAATCATCATGTTGAACAAATTGGCATGATCCTTGTAATATAAGTTAATATATTNACCGCTCTAAGGACNATTATGACTGAAAAACTATCTGATAAAGAAATTGAAAACTTTGACATTGAGGACACAAATCATTATCCTGTTATGCCANTAAGGAATACTGTTTTATTCCCTCAGCAGGTNATCCCTATTTACATTGGTCGAGANAGAAGCTTAAAACTTATTAATGATCTTGGTACTGATAAACGNTATATTGTTGTCATTGCCCAAGAAGACGGTTCTATTGAAGACCCAGNTTCTAATGANNTATATGCATANGGAACTCTGGCCCAGGTATTGAAAGTNTTTGACATGCCTGACAATAGTAAGTCAGCNATAGTTCAAGGCATAAGTAGAGTTAAGGTTCTGAATTATACTTCAAAAGAACCATATTTTACGGCTGCGGTTGAGTCGATGGATGATGAACCAATTNCGGACCNATTAGAGTTGGATGCTCTAACTAAAAATTTGAGACAGTCATTTGAAGACCTNATGAAAGTTGCTCCAAATCTCACNGAAGAACATTCAGGGATGTTAAAGAATATTCAAAAGCCTAATCGATTAACGGATCGNGCGATATCNGTCATCACTATATCAAATCAAGAGAAACAAGAGATTCTTGAAGAACTAAATATCAAACGGCGAATGGAAAAAGCATTGAATATAATTTCTCGAGAGATTCAGCGAATAAAGCTAGGTGAGGAGATTCAGTCTGAGGTGCATGATGAGATTACTAAGACTCAGCGAGAATATTATTTAAGAGAACAGATGAAAGCCATTAAAAAGGAATTAGGTGAGGATGAAGGAACAGTAGAGACCAAAGAGTTAGAAGAAAAGGTCAAGGCTGCAAAGATGCCAAAAGAATCTGAAAAAGTAGCAATGAAAGAGTTGGATAGATTATCCAGAATNCCAACCCAATCNCCNGAATATAATGTNTCGAGAACCTACATCGAATGGTTAACAGATCTTCCTTGGAGCAATAGGTCAGAAGATCGTATTGATCTAAAAGAAGCGAAGACAATTCTTGACGAAGACCACTACGGATTAGATAAGGTTAAGGAGAGAATCATAGAATATCTTGCTGTAAGNAACTTAAAACAGAAGAAAAATCCANACGACACAGTCCGTGGACCCATNCTATGTTTTGGTGGGCCTCCTGGAGTTGGAAAAACATCTCTNGGTAAGTCAATCGCCCGTGCGATGGGTAGAGAGTTTGTTCGCCTNTCGCTAGGTGGTGTTAGGGATGAAGCAGAGATCAGGGGGCATCGAAGAACATATATTGGTGCACTACCAGGTCGNGTTATACAGAGNATTAAAAAAGCAGGTAAGAATAANCCANTATTTATGCTNGATGAGATTGATAAACTGGGTTCNGACTTNAGAGGAGATCCATCNTCTGCGTTNCTAGAGGTCTTAGANCCAGAACAAAACCATTCTTTTAGCGACCATTATCTCGAGGTTGATTTTGATCTTAGCAATGTGATGTTNATTGCTACAGCNAACTANCAAGATGCAATCCCACCAGCNCTAAGGGANAGGATGGAGATNCTTGATTTTTCTGGATACATAGAAGATGAAAAAATACAAATTGCAAAGAGGCACATTNTACCAAAACAAATAGAAGAAAATGGTCTTACTGATAANCAAGTATCNTTTGATGTNCATTCTCTAAAAGAATTAGTTCGCTCNTACACCAGAGAAGCTGGTGTACGAAATTTAGAGAGGGAGGTTGCNAATGTTCTTAGAAAAGTTGCACGTGACCTTGTAGAGTCAAAAAGCAAAAAAGTAAAAATAACAAAGAAGCAAGTTGGAAAATATTTAGGTGCTCCTAAATTTNATTCTGAATTAGCAGAGAGATCGACAAAGCCTGGAGTAGTGACAGGTCTTGCATGGACGGCTGCTGGAGGTGATATTTTATTTGTTGAATCAACTAAGATGACTGGGAAGGGAAAATTGACACTAACGGGGCAGCTAGGCGATGTCATGAAAGAATCNGCAACAGCAGCACTAACNCTTGTTAGGGCCAANGCNGAAGGCTTTGGCATTNANCCAGATTTTAATGAAAAGTTTGATATTCATGTTCATGTTCCAGCAGGAGCNATTCCGAAGGATGGTCCATCNGCTGGGGTAAGTATGGTNACNTCANTNGTNTCTCTNCTTACAGGTGNNTCTGTNAAGGAAAAGGTAGCTATGACAGGTGAGATAACTTTNAGAGGGAATGTCTTACCNATTGGCGGNGTCAAAGAAAAGGTCACNGCAGCACATAGNTCTGGAATTAAGGAGGTGNTCTTACCTGAGCATAATAGAAAAGACCTTGAGGATGTTCCTNNAAANGTAGCAAAAGATATGACATTTCATTTNGCTAAGGAGATAAAAGACGTTCTAAAGGTTGCAGTTCCGGCAATTTATTCAGTTGTAAATAAATCTAATAATTCCCCAAAGATATAATTAATTTTCNNGACCTATTTAAATGGGCGATTAGCTCAGTTGGTTAGAGCACTGCGTTTACACCGCAGGTGTCGGGAGTTCGAATCTCTCATCGCCCACTGAACTTTTTAGAAATAAACAATTACGTAAAGGAAAAACAGACAATGTCNGATAAAAAAGAAGGAACCGTAAAATGGTTCAATAATTCCAAAGGCTACGGCTTTATTCAGGTTGAAGGAGAAAAAGACTATTTTGTTCATATGAATGAAATCCTCATGGAGGGCTTTAAAACTCTTGCAGAAGACCAGAAAGTTGAATTTGAAGTAGGCGANGGTCCAAAAGGTCCAGTCGCTAAAAAGGTTAATCCACTTTAACCTAGGTTCCAATCAATAAAAAAACCACTTCTTAGGAAGTGGTTTTTTTTATTTCAANAAGTAGTTAAANGGTNCNATATATTTGGACCNAGGGACNTTNTTTNTTANAGTTNCNTANATTACCNNGAGTACTCAATACTTAATGCNAATTAAACATAAAATATTAAAANTAGTTTTTTCGTTAATNGNNATTNCTGNATCCTNNNCTCAGATTGCATTTGANGTAAGCTGGACTCCTTATGTTACCTATTANCTTAGTATGGTTGACATTAATACTGGAGAATCAAGCATGCCAATTTTNATGGCAGAACTNCGTCGAGAAGANGGNGCTCCAGANCNNGTAGATGTNGATATAGAATTNGAGATCATNATNGATTCAGATGCTTTAGATGTNGATAANGANACCCTAGTAAAGGTGGAGACAACACNNCCTCTNCAGCTNACTGANCCTNTATTCATATCAAANATGGATCTNAATATGTCNACNNNNGCTTTGTNTGATNTNAGTGGNAATCNNNTGNNGNTNAATCTTAGATATTTCNGAGCAAATGGANATGNCTGATGCNGAACAAATGATGAGTGCNATTGTNCANACAGGTCAACTNCCNAANGGNATCTATACTTTTCGAGTNACTGCTACAGCAGNCAATGGACAACANATNGTTAGGGAAGATATCCTNAATATATCAAACCCTNCGNTGCTTCAACTTATTTCTCCTGGNGGAATATTGGCTGATACTACTATAAATGAGGTTTATACAACATACCCTGTNTTTCAATGGGAGTCAGATCNATGTAATTATGTAGATCCTAATTCNGGTGGGAGTGGTTGTGAATACTATATAAGGGTCTCGGAATTCAGAGCTGAGGAACATTCATCAATAGATCAGGCTATAGAGTCAGTCACAAGATTGCCACTANATCAATCAGNTGGTTTTGAACGAGTTGGCTATGGGTTTACTACTTTTCAATATCCTACGGATGGTGGTGACTTAGAGCCTGGGAAGGTCTATGTATGGCAGATAAGAAAAGATNTTGTTACGACATCTGGAANTGAGCAGGNACTTAGTGANATAATGGCATTTAAGGTNAAAGATTTNACATCTTCTACAAATGAAGATGATGGTACNGNAGATACAACTCCAGTAGGNATTCTNNTNAGGACAATAATNGGAGAAGATCTAGCTAATAGNATGTTTGGCTNAGGTGGGCAGGTNTCAAATATGGTAGCAAATGGAAATATTTTTTTAAATGAAGAAAGCGTAGATATATCCCTAGTNCAGTCACTGGTCTCATCTGGAGTCTTGGTTGAGGATGAAGATGGAAATGCAACCTATCGTCCAATNGAAGTAATAAGCNTTGAGGTTATAGAATGATCAGGCGTGTGATTGCAATGGTGCTANTCACTTNTCTTANTTTTGGATCTTCAAAAGTAGCGATTGCGATAAAGACCAAAGGAGATGTTTCTGTTACATTAAANGGNTTNAGNACACCGCAAGTTTTAAAACCAGGGACTCCTCTAANCNACCAAGACAGGATAAAGACAGGCAAGAATGGTTTCATTGCACTAATGTACCTAGATGATAAAACCGTCGTAAANATGCTTGATAATTCTGANATGACCATAATGGGAGATCGGTCTGGGAAAAAGATCAATAAATCTNTGGATATTAAATACGGTAGAGTTGCTGCAAATGTAATGCCCCAAAAAGGAAAAGAATTNAGAGTATCTACCCCGACATCAGTTGCTTCTGTTAAGGGCACTGAACTGGCAATAGAATCTGATCCTTCTACTGGGGACTCTTTCACTTTGATTGAGGGACTGATCGAGGTTACAAACTCTATCACAGGGGAATCAACTGAAGTGCAAGAAGGTGAGACCGCAATGTCAACNCCAGATGGTTCTTTAAATGTTGCAATGACCACAAGCGATGATCTAGAAGGTTTTGAGGAAGCAAGCGTAGAGCCTCAAACTCAAGAACTTCGTTTTGAAGTTGAAGATGAGGATGGGGGGACCAAACAGATCCTCATCAAATTCAAATAGATTTTAGAGACATTTATTTTGAGATTATTCATAGCCACTATCATTACCAGTATGGTCACCGGACAATCTGGTGTTCTGATCATGAGTCCTGAGCCAGAGTCTTCGGTCAGTGGTGATAATATTTTGATTGCTGCATCATTAATAGGTGTCACAAATCTTAACTCAAATTCGGTAAAGGTATTGTTAGATGGAATGGATGTCACTGATCGGGCATATGTTGACTCAGATATGATAAGTTGTCTCCTTGATGATGTAGAACCTGGTTACCATGAGATCGGTCTTTTTATTGATGGGATACCAACAAAATGGGGTTTTTCATTAACAGCAGAGGAGGCCAGCCTGAAGTACTCTGGAAAGATCAGGTCAAGTAGTAGTATGGATCAGATCGATGACCAAACACTTAACATCAACAAGATGACGATGGATTTCAAGGGATCTGCATTTGAATGGCTTACTTTGAAGACCAATCTTAAAATGACTAGTCAAGAGAGTGACCTCTACCAACCCAGAAATATATATGGTCTTCAATTAGGGCTAAAAGATATTCTAATTCTAAGACTGGGTGACTCTAATCCTAGGGTATCTCATTATACCATGAATGGGAAAAGAATAAGAGGAATGGACTTAGATTTTAGTTATGGTTGGTTCAACTTTAGATTTCTTCAGGGTGAGATCAATCGTGCAGTTCAGGGTGATCTATCAAAGGCATATTCATTTGACATAGATACTGATAATTATGGAGAAAAATACATTTCCCTGGATAGATCAGGTTATACATTTACTNANAATGTTTCTTCTGCTAGGGTTTCATTTGGTAGAGGANAAATTTTTCAATGGGGTTTTAACTATATGAANGCTCGAGATGATACGANNAGTGTANACNCAGTGTTGTCAGATGCAGTGATATTCTATGAGTCTAATGAGACTGGNTCNGTTGAGGGTTTGACCTCAGGTACTACTTATACNATNNATCAATTAGGTACNNNNGCANAGGTATTGGATGGNAGTNATTGGTCAGGCAATGGTCCNAAGGATAATCTAGTGGTCAGTACAGATNTTGGAATGAATTTATTNAGCAAGCGNGTNCGTTTGGATGGTGAAATTGCATTTAGNATGACAAANAATAATATTTGGGGAGGNCCACTTTCATTGGCGGAATTGGATACGCTGATTGATGACTCTGTGGATAATAAACTTTCTAGTTTCGACCTCAGTGANTTCCCNGACCCNTCTGACTGGGAAAAATATCTAATAATTAACTCAAATCTNTCACCANTAGTACCCATTGATATCAATGCATTTGGAGACAGCAGTACGNTTGACCTCATGGATGCGATTTTTTCAATGCCNTCACTTGCATATNGAGGAAGAGCAATAACCAATTTTTTTGGGAATTACCTAGCNGTTGAATATGGCCAAACAGGACCAGAGTTCAATTCGCTTGCNAATCCATACCTTGTCAAAAATAAGAGGGAATGGTCAATNACCGATAAATTCAAATTATTNCAAAACAGATTAATGTTGAATATCGGNTACAAGCATCAAGANGATGATATTCTTACCAATATTGAAAATGTAAAGACACAGAATACTCTCTCTTTTGGTTTTAATGCTCTACCAGGTCNNGGTCTACCTACTCTNAATTTTACTTATCGATCNATAGAAAGGAATAATGGCATTACTGAATTGGTTGAATTACCAGATATGACAATAACCGATAATAGAGAAAANACACATACAAATAATNTNATGTTAAATATCAATCATCGTTTTGANCTAANGTGGAGTCACTCTTTAAGTGGTACAATTGTAAGTGTTAAAAAAGAAGACCGGTTTGCAGAACGAGCNATTGATTTCGTAGATCCTTCCATGGAAACAAATGTTATAAATNTTTCNCTTGTTACNCGCTATGGTTCACCTCTTAAAACATCNATGAATGTTACAACAAACTCAAGTGAATTGAGTACTGGCCCTGGTCAAANAGGGACNCAGGAATTTCTAACTGCAAATCTGGGTGCCGAATANCCATTNCTTGGTAATAAGATATTGGCAAANGGTGGGTTGAACTATGCGAAAGGCTCAGGNATGGTTGANATGTCATGGTTCGGTNNNAAAGGTGGTTTTCGNTGGAGNNTCATGGATGATCTGAGNCTCAATGCTCAGGGTGAGTNTAGATCNAANNANGTAGCAGGGGATAGNAANAATNCNATCATNGCCAGAGCAANTCTTGAATATTCATTCTAANNANCACNATNTATAAAATAATCNTTAGTANNNNAGGTTCTTGAAAATCAAGGNTAATTNATCGAACCTTTTTCATTTGTAGTTTTTACAAACCTGCTTTAGTCTTCAGTATACCGAAATGAATGAATTAATTCAATTTTTTACAAATATATCTACTGAATCAAGGACAATGATGCTTGTCTTTGGGTTGATGTTCTTTTTATGTTTAGAGTCAGGGCTTCCACTTTTCAAGATGAAATACAAAAGAGTTAGCCATGGAATTATTAACCTAACATTTACAATCATCACACTTGTTATCAATCTTATTGGAGCAATTGGCATAATGGCCGCAGTTCAGTATAATGAGGTTAATCATTCTGGCCTGCTCAATATCATAGAGTTACCGATCTGGATATATGTATTGGCCGGACTAGCAATAATGGATCTCATTGGAGCTTGGCTTATCCATTGGATGGAACATTCTGTTGAGTGGATGTGGAGATTTCATCTCATCCACCACACAGATCCTAACGTAGATGTTACAACGGGTCTCCGACACCACCCCGGGGAAAATATTCTACGATTAGGATTTACTATCTTGGCAATATTAATAACGGGTGCCTCTTTTGGTCTTGTTATGATGTATCAGAGTATTTCTGTGTTTTTTGCCCATCTCACTCACGCAAACATAAAAATGCCAATGAATTTGGACAAGATATTGTCCTATATATTGGTAACTCCAAATTTCCATAAAGTTCATCACCATTATTTNCANCCNCATACAGATAGTAACTATGGGAATATATTTTCTATCTGGGATCATGTATTCGGTACAGTAAGGAANATGAATNAGATGNATGACCTTATNTATGGAATTGATACTCACATGAAAGCAAGTGAACATTCTAGNATNTCAAATCTTCTCTTGATNCCATTTCAGGCTCATCGATATCCTACAAATAAAAAATAAACTGACAGATCATATTACAATGGTGCAAAAAAAAATAAATATTAAGAAAAAGTTTAAAGATTTTTTTGAACATTGGAGTCCAAAGATCATTGCTGAGATGAATGACTATCAATTTAAGCTTGCAAGAGTAAAAGGTGACTTCATTTGGCATAGTCATGATGATACGGATGAGGTTTTCATCGTGATTGAAGGAACGATGAAAATAGAGTTCCGAGATGGCTCAATAGAGTTGAAAGAAGGTGAGATGTATGTTGTACCAAAGGGTACTGAACACAGGCCCCATGCTAATGAAGAATGCAAGATCATGTTGGTTGAGCCTCGTGGAGTTGTAAATACAGGTGAATTGACCACGGAATTAACTGCAGAAAATGATGTTTGGCTATAAGAAGAGTATATCCAGAACGGTTATCTATTTCTCTATTTTTTTATATAGCTGCACAAGTGACCCTATAAATATCGATAGTGAGCTAGTATTAGCGAATGGTATTTACTTTAATAAAATTTCAAATAAACCACAAACGGGGAAGGCATTCTCATATTATGAAGATCAAAGAAAAAAAAGTAATGGAAATCTATTAGATGGTAAGAAGGATGGGGTTTGGATTGAGTGGTTTAGAGATGGACAAATCAGAAGCAGAGAGATCTATGAAAATGGTCAAGCCAATGGTATATGGGAGCAATGGAATGAGAATGGTCAGATAATACTAAGAGCCTCTTTCAAAAACGGTAATGCACATGGTATGCGTACGGAGTGGCATGATAATGGGAAAAAAAAGCAAGAAGGAAATCTTAAGAATAATGAGTATGATGGGCAATGGTCTAAATGGTATCCATCAGGTAACTTGAATGCTGAGGGTGAATATCTTCTCAATAAAGAGGAGGGCAAGCATACGTTTTGGTTCTCAAATGGCAATAAGAAATCTGAAGCTATTTTTTCCAATGGAAAGATCATTGGTGATAGAATTGATTGGTATGAGAATGGACAAAAAAAGGAACATGGCACAGCAAAAGGCCTGTGGACCCAGTGGCATAAAAATGGGGTAAAGAAGGCGGAGGGTCAATACAAAGGGCAACTGCCAATAGGTAAGCATGTCATCTGGTATTCCAATGGAAAGAAAAAATCCATGATGAACTTTATTAATGGTTTAGCACATGGCCAACGTATAGAATGGTATAATAATGGAATGAAAAAAGAGATAGGCAGCTTTGTTAATGGAAGTCAGTCGGGATTGTGGACATATTACAATAAAGATGGAACTATTGATGGTACGGAGGAATACTGACGCTCAATGAAAGAAAACGGTCATACATTTTTACCATTGATCTTTGTAATGTTGGTTTCCATATCTATAGGAAAAGACATTAAACTAAAAGATCGTGCCAAAAATAGATTGCTCAATTTTACCCATGACCATGGCGGTTCAGGTGAATATTATTATGTTGAATCTATGGGCGCAGGCATATGTGTATTTGATTATGACAATGATGGTGACCTAGATGCATATTTCCCTCAAGGCTCACCTCTTCCAGGGTGGGATAAGAAGATTACTCTTGAGAATAAACTTTATAGAAATGATGGAGCTGAGTGGAAAGATGTCACTATCGAAGCTAGGGTAGGTGATAGAGGATATGGGATGGGATGTGCATGTGGAGATTACGACAACGATGGTTCAATAGATCTCTATGTTACAAATTTTGGGAGAGATGTTTTTTATAAAAATAACAGTGACGGTACCTTTTCAGATATTACTGATAAAGTAGGCATCGATAATCCAAGTATGGGGATGAGTGCTGCATTTTTTGATAGCGATAATGATGGTTGGCTTGATCTTTACGTAACAAACTATGTAGACTATTCAATTGATGACAATCCTGAGTGCACTAGCCCGATGCAGTATCCAATGGGTGGTGAATTGTATGCAAGGTCTTATTGTGATCCAGATGTTTTCCTAGGAGTAGCAGATAAATTTTATTACAACAAGCAGGGGACTTTCATAGATCGTTCTAATCGGTCTGGAATAGGTAGATATGCTCTTAGGGGGATGGGAGTCGTTCCTGGAGATATAGACGATGATGGAGATATGGATATTTATGTCGCAAATGATAAAGACATGAATCTTTTATTTATTAATAATGGTAAAGGACGTTTTAAAGAAAGTGCTTTAATGAGAGGAACTGGATACAATGGAAATGGGCTTGCAGAGGCTGGAATGGGAGTAGATGCAGGAGACATTGACCGTAATGGTTGGTTAGATCTTTTTGTTACAAACTATAGTGGTGAAACGAATACTTTGTATCTGAACCAAGGGAATGGTCTATTCGCAGATGAAACAGATATCAGGGGCCTTGGTAGACCAAGCGTTCATTCTCTTGCTTTTGGAGCAAAATTTATAGATCTGGACTTGGATAGTTGGTTAGACCTTTATGTTGCAAATGGACATGTGATCGATAATATTGATCTTTTTAATGATCAATATCATCATCGCCAGAGTGACCAGGTCTACATGAATATGTCAGGGACTTACACTGATGAAAGCAGTAGTGTTGGCATAGATTTTTCAAGAACGTTTGTAAGTAGAGGTGTTGCGCAAGCAGACATTGATAACGATGGGGATATAGACCTAGTCATATCAAATAATAATGATGATGCAAATCTTCTTATTAATGATGGCACCCCAAAAAATAGCTGGATAGGATTTCAACTGCAGGGTATAGTGTCCAATAGACAGGCTATCGGTAGTAAGATTGTTATTTCCACAAGTTTAGGTACACAAGTGGCCTGGGTTAATCCATCTGGAAGCTATCTAAGTTCTAATGATCAGCGAGTTATTTTTGGTTTAGGAAAAGAAGAAAAAGTAAAAACTGTAGAGATATATTGGCCGGGGGGAGATAAAAAAGAGACATTCAAGGACCTGGACTCTAACTTTTATTACAAAGTATTAGAGGGTACATCTATATCTATAGCACAAGGTAAATATTGAAGAAATGATATCAATACTTTCCATTAAGCATATCAACTTTAAAAGGATTGTGCATTTAACCTTTTTATTTTGTTTCGCTTTTACAGGTTGCACAAGTTTTTATGCATCGAAGATGTTAGAGCCTATAGAAAATGGTAAAATGAGTCATGTCTCGTATCAAGGAGTTACCCTTCATTATATTGAAGTTGGAGAAAAAGAAAACCCCCCATTGATATTCTTGCACGGTATTCTTGCTTTTACCCAGGCCTACAGTGAGTTCATTGAGAGACTTGCTGAAAGATACTATGTCATTGGAATAGACATGAGAGGGCATGGACGTTCTACCATTGGAGTAGAACAATACTCCCACCGATTAGCTGCAGATGATGTTATTAAAGTTGCAGATGAGATAGGGATTGATAAATTCCATGTAGTTGGGCATAGCGCGGGAGGTTTTGCTCTTCTTTCCATCGCAAAATACCATCCAGATAGAATGATAAAGGGTGTCTCGATCGCTTCTCTTTATAATCATGAAGGTATAGACTTTAATGAAAATGCGGATGACTATCTCACGAGAGAGGGTTTTATGGATAACCGAAATGATAGGAACAATTATACACTAAAATTCTTTGATAGTGTGTATGATAAGATGGGGGAAAGAGAAAAATTTGATAGTACAAAAAAGGTAATGGTCGATTATGGCATTTCCATGTTTCCATCATATGAAATATCTGATATAAAAGAGATAAAGAATCCCATTCTTGTTATTGTTGCGGAAAAAGATCAAAGGGTAAAACCTGCTCATACCATAGAGATGTCAGAGTTGATGCAAGATTCTCAACTGGAGATCATAAAAGGAGCACCACACTTTGGTATTGTTAAAAGGATGAGACATATCGATATTGT
>NZWG01000032.1 GCA_002698235.1 Fidelibacterota bacterium | reverse complement strand
ATTCTGAAGATGATGATTCTGAAGATGATGATTCTGAAGATGATGATTCTGAAGATGATGATTCTGAAGATGATGATTCTGAAGAAGTTTCTCCCAATTAGATCTGATTTTTNNTATCCCTTAAAAGCTATAAACTTTAGATTATTTAATAAATTGTTCGGTATTGGTTAGGAATACTCAATCTCGTAAATTTNNNCTTTAAAAATGAAAATAAAATTATCGGATATTAAATCCGGATTTAAAAATAAGTTCTTTGACATTCCAACNGATAGTATTCCTAAAAGGGGCACNACATTCAATAGTGATAATATCANNTGCACTTTATCAGCAANCGTATTGGAAAGAAATAGATTTAAGCTNAAAGGTGANATAGAANCTGNTATTCTTTATGAATGTGTGAGGTGTTTAAAGTTATTTAANTCAAAAGTCACCTCAGCAATAAACNTTTTAGTTGTTGATAAANTTAATNATCATATAAAANTCAAAGGTGAAGAAATAATTGAGATACTCAATTCTGATGATGAATTTGATATCAGTGCAATGNTAGCAGATATTNTTGAATTAGAAAACCCAATAAAACCCTTNTGCGATAATGAATGTTTGGGTTTATGTAATNTCTGTGGAATTAATAAGAATGAAATANCCTGTGATTGTAAAATTGAAAANGNGTATGGATTATNGGAANATTTAAAAAAATTANAAACTAAANAGNATTAAGGAGAATCCATGGCACTGCCAAAAAGACGTCAATCAAAAACTCGTGGTAAAAANCGTAGAACTCACTATAAATCTGGTCCTGTTGCAACTACTTCATGTCCACAATGTGGTGGGACAAAACTTCCTCACCGAGCATGCCCAAATTGTGGATATTATAGAGGCAGACCAGTAGTATCNGCGAGCTAAAAACTNCACTGATTTTANACTACCACATATCAAANATCATACAACAAACTCCCCCTCTCACCTTCTAATCTANAAATTAGAGATGAATGCTAAAATAACGGCAACAGCCCATAGTACCCCTGAAGGGGTCATGACAAATTTTGATATTGAAAAATTAGTTGATACCTCTGATGAATGGATTCGCTCAAGNACAGGNATCNCTCAACGTCATGTTGTATCAGAGAATGAAGCAAGTTCAGATATTTCAACACGCATAGCGGTATCNCTTTTAAAGAAAAGTGGAATAGACCCANACGANATAGACGTNATCATTATTGGCACAGTAACTCCAGATCANTTTACGCCATCAACTGCAGCTCTNGTTCAGAAAAATATTGGAGCTAGTAANGCTTGGGGATATGANCTGAGTGCTGCATGCTCTGGGTTTTTGTACGGGTTGGAAACTGGTGCAAATTTTATCGCTTCTGGAAAATACAAAANNATAATGGTGATCGGAGTAGATATAATGACATCGATCTTAGACTTCCAAGANAGGGATACTTGTGTGATATTTGGAGATGGTGGTGGTGGAGTNATTCTAGAGCCNACCTCAAGCAANANTGGAATAGTTGATTCTATTCTGCACATGGATGGCTCGGGTGGTGANTACCTTATNGTACCTGGTGGTGGAAGTAGGATGCCAGCNACAAANAAATCTGTTGATGATAGAGCNCATTANATAAAACAAGATGGAAANACTGTCTTTAANCATGCAGTCAANGGAATGGCAGATGTATCAGANAAAATCTTATCTCGAAATAACTTAACAGGNGATGACATNNCACTGTTCATACCACACCAAGCAAATAAGAGNATCATTGACTCCGCCGCNAATCGATGTGGCATATCTGAAGATAAAGTATTGATCAATATTGATCNGTATGGAAATACAACTGCAGGTACTATCCCAATNGCAATTAATGAAGCCATNNATGATAAACGGATAAAAGATGGCGACTATGTGCTGCTAGCATCTTTTGGAGCAGGTTTTACTTGGGGAAGTATTTTANTAAAATGGGAGTCCNAGTAATAATGNNTGGNTGGTTATTCCCGGGTCAAGCNTCTCAAAAAGTTGGAATGGGTTTAGATNTAAAAGAGAACTCAGAAAAAGCNAGAAANTATTTTGANATNTCAAATGAAATAATGGANTGTGATATNCAATCTATTATTTTTGANGGCCCTGNNGAAAAACTTAANAGGACAGAATATACTCANCCTGCGATTTACATAGTTTCAGCAATAATNGGCTATTTACTNATTGATAAAGGACTAAAACCAGATGCGCTTGCAGGGCATAGCTTAGGNGAATATTCNGCTTTANCAATTGGAGGAGTATTTGATTTCCCTACTGGNTTAAANCTNGTAAAGTTTCGTNCTGAAANCATGGCTGAAGCAGGAAAAAAAGANAAAGGTTCCATGGCAGCTATTGTAGGATTNGATNANGATTCTGTNCAANAANTNTGTTNATCTTATNATGGAACAGGTNCTGTTGTGGCTGCNAATTANAATTCACCAGGTCAAGTTGTTATATCNGGTTCACCTGATGCAATNCAATGGGCNATGANTGCTTCAAAANAAGCCGGNGCACGNATGNCAGTGGAGCTTAATGTCAGTGGAGCATTTCATTCNCCACTCATGTCATCTGCTAGAGAAAATCTTGCTGAAATGATTAATTCTCTCGAAATTTCANANTCAACATTCCCTGTTTATACAAATGTTGATGCAAAACCAGTGACTANAAATAAAGANATAAAAGATTCTCTGATTCGACAACTAGAGAGTCCTGTTCAATGGACNAAAACAATATTGGCAATGAAAAAAAATGGCATCAANTCATTNTTTGAAGTAGGTCCTGGAANAGTTCTCCAAGGTCTAAATAAGCGGATTGATAGATCNATCNNATCTAAAGGAATNGATTCAATAAAACAATTNGAACAAATCAATGTTTGATCTAAACAATAANGTTGCAATTATTACAGGAGCTTCCCAAGGGATTGGACGNACNATNGCACTTGTTTTTGCAAAANCTGGTGCAAATGTAATTTGCATTGCTAGNTCAGAATCAAAAATAAAAGAANTATGTTTAGANATAACTGNTCAAGGTGGCCAAGCAAGTCCAATTGCATGTGATGTTGGNGATGGAGATGCTTNTGCNAANGCCATCAAATCAGTTNCCAATGAATATGGAAAATTAGATATTCTTATTAATAATGCTGGAATAACAAGAGATGCATTACTTATGAGGATGAATGATACTCAATGGGATGAAGTTCTCAATACAAATCTCAANGGTGCATTCNATGGTATGAAGTCAGCNATAAGACCTATGATGAAANATAAATATGGTAGAATAATAAATATTACATCTATTGTAGGCCTTACNGGTAATCCTGGACAAGCTAATTATGCTGCTTCAAAAGCTGGTCTTATTGGAATGACACAGTCTATTGCAAAAGAGGTTGGTACNAGAGGCATAACNGTAAATTGTATTGCTCCAGGATGGATTGATACTGAAATGACTGTTGACCTACCAGAGNATTCGAAAANAGATTTATTAGATAGGATACCAATTGGTAAGATTGGTAAGCCAGAAGATATTGCACATGCAGCAGTTTTTCTGGCATCTNATGAGGCAAGTTACATTACCGGNCAAACCATNACAGTAGATGGTGGCCGTGTCATAAATTAAATAAGGAGACAATATGTCCACATTCAATAAAGTAAAAGAAGTTATAATTGATAAACTAGGTGTTGAAGAAGATACTATCAAAACCGAGGCTCATTTTGTAAATGACCTAGGTGCAGATTCTCTAGATACCGTAGAATTGATCATGGAATTTGAAGAAGAATTTGGAATTGAAATTCCAGATGAAGATGCAGAGAACATAACAACTGTNGGNTCTGCCGTTGATTATATAGAAAAGNTNCAGGATTAAACTTAGAAAATGNCTCGAGAAAAAATTGTAATTACTGGTNTGGGAGNNGTAGCACCCAATGGCAATAATGTAAATGATTATTGGTCTAATCTCATTNCAGGTGTTAGCGGAATTGGTCCNATAACCTATTTTGATNCATCAAACCATAGAGTAANGATTGCTGGGCAANTAACTGATTTTTCTCCAGAATCANTTATTGATCCAAAAGANATACGAAAGTTAGATCCATTTTCTGTTTACGCGTTGGCTGCTACNCATGAAGCNATGATGATGTCAGGTTTAGATNCAAATACATTCAATCCAGATAGAATTGGNGTTACCATTGGNACTGGNGTTGGTGGAATACAGACACTTGAGGANCANCAAAGGGTNATCGATAAAAAGGGCGCTCGGAGAGTATCTCCCCAGTTTGTACCNAANATGATTGCAAANATTGCTGGAGGNCATTTATCNNTGAGNTGGAANCTTAAAGGACCNAATCAAACTATNACATCTGCATGTGCNTCTGCAACTGATGCGATTGGAATGGCTATGCGNNTAATACTTGCAGGTGATGCNGATGCCATGATTACTGGAGGNACTGAAGCNAGTGTTACTGGGCTTACAATCGCTGGTTTNGCAAANATGAGAGCTCTCTCACAATCAAATGANGATCCTACNTCNGCAAGTAGGCCTTTTGANAAGGACCGAAANGGNTTTGTTCTTGGGGAAGGATCNGGAATGATNGTCATNGAAACTGAATCACATGCAAAAGACCGTGGTGCNACCATACTTGCAGAACTTGCTGGATACGGTTCAACNGATGATGCATTTCACATNACTCAACCATCTGAAGGTGGAATAGGAGCACTTAANGCNATGGAGAGAGCCATTACTGATTCAAAAATGAACCTTGATGAAATTGATTATATCAACGCGCATGGAACTTCTACTCCATTTAATGATAAAAATGAATCAGCAGCTATTAAAAATCTATTTAAAGATCACAGTAAGAATCTAAAAGTAAGTTCAACTAAATCAATGACTGGACATTTACTTGGTGCTGCTGGTGGTATAGAAGCTGTTGCATCAGTAAAAACGATCATGAACCAAATACTTCCACCAACCATCAATTATGATACACCAGATCCAGATTGTGACCTTGATTATGTACCAAATGATGCTCAGAAGCATAACGTGAATGCATTGCTCTCAAACACATTCGGCTTTGGTGGGCATAACGCAGTTATCTGTATTCGTAAATACAATTGAAATTATTTGTTAAACTTAAACAATATTTTTTAGATAAATCTGAATCAGTATCAATTCTAGAAAAGAAAATAAATTATATATTTCACAATAAAGATTTTTTAGATCAAGCATTTACCCATAGATCATTAAATACAGAACCTAGAAAAAATTATGAAAGGTTAGAATTTTTAGGTGATGCTGTTATTGATATTATTATAAGCCGTGAATTAATGCGTGATTTTCCCGAAGGCGATGAGGGGCTACTAACTCAAAGGCGAGCTGCTTTGGTACAAAAGCCATATTTGGCTAGTATAGGACATCTTTTAGATTTGATGGACTATCTTAAAATAGATCGCAGTGTAAATCTTGAAATTGAGAAAATTGCAGAAAAACAGCAAGCTAATCTATTTGAAGCCTTGATTGGTGCTATATACCTAGATGGTGGGATTGAACCATGCCGCAGACTAATCCTTGAAACAGTATGGACTTATAGACAAGAGGCTTGGAAATCGACAAATTATAAAGGGAAATTAATTGAATTTTGTCACTCGAAAAATATTGCAAACCCGCTCTTTCTTGTAAAAGATATATCTGGGCCTGATCACCAGAGGACTTTTGAAATTCAAGTAAAGATTGGTAAGGAAAAGTATTCTTCTGGCACCGGTACAAACAAGAAGACTGCAGAACAGATAGCTGCAAAATTAGCACTAGAAGAATTAGGAGCTTCTTTCTAAGATTCTAACTTACTTATTCTATCTCTTAATCTAGCTGCAACCTCGTATTCTTCTTCATCGATCGCACTCTGCATTTTATCTTTTAAGGTCTTAAGAGAAAGTTCAGCTTTCTTCTTTTGTGGTTTTTCTTCTTTTATTGAATCTTCAAAAATACCTGCCTCTTCTAAAACTTTTTTTGCCACTAATATAGGCGCATCCATTCTTAATGCGACAGCAATGGCATCACTAGGTCTAGCATCAACATTTCTTTTACCCAGTTTTATAGATTCTATTTCTAATTGAGCGAAGAAAACCCCTTCGTCTAGACCATTGATTCTTACTGTATTAAGCACACTATCAATTCCGGTTATAAGATCACATATCAAATCATGAGTAAGAGGTCTTGGTGTGTCAACTGTTTCAATGGCCAATGCTATAGATTGGGCTTCAAACGAGCCAACAATAACTGGAAGACATTTATTTCCTGTAATTTCTTTTAAAATTACAGCATAACTTTTACTTTCAGAGTGATAAGATATCTTTGTGACTTTTACAGGTATCATACAATTTCAGCTAATTCTTTTTTTAATCTCGCAATATTCCTTACAGGACTTGGATCGGTTTTATGTGCAATTGCACACCAATAACTTAGCCAATCACCATAGTTAATCATATTAAGAAATCTATCTTGAAAATTATTTCCAGTCATTTCAATAACAAATTGATCAACTTTCTTTTCATTTAATATAGTTTGCGTTATCTCCTGCCTAATCTTCACTCTCTTATTGTCTGACCTATCGCTCAGCCATAAGACAAATAAATGGTTAAAAAGAGTTGAATTATTTTCCCATCCTACAATCTCATTGTGATTTAATTCAGGAAGATCGTTATGATAGGAAAGCATTTTTGAGTTTTCACAAATTTGACCTTTTAGTCTAAGTGCAGCTATACTCATAGAAGAATTATCTGAATATATTATGGGTATCTTATCATAGATCTGATTAGCTAATTCAAAAGTGGGATTTTGAGATGAATCTAAACTGTTTATTTTTCTGCTATCAGTAAGTGATTTAATAATATTTGGTAACCACATGTCAATTTTTGAATCAAGTACGCCTATCTTTTGTAGTAATTTGGTAATTGGAATAAATGAAAACGCTAGAGCTGCTCTTGGTTGCAAGCCCCCTGGTATGATTACCACATCTTTATTATTCTTTTCAAGAATATCAGCTAAGGTTCCTCCAGTAGTCACGCCACAGATCATTGCTTTTTTATTGATAGCAGCATCTAAAACAGCTAGGGTTTCTTCGGTGTTTCCAGAGTATGAAGAACAGACAACCAAGGTATTCTCATTGACCCAATTAGGAATAGAATATCCACGTGATACTATAAATGGGATATTAATATTTTCCTTTTCTAAAATTGAAAGAACATCTCCTCCTATTGCAGACCCACCCATTCCTGCAATGACGATGCTATCAATTTTATGATACTCTTGGTCTAGTTTAATATTATCACCAATTTCTAATGCATCAGAAAGATTTTCAGGGAAATCCCAAATTGCACTAAACATATTTTCTTTATCTAAAATTTCATACATCAATAAGTCCTCTCTTTAATTAAATGAACAAGTTGAACAAGCTCATCAGTATTTATTTTATTAAGTTGTCTCAAGTAATTTAAGCTTGAACTAAAATAAGATTCCGATATTGATCTGGTTTCTTGAATAATATTCTTTTCTTCAAAAAAAGAAGAAATTGCTCCAAATAATTCATTAGAATCTGAATTATTCAATAATTCAGCCCATTCATCTGGATAGTTTTCTCTTGCTAATATAACCATTATAGTTTGCTTACCTTGAAAAATATCACTACCTAAACTTTTTCCCATTACCTTACTATCAGCAGTGATCTCCAATAGATCGTCATGAATCTGAAAACCTCTACCAAGATGCCTGCCAAATTGTTCGTAAATGTTAATTAATTCATTGTCACCATTATTATAAACGATTGGTAATGCTGAAGAGGCGCCTAGCAGACTGCCTGTTTTTTTATCGATCATATCAAAGTACATCTTTTCGGTGATTGTTTTGTCATTTTCAAATTCTTTATCTAATGCTTGCCCTTCACAAATCTCTAGAGTTGTTTGATTAAAATATTTTGATACTATACTAGTATTATTTGAAATCTTACTTAGAATGATCTGAGCTATTGTATATATACCATCACCTGCAAGAATTGCGGTTGATGAATCCCATTCTTCATGAATAGTTTTCTTACCATGTCTAATGGTATCATTATCCATTATATCATCATGAACTAGAGTGAAATTATGTAATAATTCAACCGCCAATGAGAGTGTCATCAAAACATCGGAATCAATATTATTGGCTCTGCCAGATAAATGAGTTAATACCGGTCTAAAACGTTTGCCTCCACTTCTAAGTGAATATCGAATAGGGTCATATAAATATTTAGGTGAATCAGGTATGGGAATTCTTTCTAAGTACTTGTTTACATCTGACCGAATATTATCGATCATATCTTGAAAACCCTCCACTAATGCTTGCCTAGTCTCAAGTCACCAAACTCCCTTAATTTGTTTAAAACTAATCCCATTATCTCATCTCTTCTTTCAATAGAATTGGCTTCAAACCTGCATACTATTACTGGTTGCGTGTTGGAAGAGCGAACCAACCCCCATCCATCATCGAATTTTATTCTTACCCCGTCTACAGTTATACATTCAAAATTACTGGTAAAATATTCTACAGCCTTTTTAGTGATGATAAATTTTTCTTCGTCATTTTTTGCTTCCATTCTCATTTCTGGAGTTGAATAATAAACAGGGATGACTGACCTTAATTCTGATAATTTTTTATCTGTTTTAGATAATAATTCGAGTAGTCTTGCCGCAACATAAAGAGCATCATCATATCCAAAGTAATCATCAGCAAAAAATATATGCCCACTCATTTCACCACCAAATTTGCAATCGAGCTCAGACATTTTTTGTTTTATGAGTGAATGTCCTGTTTTCCACATGATTGGATTACCACCAAGACGTCGAATCATATCATCAAGGGCCTGAGAGCATTTAACATCAAATAGTATATTTTCACCTTCATTAATAATATCGGGTAAGAATATAGACATTAGTTCATCTGCCCATAAGATCTCACCTCTATCATCTACGACTCCGATACGATCGGCATCTCCGTCAAATGCTATTCCTACATCATACTCTCCTGTTTTCATTAAACTAATTAGATCAGTTAAGTTATCTTTGACTGTGGGGTCCGGGTGATGATTTGGGAATGTCCCATCTGGTTCACAATAAAGTTCTGTTAGTTTAACTCCTAATGATTTAATTAATCTGGGGCCATTAATTGCTGCAGCTGCATTTCCACAATCCATCACAACCTTAAGAGACCTTTCTAATGTAATCTTTTTTCTTATCATCTCATTATATATATCAAGTAGTTTGTAGCGAGCCTCTGTTCCCTTGCCTTTATCAAAATCCCTTTTATCAATTAAATGATATAGTGTTTGAATGTCTTTTCCATAGACAGGTTTTTTATTCATCGATAACTTAAATCCATTGAACTCTGGAGGATTATGGCTTCCTGTAATTTGTACTGCTGAAAAAACTCCTAATTGAAACATAGAAAAATAGTTTACGGGTGTTGGTAAAATCCCAATATTGATTACATCAACACCCGTGGAAAGAATACCCATTTTAAATTGTTCAATTAAGGTAGGTGTGGTGAGTCTAATATCGCCACTGATCGCCACTTCACCACCTCCTGCTCTTTTTACAAAAGTACCAAATGCTTTTCCCAGTTTTATTACAACGTGCTCAGGGAAATCTTCGGCAACATTGCCTCGAATATCATACTCACGGAAAATATATGGATTGATCAAAGACATTTTGATTGGCCCTTTAAATTTCTAAAAATTAACTGTTTAGTATTTGATTATTACAATACTAAATGCAAGAAGATGATTATTTATTTTTCAAAAATGATTTTACTCTGCTCAGAGCGCTCTCTACATATTCAGTTGGAGTTCCATAACCAAACCTCACATAGCCCTCAAGTCCATGCCACTTACCGGCTGTAAGTAACACACTATAATTATCCCTAAGATCAAAAACAAATTCTTCAGAATTAATATCCAAATTAATTTTTGCAAAGGTTATAGCTGCTGCCTCAGGTTTTGATAATGAAATTGATGGTATGTCTGCTGCCCAATCACAGAGCATATCTAAATTGTGATTCAGATGATCTTTGGTTCGATTTAAGATTTTAATTCTTCTCTCATATGTTAATATTCTTGATGCTATCCAATCGCTTATATATGAAACATTAATTACTGTAAAATCATGAAAAGACCATGCTTTCTCAATATATTCCTTCGAACCAATCGTCCAACCAATTCGTAGTCCGGGTAAGCTATAAGCTTTTGATAGACCTGCGTTGACAATTGTCTTTTCCGTTGCACCTACAAAAGATCTACACTCGACTCCATTCAATTCGGCACCTCGATAAACCTCGTCTGATAGAATCCAGCAATCATTTATTTCAGCAATTTCGATAATTTTATCCATTATCTGACTATTCATAATGGCACCTGTAGGATTATTTGGATTGCATATGACTATCATTTTCGTATTGGATGATACCATTTTTTTTAATTCATCTGGATCCCACTGCCAACCTAGTTCCTGCCTAATTGGTAAAGTTTTAACTTCTATTCCTAAGCTTCTGGCTAAGTGATATATTTGTAAATAATTTGGTATCATATAAACTATTTCATCACCTGTGTCCAATTGTGTCATTATAGATAGAAAATTTGCTTCAGCAGATCCTGAGGTTATCAAGACATTTTCCAGAGATAATTCTTTATCGTAGATATCAATGACGCTTCTCCTTAGTTGAGGTGTTCCATTGGTATACCCATATAAGAGTTTTTTATCAAGAATTTGAGCCTGTTCATCTTTGGTAAGTATCTCAGACATTTTCAAGGGATGTACTCCACTCTCTGAGAGATTATAGTCTACTTCATTCTCGAATAATGATTGATTTCGTTCAAGTTCAAACTCTTCAAATTTCATTCTTTTTCTCCATATACCTATTAAAAACAGCAGTCGCGATCTTTATATCCTGCACAGAGACACCGGTTAGATCGCAAACTGTAATTTGTGTACCTAATTCTCTTCCTTGAACTTTCCCTGATAAAACATCTCCAAGTTCAAAAATATTCTTGGTAGCTGTATCGCCATCTTTTATGGCGCATGAGATCTCACCTCGTTCTTGACACTGAACAATACTATCGGCAATAACTATATCAGCTTTCTTGATTATTCCGGGTCCTAATTCCCTTTTACCAACAGTGTCTGACCCAACCGCATTAATATGGGTCCCTTCTAGAATATCATTTTTAGAAAGGAGATATTCTCTGCTTGAGGTTGCTGTTATTAACAAGTTGCATTTTGATGCAACGTCCTTTGGTGAATTCCCTAAAGTAACTTCAAACCCTTGATCAGAGATATCTCTCTTGTAATCATTCACTTTTCTGGCGTCACGTCCCCAGACCACAACTTCCCTAGATTGTGTTATGCTCTTTAAATATTGAACTTGAAGTCTAGCCTGAACACCAGTACCTAATACACCGATCTTATTTATTTTATTTGAAAATTTTGAAACGCATATTTGTCCTGCAATAGCAGTGCGTATATCTGTTAGTATAGCATCATCAAGTAAAAGTGCTTCAGGCTGACCTGTTCTCCGATTGAATAAAAGCATCATCCCTTGCCCATTAGGAATCCCATATTTTTCATTTTCCCAAAATCCTGAAGCTATTTTTATCACATAGAATGAATCTCCAAAAATATAGCCGTATTTTATATGTACATCACCAGGTGGATGGTCAAATACCAATTCTCCAATTGGTGGTACCACACTTTCCCCATTAGAATATGCAATAAAACCTCGTTCTATTTCTGGAACCAAATCAATTTCATTTATGATCTCAGTTATCGATTCTTTTTGGATTATTTCCATTTTATTATAATATAATCGCTTAGTAATTTTAAATTCATGTATATATCAAATAAAAATTACGATCTATTAAATTGATTTATATTCAAATTATTTTCTTAATTATTTCTACTTGTTTTAACTAACACAAATTCATACTTGTATTGATGGAACAATCAGTTATCATACTGAACCTAGGATATGCTTTAACATTTATTGCGCTTGCAATAAGAGAGGTCCTATGGCTAAGAATTACCTTGACTGCTGCGCAAATATCATTATTTACCTATCACTATTTCTATGCAGAAAATAGTTCTGCTGCCTTTTGGACTGCAATATTCGTGATTGTCAATACTTACAATATCGTTAAAATATTATTGGAAAGACGTTCCAAATTAATTCCTGAAGAAATACGTGACCTTTATGATGGTATCTTTAAAAGTTTGACATCAAATGAATTTTTATATTTTTGGAATATGGGTACAATTAAGTCTGTTAGTAATACATTCCTCATTAAATCTGGCGAGCATCAAAATAACCTTCTACTCGTTTTGGCAGGAACAGCATTTGTTGAAGTAAATGGAAACCCAATTGCTAATCTTAATAGAGGTGCTTTTATAGCTGAGATTAGTTTTTTGTCTGGAGAACCCGCGTCTGCTGATGTACATGCAACTGAAGAACTCATATTTGTTTCATGGAAAAGCGAAAGATTAAAAAACCTAAAACATGATAATCCAACTTTTTGGATGAAACTACAACATGCTTTGTCTGAAGACCTCATAAAAAAAGTGAAACCTCAAGCAAAAAGAGATTCTCAGATTGAAAAATAATAAATATCGCGCCGCATAACTATTTATAATGATTCAATCCATGCTAATAATAGATATAAGAGTTGACTAGAGTATAATGACCTATTTACTATTTATTTAAATATAGAAAAACCCGCCAAATAGACGGGTTTTTTTGTAGCGGGGGAAGGATTCGAACCTCCGACCTCAGGGTTATGAGCCCTGCGAGCTACCAGACTGCTCCACCCCGCGATCATATTTAAATCTCGCATGATATAAGGGCGAGCATATTAGATAATTATTGGTTCTTTCACAAGAAGACTTTAGTAAAAAATTAAGAAAAAACTCATTCACATTAAGTTTAGGATAAGTTTATTCATTTTTATAAGCTTTTGCCCTTAAAGTCTAAAATTTATTATGGAAAGTGAAAAAGAATTCAATGCGCTTCTTCAGGTTCTATCTGGAGAGCAACAGGTAATACAGAGAACCGATCAAAAAGCCTTTACACTCCTCTCTATCCTTGGAGTCTTCATGGTATTTTTTATTGTTCATTTTCCGAAGATACAAATGAATCTATTTATCTTTTTAATGATGATGGTTTACTTTACCTCTGCAATGGGTACAATTTATTATCTAGTCAGAGTTATAGTACCAAGAATCAGTAAACCAAGGGCATCACATTCTAATGAAAGTACTAATCCTAGCTTTTTTAGTGGAATAATTCAATGGATTAGCAAACACAAAATTCAAAATGATTATGTCGATATTGAAAAGGACAAGGTCATCAACCCTACATTTTTTGCTGGAATTAGTCGATTTAGTAATTCTGATGAATATGCTGTTTATTTAAAATCAATAGCAAAAGATGAGAATAGCCTTTATGACATGTTTGCCTCTCAAGTATTTGCCCTTGGTAATATCAATCAAGTAAAAAATGAAAATGTACGACTAGCACTATATTTTTTCATCTCCGCTTTAGTCTCTGAGTTATTAATCATTATGTCAATGGCATATTCAAGAGCACTCCCATACATTACCTGATTTTAATGAAAGTATTTATTCTACATATTGCATTATTAATTATGATCATGGGTTGCATGCCACCTGCATTACATGGACCAGCTGGTCCAAAGGGTGATACTGGAAAAACAGGCCCCAAAGGCGATACTGGAAAGCAAGGTAAAGCTGGAAAAGGGCTATCTGAACTCCAACTAAAAAAAATAAATAACCTATTAGATCAGAATTCAGAATATCTAGTTGGCTCAACATCCTATAACTTTGGTTTTGCTCCGACCATAACAGGTTTTGCATATTTAACCAATGAAGGACGAGTTTACAAATTGCAAAATAAAAATTCTCAAACCCTTGGTAAAGATATTGAATTAATTGTAAGAATTGCAGCCCGGAAAGACTTTATTGCTATAACAAGAATTGCATATGGAGAAGATATTAAACAAGCTTTTAGTACCGCCACAAAAGATGGTTCTATCTATACATCCACTGATTTAAAAATATGGACAACTATACAAGATAGAATTATTATAAATAAGAATTAGTTTTAAAAAAAATATATCATTATACCTAATTATAATTTCCTTTACATTATTCATGCATTTTTAAGCTCTTTTCGAGCTGCCCCTCGCCTAGAGTTAATAATCCAAACATTTTAATAAATTCACTGGCTTTTCTTTCGTCTATTTGGATAGTCCATTTTAATTTTTCATTACTTCTGTCTTGTATAATTTTATATTTTTTTTCATAAATATATTTTGATAATACTCCAACATACTTGATAGGACATTGAATCTCATAATGCTGAATATTTTCCCATCTAACTAATTTAGATACGTTCACTACATTAATAGCAGAATCATGGTAAGCATTTATCAATCCCCTCTTACCAAGTTGAATTCCTCCAAAATATCGTACTACAACAATACTACCTTGTACAATCTCAAACTGTTTTAGTACCCTCATTATTGTTCGTCCAGCAGTTCCAGAAGGCTCACCAGCATCTGAAAAATGGGTATTTAGTTGCCTATTTTCATATATTCGATATGCCCAACAAGCATGATTGGAATCATAGTGGTCTTTTTTTAATTGTGATAACCACGACCTGAACTCAGGTATAGAGTTAATTTTTCTAATATAAGATATAAAGTCAGATTGCTTGACCTTGAATGTTGACCTATGAACCTCGTTTAAGGTCCAAAGACTCATTTACGTCTAAATGAAAGATGGATTGGAATTCCTGTTAAATCAAAATTTTTACGAAACTGATTTTCTACATATCTTCTATATGATGTTTTTATTTTTTTTGGATAATTAGAATAAAGAGCAATAACAGCAGGCTCAGTACTAACTTGTGTTGCATATTTTATTTTAATTGATTTTCCATGTTCAGAAGGAGGCGGATTCTTTACTAATAATC
Source organism: Fidelibacterota bacterium (assembly GCA_002698235.1). Classification (GTDB taxonomy): domain Bacteria; phylum Fidelibacterota; class Marinisomatia; order Marinisomatales; family UBA1611; genus NZWG01. Next base: position 16,680 of record NZWG01000032.1, on the reverse strand, counting down.
TAGACAAAACATCGTTGATTTTTTTTGTTGGCATTAAATTTTTACCACGCTGATATACCTCCCAAGCCATCTCTAATACACGATGAATGCGCTGTTTGGTTAATGCAGAGATAAATAATATGGGGTAATGATCCAATGACTTGAATTCATGCCTAATCTCATCTTCAAACTCCTTCATTGTAAAAGTATCTTTTTGAATAAGGTCCCATTTATTTACAACGATTACCATTCCTTTTCCCTTATCAATCACATCATCTATTATATTTTTATCCTGCTTTCCAAAACCTTTTTCTGCATCAATTAATACCAGCACAACATTTGAGTCTTCTATTGCATTTTTTGTTCTTACAGTTGAATAATATTCTATTTTATCTTTTATCTTCGCCAATTTTCTTAAACCTGCGGTATCCACTAGCGTGACTATGTTACCATGCCACTTAACCTCTGCATCAATGGAGTCTCTTGTTGTACCGGCAATTGGAGTAACAATTGATCTTTCTTTTTTCAATAAGGTATTTGTTAGAGAGGATTTTCCTACATTAGGCATGCCAACAATGGATAGTCTAAGACCAGGTTCCTCATAATAAATATTAGATTGATTTTTATAATCAAGTTTATCCAATATTGAATCTAATAGGTCTCCGGTAAATCTTCCACTTAATGCAGAGATCGGTTTGGGTTCATCCAGACCAAACTCATGAAATTGGAATGCTAATTTATCAGTTTTATATCCATCGCATTTATTTACCACAAACAGATAAGGCTTATTACTTTTGCGAACAAGTTGCGCTAAAACCTTATCACTAGATGTTGGCCCTTCTTTACCATCTACCATAAAAATAATCAGATGTGATTCTGATATCGCTGCCATAGCCTGAACTCGCACTTCTGTATTAAATTGATCTATATCCTGCGGTATGTATCCGCCTGTATCAATGAACTTGAGTAATTGCCCATTCCATATGACATCACCATATATTCGATCTCTAGTGATACCTTCCTGAGAGTGGACAATAGACTGTCGTTGACTTAGCAATCTATTAAAAAGGGTTGATTTCCCTACATTAGGCCTTCCTATTATCGCAATAAGTGGACTTTTCATTTTTGTGGTCTTTTATACAAGTTGCAATATTAACCAAATTATAATAGCAGCGAATAATACATGAACCGCAATAGCACCTAATAATTCTTTCATAATATATTCCTTCTCTTATTAACAATGGTTGAATGTTTCATATTTAAGTTGGCACCTTTTATTATTAATTTTATTCTCTTAAAGTTACTATTTTGTCCAAATATCAGAAAGGTTAACTATGTTAATTTTTAATTACCTGCGTAACATAAAATTATCTTTACATTATTTTTAACTAATAAAATAATAATTAATAGTAGAGAATCTTTCTTTTAGAACGAATCTATTCAATTTAAAAGTAATTTTGAACCGTTTTACTAGCTATAAATGATAAACAATAGAAAAGAGCTATAGCTTCAATTAACAATTTCTTTAAATTTTTAAGTTTATTCCTTGTTTAAAATGTACAGGAATTTTTATATTCATTTAAGCCAACCTCGCGTATTAATACGCTTTCATTTGTCATCCTTTTTTTACTGTAATTAAACGAAATCTCGTATCAATTGATACTAGGTTTAAAAAATAGGAATATAGAATGGCTGAAGCAATGGAACTCGACCTATCACTAAATCAACCAGTTAAAAACCCCCTTGAAAATCCAATTGCTCCACCCCCTGGAACACCAGATAATCAAGAAAATGAAACCACACCAGAAAAATATACCATACAACAGTATTATGATAATGATACACTTGGTTCTGATGTCCTAAAACAAAAATACTTAGCACCATGGGAAGAACACCCGCATCAAATGTGGATGAGACAATCTTCAGCTCTTGCTTCTGTTGAAAAAACTAAGGCACTCAGAAAAAAATGGGGGGAAAAGTTTTTCTCAATACTAGAAGATTTCAAATTTGTGCCAGGCGGAAGAATTATGCATGGTGCAGGCAGAGAAGATATTACCACGACATTGAACAATTGTTACGTCGTTGCGGTTCGAGATGACTCAATCAAATCTATATACGATACAATAATCAATGAAGCACTTACCTATAAATATGGTGGAGGTTGTGGTCATGATCTTTCAGTACTCAGACCTTCTGGAAAAGCAATCAATGGAACAGGCGGTGAATCATGTGGGCCAACTGGATTTATGAACTTATTTAGTGAGAATACCAATACTATAGCACAACATGGTCGCAGAGGTGCAAACATGCAAACCTTACGTATCGATCATCCTGATATCAAAAAATTCATAAGCATCAAGACTGGTGATGTTGATATGATCAAATATTCAAATATCTCAGTTCTTTTAACACATGATTTCATGGATGCCGTTAAAGAAGATAAAGATTTCAATCTAACATACAACGATGAAATCTATGAAACAGTAAAAGCAAAAGAATTATGGAATCAGATTATTGACCATGCACATTCAAGTGCAGAGCCAGGTCTTTTATTTTGGGATACAATGAAAGATTATCATAACGCTGAATACTGTTCTCCTCTAGTATCTACAAATCCTTGTGCTGAACAACCACTCCCTGATGGTGGATGTTGCAATCTTGGCGCTGTAAATCTAGAAAGATTTGTGGATGAAAATGGAAATTTCATGATAGAACAATTCAGAGAAACAGTAGCAATTGGAACTCGATTCTTGGATAACGTGGTTGACTATAATATGGATCGTCATGCTCTTGAAGACCAAAAACAAAATGCTAAAAATGACCGGAGAGTTGGATTAGGAATTCTAGGTCTGGGTGATATGCTTGTACGCCTTGGTATAAAATACGATAGCGAAGACGCTTTACAAACAATAGAACAAATTATGCAGATATTCAGAGATACTGCGTATGAAACAAGTACTGAGCTAGCAGTTGAAAAAGGTGAATACCCTAACTTTGATTGGAAGGGATACTCAAAAAGTAAATTTGTTAAAAATCTTCCCAAGTCACTTCAAGAAAAAATAAAAAAAGATGGCATAAGAAATTGTACTCTTACAACAGTCGCCCCAACTGGTAGTGGAGCAATCGTAGCAAGAGTCACATCTGGTGTAGAACCAATTTTCGCTACATCATATAAAAGACGTGTCAAAGAAAATGATGGTTATGGAAAATCCTTCAAGGAATACACTGTATACCATCCAATCATTGAAACTTTGTTTGGAACCGATGAAAGTTTACCGGACCATGTAGTAACAGCACACCATATAGATCCTTACTTTAGAGTCAAGATGCAGGGAGCAATTCAAAAGTATATTGATTCATCAATATCCTCGACTGTTAATCTAGCAGAGAGCATAACAGTTGAAACAATAGCAGATATATATATGACAGCTTACGAAGCTGGCTTGAAAGGTATAACAGTATATCGTGAAGGTAGTAGAGAAGGCATACTTATAACTGAAAAAGATGAAAATACTGAAGAGAAAAAGGTGACCTCTACTGAAAATTCTGTAGGGCTAGCTCTAGAAAAGAGTCCTCGCACTCGACCAACCCAAACTGCAGGTGTAACGAGGCGCATACGAACAGGCGAAGGAACCCTTTACATCACCATTAATGAAGATGAAAATGGTCTCTGTGAAGTATTTACAACCATTGGAAAAGCAGGTGGAAATGCAGCTGCTCAATCAGAAGCTATTAGTCGACTAATTTCCTTGTCTCTACGCTCAGGGCTTGACCCACATGCAATTGTAAGGCAATTAAAGGGAATTTCTGGACCAAATCCTACATGGGAGGATGGCAGATTAATATTGTCAACTCCAGATGCTATAGGGAAAGCTTTGGATGATTACTTATCTGAAAAAAAAGAAAATCCTTCTGAAAATGGAGCTATTTTAAATGTAGAGAAACCCAGGATAACTCTTGCACAAGAACAGTTAGATGATAAAGGTATGTTGATTTGTACTGAATGTCATAATCACAGTGTAGTCAATGAAGGCGGTTGCCTCACTTGCAGAGAATGTGGCTGGTCTAAGTGTGATTAATCTTTTATAATAGTTTTAGAAATAAAAAAGGTCCAATAGAATTGGACCTTTTTTATTTCTAATTTTAAAGATTTATTAAACTTCTAAAATTTCTTTTTCTTTGTCATCTTGTAGGTTATTAAGCTTCTCGATGCGATTATCAGTTATCTTTTGAATCTCTTGTTCGTTGTCTTTAATTATATCTTCAGACACATGGCCATCTTTTTGAAGGTCATGTAGATTATGAATTCCATCTCTTCGAACATTCCTTACTGCAATCCTTCCATCTTCAACAAGTTGATGTACAAACTTATTTAATTCTTGCCTACGTTCCTCACTTAAAGAAGGGACAGGAACTAGAACCGCAGTTCCATTATTTCCAGGTGTGAAACCCATATTAGCATCCATGATAGCTTTTTCAATTAAAGGTATCAATGTTTTTTCAAAAGGCGTTAAAGTGATTAATCTTGGTTCAGGAACTGATATGGTTGAGACCTGATTTAGTGGAGTCATGGAACCATAATAATCAACCGTTAAAGAATCGAATATTTCTGGGTTAGCTCTACCAGTTCGAACCTTGTTTAGTTCACTATTTACATGCGTTACAGCTGAATCCATACGATGTTTAACATCACTTAAAATTTCATCAATCATCACTATTCCTTTATTACGAATGTACCTATTTTAGCTTCTAAAATAAGTTCTTTCAAGTCTCCTGGATTATTGATATTAAATACATTTATTGGTAAATCATTCTCTTTGCATAGAGTGATAGCAGTTAAATCCATAACTCTTAGATTTTTTTCTAGAACTTCAGAAAAAGAAATTTTATTATATTTAACAGCATCAGAGAATTCTACAGGATCTTTATCATAGATACCATCGACCTTAGTGCCTTTAATTACTATTTCGGCACCAAGTTCTTTTGCACGAAGTGCTGCTGCAGAATCAGTGGTAAAAAATGGATTACCTGTACCTCCAGAAATAATAATAATTCGACCTTTTTCAAGATGCCTAATAGCTCTCCTTCTTATATATGGTTCAGCTATTTGAGTGATATTTATAGCTGATAATGTACGCGTCTCGCAGTTGACCTTTTCTAGAGCATCTTGCACCGATATGGCATTCATAATAGTTGCAAGCATTCCTAAATAATCTCCAGTAACTCTATCCATTCCTTTACTGGCCGCTTGAATACCTCGAAAAATATTACCAGCCCCAATTATAAGACCAATTTCGATACCTAGATCATATATTGATTTTACCTCATTTGCTAAATAAGAAGCTTTTTTAGGATCAATACCAAAACCTTGACTTCCAGCAAGCACTTCCCCTGAAAGTTTCAGCAGGATTCGGCCATACTTAGGTTCAGCCATCTAGGTGATTTATAATTTACCGTTGCTTGAGTCTGGGGATGATTCACCAATTGCAAATCGTACAAATCGATTGATACTTATGTTCTCGCCTAATGAAGCAATAGTTTCAGTAAAAATATCGGTAACTTTTTTATCTGAATCTTTAATATATGTTTGTTCCATTAAGCAAGATTCTTGGAAAAATTTGGTCAGTCTTCCTTCAACCATTTTTTCAATAATATTATCAGGTTTTCCCTCGGATTTAGCTTGGTCAGAGTAGATTTCACGCTCACGATTTATAACAGATTCATCTATTGATTCTCTATTAAGGGCAAGAGGGTTTGTGGCAGCAATTTGCATGGCCANATTNTGAGAAAGNTCAATNAATCCGTCAGTTTTTGCTACGAAATCAGTNTCACAGTTNAGTTCCAATAANACACCTAACCTACCGCCTGCATGTATGTAAGAATAAANTAGACCTTCTTTTGTTTCTCTTGTNCCNTTCTTNTCNGCTTTGGCAATTCCAGACTTCCTNAGATTATCAAGTGCTANATTTATATCTCCTTCGGAATCAACCAGAGCTTTCTTACAATCCATCATTCCTGCGCCAGTTTTATCTCGAAGGTCTTTTACTAATTTTGCATCGATTCCCATTTTATTCTTCTTCCTGAACTACATCATCACTCTGTTCTTGCAGAGCGGTTTGATCAATTTTTTTACTATTATCTTGGGAACTAATCTCTTGATTCTGTACCTCGTCGGTAGAGGACTTACCCCTAGCTTCAATAACTGCATCTGCTAGGGTCGAAATTATGAGCTGTATTGTCCTCATGGAGTCATCGTTTGCTGGAATTGGGTAATCTACTTTTCTAGGGTTAGTGTTAGAATCTACAATAGCTACAACAGGAATTTCTAATCTCTTTGCTTCTTTTATGGCAGTATCTTCATATTGACCATCAACTATCACCAAAGCATCAGGTAAGCGTCTCATATCTTTGATTCCTCGATGCTGATCTGCTAATTTGACTTTTTCTCTATTTAGCATCTGAGTTTCTTTTTTGGTCATATTCTCGTAGAGGTTCGAGCCTTCTTTTTCAAGCATCTTAAGGCGTTTTATACTCTTTTTAATCGTGGAAAAATTAGTCAACGTACCACCTAACCATCTCTCAACAATATAGAACATCGAACACCTGTCTGCTTCTTGTTGGATAATATCTTTTGCTTGTTTTTTTGTACCGACAAATAGTATTTCACCATTTTTCTTAACTATATCTCTAATAAAGTTGCTAGCTTTTTGTATAGATTCAATTGTTAGTTCAAGATTAATGATATGAACACCATTTTTCTCAAGGAGTATGTAAGGTTTGAAATTTGGATCCCACTTTCTTGTTACATGTCCGAAATGGGCACCCGTTCCTAGTAAATCATCAAATTTAACTTCTGCCATAATTTTATCTTTTTGAGAATTGAAAATTCTTTCTTGCCCCTGGTTGTCCAGGTTTTTTTCTCTCTACTTTTCTTGCATCTCGTGTTAAAAAACCTTTCTCTTTGATAATAGATCTAAAATCACTATCAACATCAAGCAACGCTCTTGAAATGCCTAAGCGAATAGCGCCTGCTTGACCAGTAAGACCACCACCAGAAACATTAACGTTTATATCATATGCTTTTTCACCTTTAACAGCTACAAGTGGTTGCATAACGATTGTTGCTAGGGTGTCTCTACATAAATAATCTCTGAATGACTCACCATTTACTTTTATTTCTCCCTTACCTAGTGAGAGGAAGACTCTAGCAATAGATCTTTTTCTCCTACCTGTTCCATAATAAACTATTTCTGACATAATCTTATATCTCTAATGATTGTGGTTGTTGAGCAGAATGTGGGTGCTCTTCACCCGAATAAATTTTTAGTTGAGTTAAAATAGAACGGCCTAATCTGTTGTGAGGCAACATTCCTTTAATGGCAGTTTCTAGTATTCTATTTGGTTTTGAACGTCTCAGTTCAGCTAAACTTATTTCACTACCTCCACCAGGGTATCCAGTATGCTTAAAGTAAGTTTTATCAGCTTCCTTATTGCCAGTAACCTTTATCTTCTCAGCATTTATTATAATTACAAAATCTCCCATATCCATGTGAGGTGAAAAATTAACTTTATGTTTACCTCTTAGGACTTGGGCAATTTTGGAAGCAAATCTGCCTAGGACTTGGCCCTCAGCGTCTGCTACCCACCATTCTTTTCTTATTTCTGATTCTTTTATTGATGTAGTCTTCATTTTATTTCGATTAAAGCCCGGGAACTTAGACTTTAGGCATTCTCCTAGTCAATATAAATTCTTAAATAAAATTTAAGCACTTTTGTATATGTGTGAACAAGATATTGTTAATTCAACTTTTCCAATCAAATTCTTGCCAATGTAAGGTGAATTTATAGATCTAGATTTGATATGCTTTTTAGAAAAAATCCAATCTTTTTCTGGGTCAATAATCACTATTTCTGCTGAACTGCCCATGGAAAAAAGATCACGTTCAAATCCCATAATCTTTCTTGGCTCATTTGTGAGTAAACATATTAAATCAATTAAATCCATACCTGATTCGATGCAAAGAACCTTATTTACGACCCCAAAACAAGACTCAAGCCCTATCATTCCAAAAGAAGCAAGGTCAAATGTGGTTTCTTTATCTTCAATGGTGTGAGGCGCATGATCAGTTGCTATGCAATCTATTGTACCATCTATAACTGCTGAGATGAGTGATTTTCTATCATTCTCTGTTCGTATTGGTGGCCCTACTTTTAAGTTAGTATCGTATGTAATAAGATCTTCATCATTAAAAAATAGATGATGCGGAGTGACCTCTGAGGTAACATCATCTTTATGCTTTTTCATTTCGCGGATCAAATCTACCGCCTTTTCAGAGCTAACGTGCGGAACATGGATTTTTGCGTCAACAAGATTTGCCAGTTCGAGATCTCGATGTACCATTGATGATTCAGCAAGATCTGGGTTCCCTGATAATCCAAGACGAGTTGAAATAGTGCCTTCATGCATATGGCCTTCGTTCCTTAAACATTCATCTTCCGCATGATTAATTATCGGAACTTCAATGAGCTTTGAATATTCCAATGCAATTCTCATTACCCCGCCATCTTGGATTGGGAGTCCATCATCACTAAATGCGACAGCTCCCTCTTTATACATTAATCCCATTTCAGTGATATCTTTTCCATCTTGACCTTTTGATACTGCACCAATGGGGTGTATATGTACTGGAGCATCTTCTGCTTTTTTAATAATGAAATTAATGGATTCAGGTGTATCAAGAGGAGGATTAGTATTTGGCATGACACAGACCCTTGTAAATCCTCCAGCCATTGCAGCAATAGAACCAGTCTGCAACGTNTCTTTATCTTCTCTACCGGGCTCACGAAAATGCACATGCAAATCACAGAANCCATGTGTAATAATTTTATCTTTGCAATCGATAATATCACATGATTTGGGTGGTTTAAGAGTTCCTATTTCAAGAATTTTTCCATCTTTAATCAAAACATCTGCTTTAAATGTTTTTTTATGGTAAGGGTCAATTAAAGTACCTCCTTTAAGCATAACATTTTTTGAAATTTTTTCTAGAGACACTTTTTACACTCCTTCAACTTTTCTACCTCCACATAATAAATATAAAATAGCCATTCTAGATGCGACACCATTTAAGACCTGATCTAAAATAATTGCTTGATCACTATCAGCTACTTCACCATCAATTTCAACACCACGATTCATTGGACCTGGATGCATAATAACTATCTCTTTTTTATGTNTCTTTATTCTTTCGCTTGTTATGCCAAAAAATGATCTATATTCACGAGTCGAGGGAACCAAACCCCTCCCCATTCTTTCTCTTTGAATACGAAGTACATTTAATGCATCAGCCCATTCTATAACCTCATCTACATCTTTTGAATATGTAACTTCCAATTCTTTAAGATGATCAGGCACTANATTAGGTGGGCCGCACAGAATAACNTCAGCCCCCATTGTCTTTAAACCATGAATATTGCTTAAAGCAACTCTACTATGCAATATATCACCAANAATAGCGACCTTGAGACCTTTTAATTTTCCAAATTTTTCNTGCAAACTCATCATATCTAATATNGCCTGAGTGGGATGCTCATGTGTTCCATCACCAGCATTTATAATGACCGAATCAATAAAATTNGTAAGATGTTTTGGNGCACCAGGGGTGGGATGACGCATAACAACTGCATCNATCTTCATTGCTTCAATATTTTGNGCGGTATCTTTAAAACTTTCACCCTTTTTTAAACTACTAGATGATGCNGANAAATTNACAGTATCTGCACTTAATCTNTTCTGTGCTAATTCAAANCTGATTCTAGTNCTAGTTGAATTCTCAAAAAATAAATTTACAATTGTCACACCTTGCAANGATGGTACTTTCTTTATAGGACGGTCTAAAACTTCTCTNAANTTAAATGCTGTTTCTATAATAGTCTGAATNTCTTTAGCNGGATATCCTTCAAGGCCCAGTAAATGTTTATTTTNNAGCANAATTAATCTCTATCTCTAATTAAAAGCACACTATCNTTCTTATCNGTCTCTTTAAGAAATACNTTTACATGCTCTCCTTCNTGAGTGGGAATATTCTTGCCTACATAATCAGCTTTTATGGGCANCTCGCGATGACCCCNGTCTACAAGNACAGCAAGTTGTACTTTTGAAGCNCGACCAAAACTATTTAATTCNTCCAANGCAGCTCGAACTGTCCTACCAGAGTACAACACATCATCTACAAGNACAACAANCTTNCCATTTAATGAAAGGGGTATGTCAGTACCTTTAACCTCTGGCATAACTAGCCGCTCTCTATANTCATCTCTATGAAANGTAATATCCANTGAACCTTTATGTAGCTCAGTACCNATCAATTCATAGATTTTTCTATGAATTCTCTCAGACAGGGGAACTCCACGGTTATNTATTCCAATCAAGNCAACATCGCTACAGTCNCCATTATTTTCAATTATTTCATGACAAAGACGTGTNATGGATCTTGATACTGCTTCCTCATGCATTAAAANAATTTTTTCCAAAAGTACTCCCTAAAAAAAAACCTCCCGCAGAATACCAAGTTCATTATGGAGGTTAAATCTGCCTTTTCAGCCTCACTGGACTGATTAAAAGGNTTTNATCGCGCGCGAAATTATATCATTGTTTTAAATAAGTCACATAATATTTGAACAATCTCATCTTTTTTCAAAGTATCCATCTTCAAAGTGAGCTCAATATCNTCTTTATTAAACCATTGACTTTGGCGCTTTGCAAATTGACGTGTTTTTACAAATATAGTTTCCTTCATTTTATCAAAGTNAATATCATTTTCNANATAANANTGGATTTGCTCATATCCAATGGAATTCAACGCAGGAAATAATGAAGATTTTTCNTTTTGTANTTTCAAAAGACCTTTAACCTCTTCGACCCATCCTGAANCTAACATTTGNTCTAATCTATGCTCAATTCTTTTAATTAAACTTTGTCTTTCCCAGTCAAGTCTTATNGTGAAAAGGTCTAATACCTTNGTAGGNTTATTTNTTTGTTCATCAAAATTNTTACTTGGTGCCTTACCAGTGATACCAAAGATCTCTAATGCGCGAACGAGTCTCTTTTTGTTATTTATATGCACTATNCTTGCATATTCTGGGTCTATCTTNATTAATTCATCCATTAATTGACNTGGGTTTNTGTCATAGGCANTTTCTAATTCATNNCTAAGNGATTCATCTGTACTACTTTTACTAAAGAGTCCATTTTTNATTGCTCTANAATAAAGNCCTGCTCCNCCACAAATTATNGGTATTTTTCCANTTTTATGAATGTTGCTTACTTTATCTAATACAAGTTCAGCATATCTCCCTGCAGATACCGGGTCCCATGGATTTTTAAATCCTATTAAATGATGCGTGACACCATCTTTTTCTTTATTTGTAGGTTGTGCAGTCCCAATTGGCATGCGTTTAAATATTTGTCTGGAATCCAAACTAATTACCTCAGCATCCAAAATATGAGATAATCGAATAGCTAAGGATGTTTTACCACTTGCAGTAGTACCAACAATTGTGATTATCTTCTTCATTTAAATTAATTATTTGTTCCATGGAAGGCTTTTTAAATCAACATTCCCCCCTGATATGATCAACCCAACTTTCTTTCCTAGAAATAATCTCTTATTCTTCAAAATAGCCGCAAGAGTGATTGCACAAGATGGTTCAACTATAATTTTCATGGTTTCCCATATCAATTTCATGGAATCAATAATATCCTTTTCTTCAATAGTAAGAATACCTTCAACATTATCCTTAATAATTGGAAATGGAATTGTCCCAATTTGTGCTCGCAACCCATCGCAAATAGTATTTGTAGACTGATTCACCTGTATAGTACCGCTCTTAATGGACCTAAAAGTATCATCTGCCTCTTTCGGTTCTGCACCATAAATCTTTATTGTTTTGTTTAAGCTCTTCGCCGAACATATAGTACCACTAAGCAGGCCACCACCACCTATAGGCGATACAATAGTCTCAAGATTAGGACATTGTTCAAGAAATTCTAGGGTAACAGTGCCCTGTCCTTCAATAATTCGTTTATCATTATATGGGTGGACTAATATAGAATTGGTTTGTTTTATAATATCATCCAAAATCTTTTCCCTTGAAACTTGATTAGGTTCACACCAAACTACTTTTCCACCATTCCTTTTCACATTATCAACTTTTACCTTAGGTGTGTTATTTGGCATCACCACTATAGGTGTTATACCCAGTCTTGATACCACCATTGACAGTGCTGCTCCATGATTTCCAGATGAGGCAGTTACGACTCCTTTTTCTAGTTCTTGACTATTTAATTGTAGAACTGTATTTGCTGCACCACGAATTTTAAATGATCCGGATTTTTGGAAATTTTCACATTTAAAATATAGTTCACTATCTATCATTTTATTTAGACTTAAGCTAGTCAAGACTGGTGTCTGATGGATGAAAGGTTTGATCCTCGATCTTGCCTTACGAATTTCTGATAGTTCAATCATAGGAAAATATACGATTTTATTTAAAACCAATTATATTGAGATGCATAAATTATATTTATGAAAAATACAGTATTAGTATTTGCTATAATTTTTATTAATTGTCATAAAGATAATACTATTAAAGTAGCATTAAATATTGAAAATGATATGATCATAATAGAATTTTTGCCACATAAGGCTCCGCTAACTTTTAAAAATATCTTAAAATATGTTGAGGAAGGACGATATGATGATTTTCACTTTTATAGAGCTGTTGATCTGAAAAATCAAAAGAATTACAATGTCAAAATTGAAGTAATTCAAGGAGGTTTAGGTTTTGATAAACATCCAAATAAATTGCCTTCAATCTCTCATGAATCAACTAACATCACGAATATTAGGTATCTAAATGGTACTATTTCAATGGCCAGAAATAAGCAAGGGATAGCAAACTCTGAAATATTTATTATTAATACTAATCAACCTAATCTTAATTATAATGGCAAGCAAAATCCGGATGGGAAAGGCTTTACTGCTTTTGAATATGTCATATCTGGAATACAAATTATAAAATTTACTCATCAACTTCCTTCAAATAATCGAATGCTTAACGATCCTATCAAAATTAAATCAATAAAGAGAATATGAGCCAATATTGTAATTTTCTCAAAACGAGCTTAGGACACTGATATGAAATCAGTTATTCTTTTTAGGCATGGTAAATCTAACTGGGGTGCGAACTATGACCATGATCATGAGAGGCCACTTTCCAAAAGAGGTATTAATGATGCTAAAAGAGTGGGAAAATTTTTATCGAAAAAAACGGAGGTACCTGATTTAATAATATCATCTACAGCATTGAGAACTAGAAATACTATTGAATTAGCGGCAAAAAATGGTGGCTGGTTAGCAAAAGTAAAATATGAGAAAAGTATTTACGGGTCTTCATTAGAAAATTTAATAAACATCTTAAAAAAGCAGGATAATAAATATCAATGCATATGTCTAGTTGGACATGAACCAATATTCTCATCGTTTATTGAAAAGGTTAAGAGTGAATCAATAATTAAATTTCCTACAGCAGCAATTGGAAAAGTTTCTTTTGATACAAAAAAATGGAATGAAATTAATTTAAGTTCAGATAAATGTGAATTAATGTGGTTTTTTAAACCGAGAGAGATTGATTAATGACGCTCAAACCGACCATCTAATTCGTCTAAGGACATTTGAACTATTATTGGTCTACCATGAGGACAATAATAAGGATGCTTGGTAGAAAATAATCTATTTACTAATTCTTGCATCTCCTCCCTCATTAAGGAGTCTCCTGCCTTTATTGCTGCTTTGCAAGCGAACATTGCTGCAAGTCCTTCTTGGAATGAACTATATTCTTTTCTTTCCTTTAAAAAATTATCTAAAATTTCCCTTATCACATCCCTTTCATTTCCAATAGACATTTCAGAAGGTATTGCATCAATTCTTACGGACAGATTATCCTGTTTTTTTATTTTAAATCCTATCTTTTCAAGGTAGGGTAAAACATCGAATAAGACATCAAAGTCATCAGGTGAGAACTCCAATGTTTCAGGGAAAAGCAATGTCTGAGAGGCCATTGAAGTTGATTCAAATGCTTTTAATGCATCTTCATATAATATTCTCTCATGAGCAACATGCTGATCGATAATCACAAGTCCACTATTTACTTCAGAGACTATATACTTTTTATGAATCTGCCATATATTTTCAGTGGCAATCGTTGACTGGTTATCGATACGGGTCTCTGCTAGTTTAGTTACATAATCTCTTGCACGAAGAATATCACTTTTGGTGGGATGTAATGTATCAGAATGATTGAAATCAATGGTATTTTGATTTAGGTCAATTGGAATTGTCTCACTTACTTTAGACTGCTGTAAACTAAAATCCCCAATACTCGAACCTGAGTTACTTTGCTGAAATGAAGTATCAAAGCCTGGGATAGTATCTAAAACAGAATCTAAAGAATTACCAACTTCGGATTTTAACAAATGAAATAAACGCCATTCATCCTTGAATCTTACTTCTGTCTTCGTAGGATGTACGTTAACATCTACTTGGTCACCAGGCAAAAGAAGATTTATAACAAAGAATGGATATTCTCCCCTCTTTATGAGCGACTCATATGCATTATAAACAGCACGATTCATCAACCTATCTTTTATGAAACGACGATTCAAAAAAAGATATTGCTCTCCGGGTCGGGAACGTACAAGATTAAGATTACCAATAAATCCCGAGAAGACATAATCACCTTTGGTTATATTTATAGGTAGTAGGTTTCTTGAGTATGTTGGATCTAAAAGGTTATCAATACGATCTTCAAGAGATTCGGAATGGACATGAAAGACATCTCTATTATCTGCTAATAGCTTAAATTCTACATCTGGAAATGCTAAACCATAGCATCGAACAACATCTACAATTTTACGTAATTCTGTACGCGGAGTTTTTAAGAATTTTTTTCTTGCTGGTGTGTTATAAAATAAATTTCGAATGGTGATTTCAGTACCACCAATATTTGCAGCTGGCTGGATTTCTCCGGGGATGCCGTTAACAATAGGAAGCTCAGCACTAGCACCATCTCTATTACTTGATAGTAAGGACATTTCTGATATTGATGCTATACTGGCTAAAGCTTCTCCTCTAAATCCTAAAGTATCAATAGAGAACAGATCATTTACAGACTCAATCTTGCTTGTATGAAACCTTCTTATTGCTGAAGGAAGATCACCTGGTGAAATTCCAGAACCATTATCCCTTACCTGGATAGTGTGGTGCCCACCTTTTTCAATGACAATAGAAATTTCAGTAGCACCTGCATCTAAACTATTTTCAATTAGTTCCTTAACAACAGATGAAGGCCTTTCAACAACCTCTCCTGCAGATATCTTATTTCGTAAATCTTCTGAAAGTGCTTTTATCATTATCTTAAAATTTAACTTTTTATAATTGAGGTTGTTTTCTTGTATATCTTTTTATGAAGTGACTCAGAGTCTTCAATCAATTGATTTACTCTGTTCTTCATTTTTTCAAAAAAAGAGCTATCATCCAGACCTGATAAATTTATCATTATATTCAAACATGCACCTCGAACTCCCGCGAGTGCGACCTCTGCTGCAACACCCGCATCAGAAACTGAATTTGGATTTCCATGAATAACAACTTTTTCCGAAAGTTGCAAGACTCTAAAACTCTTTTCTGCAGTTTCTAATGGTACCTCAATAGCATACTTATTTGCAGATCGAATTGATTCTTTCCTTAAAATCTTTTCATTATTCGTATTTTTAGATAACCTATTTGCTTTCATAACGCCATCAAATGCATTTGCATCCTCTTCAATTAAAACTGCAAGACGATCTTTTAAACTCTGCGCCTCAATACCTATTTCATCCATCATTGGTTTGCTTTCTAACATCTCTTTTTTCTCATGAGTCAAAGCAGCCACCATAGAGATTAATGATGCACCTAGTGAGCCCGATAGAGCTGCAGCACTACCACCACCAGGAGCTGGGCTGTTAATTGATAATTCATCTAGAAAATCAGTATCAATCATAGACTGTTTTTCCTGATTGTCGTTTAAAACAGCATATTCAATGATTTTTTCATTTGGATGAAATGGAGCCACATCATCCAAACCAAGTGATTGTACCGCACATTCTATTATATCCTTGACCGGAATTCCCATAGATCGATTTTGTTTTCTCAAATAATGTAGTCCAGCCATAGTTATTGCATCTAGAGGCACCAAACCAACAAGCTCACTTCCGGTAACTCTTACACCGCGTAATCCAGCTAGCCTACAAGCTTCATCAAAAACATTATGAATCGTAGATAGTTTATAATTATTAAAATTGATGGAAATCTGAGCTCTATTAAAACTTTTGACATACCAACCGATTCCTTTAACGTCCTTAAACAGGCCAGGTACTTTTACTGGTTTACCATCTTCGTGTCTTACGATATCGCCATCAAGTAAATTCTTTGACAAAACATTCGGTGTCCTCTTACTTCTACCTGCCTCTCTTAATTCAAAAGCAATGTCTGTTGCAAGGCGAGCGTCTCGTGTGTTTAAATTTATGTTATAAGCTATAAGGAAATCCCTACAACCCATAACGGTCGCACCTGCTCTTATGTGTACTTTTCTTGGACCAAA